>DATBLL010000258.1:0-22729 GCA_036555425.1 Alphaproteobacteria bacterium | reverse complement strand
TTTCGCAGCGGATGCGGGCGTGCGCGCAATATTCGTCGCCGCTTCGCCCTGCGCGGCGGCGGGGCTGCTCGGCAGCGCCAGCAGGAACGCGGTTGAAACGATGATGGCACGGGAGCCGGCCATATGAACATTCGTTGGGCTACGAGGTTCGCGGCCCCGTTTCATTGGGTTTCGGATTCCAGCAGGCTTCCCTTGGCAATATCCGGATCGAGGACCCAGACGCGGCGCAGGATGCGCTGCTGTATCGGCTCCGAAACGCGTTGCGGCAGCACCAATTCGCGGACCGCACGCCAGAGCAACTCCGCATCCTCGCATTGCTCGATCGCGGTCATGCTGATTCCCAGCTCCGCCAAGCGTGCCTGATCCGTCGCCGCGTCCGTGCCCAATGCCCGAGTTGCCACGGCGATCTTCTCCTGAGCAAAAGCCCCCGTTGACGGCAGAGCGACTCCGCCGAGCGCGACGGGACCGGCAAACATCAGCGCGCAGGCGGCGGCCTTCGCGTGACTGGGTGTGAAGTTCCGCCGTGCAACAACGCGTTGCCAGAGGCATCGAAAGCCGGCCGCGAGCAGCTCTGCACGGCGCTTGGCACGCAAATCGGGCGCACGATTCATCGCGCGCTCGACATCACACCAACGTCGCACCTGACGCTGCAGATCACGCAATTGGCGATCCTGGCCTTTTACATCGCGCGGTTTGGCCCAGGTCATCGTGCGTGCTGCGGGGCTGGAATATGTCGCCCCGTCGCGAGCCGCGTCGGCGCCCGCAATCATCATGGCAGTTCCCCCATTTCGAGGCGGGACAAAGCCCGCCGGAAACCTCACGACGATTGAATCCTATTGATGTTTGCAGCAGCTCGCCTCATACGTTCGTATGAGAGACTGCGCTTTTTCACGCTTTTGCGCTGCGCTGCCGGCACGCGCGGAAGAGGCCACCTGCTTCGTAGCAGACACGAAAAGACGATGGCCGCCGGTCGGTTCTTGACCACACCTGCCGTCCCTGCTGTCATCGTTGCAGCAAGCTCATCTGCAAACCCAATTGCGCAGGCATTCGCGCGGTCGGCGGTCGCCGCCCCGCCGGTCCTTCGCCTTCCTTAGCGAAACCACGATCCGAAAAATCACGCGAAGCTGCCAGGCAGCAGATTGCGTCGAGACTCATTGCGGCGGGTATGCCTACTCTTTGGCGCCTGCACGTGCGTCATGTTCGCCAGATCGACCGAGGCCAGGAGGCTGTGCTGCGGCCGCTGTGTCAGTTACTTCCTGATCGATCGCAGAGGAGGCAACAATCAGACGGCACTCGGTCAGACGTGGTAATGCTCGGTGTCGTGGATAGCGGAAAGGAGAGCAGACATATGGCAATATCAACGCGATTCGATCCGCAGCGGACCTCGAAAGCAGATTCCACGTGTGATTAGTCCCGGAGAAGGCTCATGTAGCCGGCTATGAGCTTGACCAAGTCCGCCTGACGGCTGGTGCCGGTCTTGGCGAAGATGTGCTGCAAATGCGTCTTGATGGTGGTCTCTGAAACCCCGAGGGCACGCGCTATCTGAGGAACGCCGCCGATCTCGACGATCATCATTGAGACACGCATTTCGGCGGGCGTCAGTTTGAATGTGCTTGCAATCGTGTCCAGCTGATGTGGGGGTTCGAACGCAGCTTTGCGCACGAAGACAGCGGCCACTGCAGAGTAAGCCGCGACCGCGCTGCGCCGCCTGCCCGAAGTCAGCGGCAACACATCGGCGACGTAGCGTGTACCATCAGATGAGGGTATTTGCACTGCGATGCCTCTTGTGCCGATCGCCGCGTCGCCGCTGGCGGCATTCATGAAGATGTCATGCAGGGCGCGGTTGGCTTCCCGATGTACGGCTGCAAACTTACCTCCGGCGGTGCGAATAACTGACCCTTCACGGAGCATTACTTGACCCGCGGCATTGGCGTGTACAATGCGCCCACCAGAGTCGACCAAGAACATTGCGGCCGCAAGGCAGTCGAGCGAATCGGCGAGTGCCGCGGCCTCGACCTTGTGAAGATCAATGAGCTTGCCGATTGCAATCGCCCGGCGAAAATGTGGGCCAAGCAGTCCCATGCGCCGTCGCGTTTTTCCGTCCACCACTCCATGCCGCTCATGCCTGGTGATTGCGATGAAGGCGTAGCTCGTCGCGGACGTGTCGAGAGTGCAGAAAACGGAATCAACTAGACCTTGTGGGGCGACCCACTCCTTGTAGAAACGGGATGCGAAAAACTCGTCAAGTGGAAGAAAATCGACCGTGCTGCATATGTCGCCAACTTTCGCATGGAGAAGTGCCGGGACAAGGACGGGATTCAGCTTGACGTATACATCCTGATAGGACTTCAAAAAGCTCGGATCGTTGCCCCATTGAAAGTAGAATTGTGCTGAACCCGACAGTGAATCCTGCGACATCAACGTGCCGCTCGCTCCCGGAACGTATTCGCTCGCTGCTTTCAGTACGGGAGGCCAGAGCGCAGGATCAAGCGCGGCATCGTAAATGTCGCCGATCAGTCGAGAGACATATTCGGGCTCATGCATTGCAGTTGCGCCTAGCCAAAGTTTACGCGGTCACGCCAGTCGGCCTGTTCAAGTTATCGCGGACGAGTTCTGCAGCAAGGCATAAAAGTAGCAGGCCGATGTCCCCGCAAAAATTCGAGGGCGATTTGAGGCCATGGGGTCAGACCCCTTCCTCTCCAGCTTTTTCAAAGCGGTAGGGACAAGGTACTGGAATCGTGACAGAAAAAGGGGTCTGACCCCTTCCCCGTGACGCCGATAGAATCATATTGACCGACTCGGCGGTCGCGGCTGTGAAGAAACACCTGACCTATTACGGCCGAGAAGCCTCTGCCCCCCAAAACCGCGACTTGCTGAAGGACTCAGATGGGCAATGGTTCATAAACTACCTCGATTGCGTGCTTATTGCAGAAGACGAGCACGGCCCGTTCTATAAAGAGTTTATGCAGCACAAGGAGACGGTTGAGAGCAAGCTCAAGGAGTTCGCCACTAATCCGCCGATCTTTGTGAAGTTTGCGTGGGTTGCGGGATACCACAATTCTTTTTGCGATCTCCATCCGGGGCATTTCTCCGACGAGCATAAGGTCGATATCGAACTGTTTCGGGCACCTCCTACGCGCATTGTGGGCGATAGCGATGAATAGTGCCCGCGCCGTTGACAGAGCCGCGGCGCGATGGCGCGATCCGATGAAATAAGAAGGAACTATTCCGCCGGTGCGGGCACTGCGTCACTCGAAGCCACCGCATGCGGCTTTCGCTTCCTCGCCAGGATCATGTAGGCCGTCGGCACCACGAACAGCGTGAACAGCGTGCCCATCAGCAGGCCGCCGACGATGACCCAGCCGATCTGCTGGCGGCTTTCGGCGCCGGCGCCGGTGGCGATGGCGAGCGGCAGCGAGCCCAGCACCATGGCGCCGGTCGTCATCAGGATGGGGCGCAGGCGCAGCACGGCGGATTCGATCACTCCCGCGCGCTTCTCGCTGCCGCGTTCCTGGGGCTGGTGCCGGGGAACGGCGCGCAGGCGGCGCACTCGCGCGATCCCGCCGTTCCCGGTTGCCATCGCGGACGCGGTGCTTGCATAGTGGCGGCAACGGCGGCCACAACGCGCCGCCGCAGATTTCATGGGGAGTCGAAACACACGATGTTGACGCTGCAGCAGGCACAGGCGATCGTCGACGCGACGCTCAAGAAGGGACGCGAGAAGAACATGCGGCCGCTCTCGGTGGCCGTGCTCGATGCGCGCGGCTGCCTCGTCGCCTACGCGATGGAGGACGGGGGCTTGCTGCGCGAGGCGATCGCCAAGGGCAAAGCCTATGGCGCGCTCGGCATGGGCCGCTCGTCGCGGGCCCTCGAACAATTCGCCAAGGACCGTCCGCATTTCATGAATGCGGTGATCGAGGCTTCGGGCGGGCGGCTCGTGCCGGTGCCGGGCGGCGTGCTGATCAAGGAGGGCAATGCCATCGTCGGCGCGGTGGGCGTCAGCGGCGATACGTCGGACAACGACGAGGCGGCGGCCGTGGCGGGCATCCAGGCGGCGGGGCTCGGGGCGGGGCTGGACTGACGCGGCGCCGGCAGGAGCGGTGGCTATGAAGCATCGGATGGTCGCGCTTCTCCTCGGCGCCATCGGATCGGCGGCCGCCGGCGCGGCGGACGCGCAAAGCTCGCGCAGCGTGACGTTCGATTTCCTGAAGCCCGGCTCCGAGCCCGGCGCCTTCGCCTGCGACGTGACCGGGCCGGGCGGGCCGGCGCGCTGGGTCGTCACGCAAGCCATGGCCGAAGGCGGCATCCGCCGCGTGCTCGCCCAGACGAGCCAGGTCGCCGATGCGAGCCGCATGCCGCATTGCCTGCTCCGGAACTATCGCGGCGGCGACGTCGACGTGGTGGTGCTGATCCGGCCGGTCAGCGGCGGCCGCGCCCAGGCGGGCGGGCTCGTCTGGCGCGCGCAGGACAAGCAGAACTATTACGCGCTGATGATCGACGCGAAAGCGGACCAGATGGCGGTCTATCGCGTCGCGAAGAGCCGGCCGGCGCCGCTGCCCATCGCCGGCGAGGATCGCAAATACGCGCATCGCGTCAAGCTCGACCGCGACCGCTGGTACCAGCTCCGCGTCCGCGCGACGAGCCAGCGCTTCGAGATCTTCCTCGATAACCGCAAGCAATTCGAAGTCGAGGACAGCACGTTCCGCGCGTCCGGCGCCGTCGGCATCGCGACGCTGGCGGACAGCGTCGTCCAGTTCGACGCGTTCAACGTCGCGCGGGCGCGCTGACCCGAGGCTTGCCGGTCAGCCGACCAGCGCCGCCCGCGCCTCGGCATCGCCGGCGAGGCCGAGCTCGGCCAGGATCTCCGCGTTGTGCTCGCCCAAATGCGGCGGCGCGCGGCGCAGGCGCGGCGGCGTGCGCGCGAGCTTGACCGGAAAGCCGGGGAGGCGCATGCGTGCGCCTTGCCCGAGCGCCGCTTCGAGGACCATATTCATCGCCTGGGCCTGGGGCGCCGCGAAGGCTTCCGCCACCGAATAGATCGGCCCGCACGGGATATCGGCGGCCTTGAGCGCCGCGATCCACTCGGCGGTCTTCCGCGACGTCATCACCTTGGCGATGGTCGCGCGCGCGGAATCGCGATTGGTGTCGCGCGCCTTCTGGGTGGCGAGGCGCGGATCTTGGAGCCACTCTGGCTTGCCGCAGATGCGCGCGAACTTCGCCATGCGCGCATCCTCGGAGACGTAGATCTGCACATGGCCGTCGGCGGTGGCGAAGGTGCCGTAGAGCGCCGTCACCGGATGGAAGTTGCCTTCGGGCACCGGATCGACGCCGCTGGCGAAATATTTTCCCGCCTGCACGCTCATCGTACCCATCAGCGCTTCCAGCAGCGACGTGCGCACGACCTGGCCGCGGCCGCTGTTGGCGCGCTCGGCGAGCGCCGCCAGCGCCCCGACGCAGGCGGCGTATCCGGCGAGCGCGTCGGCGATGGCGATGCCGGCGCGGACGGGCCCGGTCCCGGGCGTGCCGGTGATCGCCATGAAGCCGCTGACGCCTTGGATCATCTGGTCGACGCCGGGGAGGTCGCGGTCGGGCCCCGAATGGCCGTAGGCCGAGACGCGCACCGCGACGAGGCGCGGGAAATCGCGCTCGAGCCGCGCCTCGTCGAGGCCCATGTTTTCGAGCACGCCGGGGCGGAAATTCTCGACCAGGACGTCCGCGCGCGCGAGGAGAGCGTTGACGATCGTCTTGGCGCCCGGCTTCCTCAAATCGATGCGCAGCGAGCGCTTGTTGCGGTTGGCGGTCGAGAAATACCCGCCGATGTCGGGCGCGAAGGAAGGCGGGCTGTTGCGCAGGCGGTCGCCCTCCGCGCCCTCGACCTTGATCACGTCGGCGCCGAGATCGCCGAGCAATTGGGCGCAGAACGGCCCCGCGAAGATACGCCCGAGATCGACGACGCGGATGCCGGCGAGGGGGCCGGCCGGCGTCGTTTTTTCCGCAGCCACGGAGATGCTCGCTTAATCTAACCCGCCTTGCGCTCCTCGGCCCAGCGGAAATCCTTGAATTGCTCGCGCAGCGCGAGCTTCTGGAATTTGCCGGTCGAGGTGCGCGGGATGGTTTCGACGAAGACGACCTCGTCGGGAAGCTGCCACTTGGCGAATTTGCCTTCGAGGAATTTCCGGATGTCGGCGGCGGTCACGGTGGCGCCGGGCTTCTTCACGACGCAGGCGAGCGGGCGCTCGTCCCATTTGGGATGCGGGACGGCGATGACGGCGGCTTCGGCCACGGCGGGGTGGCCCATGATCGCGTTCT
Source organism: Alphaproteobacteria bacterium (assembly GCA_036555425.1). Classification (GTDB taxonomy): domain Bacteria; phylum Pseudomonadota; class Alphaproteobacteria; order Bin65; family Bin65; genus SBBV01. Next base: position 16,420 of record DATBLL010000258.1, on the reverse strand, counting down.
CGAGATCGACCGAGCTGATCCATTCGCCGCCCGACTTGATCACGTCCTTCGAGCGGTCGGTAATCTGCATGTAGCCCTCGGGATCGATGGTGCAGACGTCGCCGGTGCGGAACCAGCCGTCCGTGGCCCATTTGTCGGCGGCATCGGACTGGTTGTAGTAGCTCGAGGCGATCCAGGGCCCACGCACTTCGAGCTCGCCCATGGTCCTGCCGTCCCACGGCGCCTCCTTGCCCTCGGCGGTGACGACGCGCATGTCGACGAAGGGCGCCTGCACGCCCTGCTTGGCGCGGTATTCGTAGGCGACCTTGTCGCCCTTGGCCGCGAGATGCGGCTTGACGTGGGAGACGGTGCCAAGCGGCGACATCTCGGTCATGCCCCAGGCGTGGACGACCTTCATGCCGAACTTGTCGAAGCGCTCGATCAGCGAGGGCGGCGCCGCCGACCCGCCCACGACCGAGCGGAACTTCGGATGCAGCTTCCATTTGCGCTGGCCGGATTCGAGATTCTGCAGGATGGCGAGCCACACGGTCGGTACGCCGCCCGAGAAGCTGATCTGCTCGCGTTCGCAGAGGTCGAGCAGGGATTCGGCATCGAGATGCGGCCCCGGAAAGACAAGTTTGGCGCCGGCGAGCACGGCCGAGTAGGGAATGCCCCAGGCGTTGGCATGGAACATCGGCACGACCGGCATCACGCAATCGTCCTGGCTGATCGCAAGCATGTCGACCATGCAGCTCGCCAGCGAGTGCACGACCATGCCGCGATGGGAGTAGACGACGCCCTTGGGCTTGCCGGTCGTGCCCGAGGTGTAGCACATGGCACAGCCGTCGGTTTCGCCGATGGTCGGATGAGGCCAATCGCCCTTGGCCGTTGCGATGAAGTCCTCGTAGCTCGTCATGCCCTCGGGGGCCGCGCCCGAGAGCGGCACGACGACGACCTTCTCGAATTTCACCTTGTCCTTGAAGCGCTCGTAGAGCGGCAGCAGCACGTCGTCGACGATGAGGAAGCGGTCGCCGGCATGGTTGGCGATGTAGGCGATCTCGTCGGGATGAAGGCGCAGATTGAGCGTGTGCAATATGCCGCCGGCACAGGTGATCCCGAAATAGCATTCGAGATGCACCCAATGGTTCCACGACAACGTGGCCACGCGGTCGCCCGGCTGCATGCCGGCCTTGGTCAGGGCCTCGGCCAGCGCGCGCGCGCGGCGGTAGAAGTCGGCGTAGGTCTGGCGGTGGAGCGACTTGTCCGGCCGGCGCGAGACGATTTCGACGGTGGGGAAAAGCAGCTTCGCGCGCTCGAGAAAGTGTACGAGCGTCAGCGGATAATTCATGATCGTGCTGTGCATGGCGTCTGCGACTCCCGAAGAACTATGCTTCTATTGAAGTTGAATATATCAGAGCGATGCAGCGAGGCCAGCGGAACGGCGCCGCAGACGAGGACTTGGCCGGCGCGCGCGCGAGGGACCCATGGAACTAGGCTCGATCAAACCCGGTGACGGGCGCCGGCGCCGCGACGCGGCGGCCTTGCGTCGCTGAAGGGGCGGCCATGGATCTCTTTGCCGGCCTTCCCCGCATCGCCTCGCTTCGCGAGGTCGAGGCCATCGAGCGCACGCCGCTCGCCGCGCGCAATCTGCCGGCCAGCACGTACGACGTGCTGCGCGAGGCCGCCGCGCGCTACGGCGACGCGCCGGCGCTGACCTTCCTGCTCCAGGGCGATGTGGCCGACCCGCCGGTGCGCCTGGGCTACCGCGATTTCTTCGCCCGCATCACGCAAGCGGCGAATCTCTTTCATCGCCTCGGCGTGGGGAAGGAGGCGCCCGTCGCCTATGTGCTGCCGAACCTGCCCGAGACGCACGAGGTGATTTGGGGCGGGGAGGCGGCGGGCAGCGTGTGCGCGATCAATCCGCTGCTCGAGCCGGCGCACATCGTCGAGATCCTCAAGGCCGCGAAGGCCAAGCTGCTGGTGACGCTGGCACCCTTTCCCGGCACCGATCTGTGGGCCAAGGCCGAACGCGTCGCGAGCGAGGTGGCGAGCCTTGAGGCGATCCTCCAAGTCGATCTCGCCAAATACGCGCAGCCCGGCTGGGAGGCCGGCGCAGCGAAGCCCGAACGCCTCGGCGCGATCCCGGTGCTGAGCTACGCGGCCGAGCGGGCGCGCGAGCCCGGCGACCGGCTGGTCTCGAGCCGCAAGATCGCGTCCGGCGACATCGCGAGCTATTTCCACACCGGCGGCACGACCGGCGCGCCCAAGATCGCGCCCCACACGCATGCCAACGAAGTCTACATGGCCTGGCTGCTGCCGGCCTTGCTCGGCACGCGACAAGGCGACGTCTTTCTGTGCGGCCTGCCGCTCTTCCACGTCAACGGCGTGATGGTGACCGGCCTCGGCAACTGGATCGCGGGCGCGCATGTGCTGCTCGCGGGCGCGCAGGGCTATCGCTCGCCGAAGCTGCTGCCCGGTTTCTGGAAGCTCGTCGAGCGCTATCGCGTCACCTATTTCAGCGCGGTCCCGACGGTCTATTCGAGCCTGCTCGACGTGCCGCTGGCGGGCGCGGATGTCAGCTCGCTGCGCTACGCGATCTGCGGCGCGGCGCCGATGCCGCCCGAAGTGTTCCGCCGCTTCGAGGCGCTGACGGGCGTCAAGATTCTCGAAGGCTACGGCTTGACCGAGGGCACCACGGCGAGCGTGCTCAATCCGCCCGCGGGCGAGCGACGCATCGGCGCGATCGGTTTGCGCGCGCCCTATCAGCAGGTGAAGGTCGCGGTGGTCGGCGCCGGTGGGCGCGCCGCTCAAGGGCGGATCGAGCGCGACGCCGCGCCGGGCGAGATCGGCGTCGTGGTGATGCGTGGGCCGCAGGTTTTCCCCGGCTACCTCAATCCGCGCGACAATGCCGGGGCCTGGGCCGAGGATGCGGCCGGCCATCGCTGGCTCAATACCGGCGACCTCGCGAAGAGCGACGCCGAGGGCTATCTCTGGCTCTCGGGCCGCGCCAAGGACCTCATCATCCGCGGCGGCCACAACATCGATCCGCAGGTGATCGAGGAGGCGATGTGCCGGCATCCGGCGGTCGCCATCGCCGCCGCGGTCGGCCAGCCCGATGCGTACGCCGGCGAGGTGCCGATGTGCTACGTGGTGCTGCGCGAGGGTACCAAGGCGAGCGAGGCCGAGCTGCTCGAATTCGGCCGCGGCGCCGTGCCCGAGCGCGCGGCGGCGCCGGTGCGGGTCGAGATCATGGGCGGAATGCCGGTCACCGCGGTCGGCAAGATTTTCAAGCCGACGCTGCGCTATCGCGCCATCGAAAAAGTTTACGGCGCGGCGCTCGCCGCGGCGGGCATCGCGGCAAAAGTTGCCGTCGGCCATGATCCGGCATCGGGGACCGTCGCGCGCGTCACGCTGGAGGACGCGGCGCAAAAGGCGTTGGCGGAAAGGGCGCTGGCGCGCTACACGGTGCGGTTCATCTTCGTTTGACCGCGATCCCGGGGACTGCCGCATGTCGCTCGCCAGCTATCTTGCCCTTGCCGCGGCCGTGTTCATCCTGGCCCTGACGCCGGGCCCGGTCGTTGTCGCAACCGTGGCGCGCTCGCTCTTTTCCGGGCTCCGGCCGGCGTTCGGCTTCGTCGGCGGCGTGGCCGCGGTCGACCTGGCTTATTTGCTGCTGGCGGTGTTCGGCCTCTCCGCGATTTCGAGCGTGCTCGGCGAGCTCTTCATCGCCATCAAGATCGTCGGTGCCGCCTACCTCATTTATCTCGGCATACGGCTTTGGACCGACCGCGCCCATGCGGGGGACGTCGCGGCCGCGCCGGTGCCGCGCCGCTTCTGGAAGAGCTTCGCCGAGGGCGCTTTGGTCGATCTCGGCAATCCCAAGATCATCCTGTTCTACGCGGCGTTCCTGCCGACCTTCGCCGACCTCGACCAGCTCGGCGCGCGCGACGTGGCGCTCATGGCCGCGGTCGTGGTGGGCATCCTGATCGTCACCAATCTGGGTTTCGCGTGGCTCGCCTCGCGGGCGCGCGTCTTCATCCGCAGCCCGCGCGCCGTCAAGGCGATCAACCGCACCTCGGGCACGCTGATGATCGGCGCCGGCGCCTGGGTGGCGACGCGATAGTTATACCGAGGGGGCGCGGCGGCGCTTTACAGCGCATGCCGACGGATTCATAAGATGGCGGCATGAAACGCCGCGCGCGCAAGGCCGTTGCTTTGCGTTGCGCGCTCGGGGCCGCGGTCGCGGTCGCGGGCGCGCTCGGCGCCATCATGCCGGCGCGCTCCGGCACGATCTGGGAATATGCCAAATTCCGCGATTCCGCGACCGGCGCCGACCGCCACACGGTCCAGACCAAGATCGAGTACGATGGCACGGTCGCGGCCCTCGCGTTCGTCTGCGCGCGCGGAGAGCTCGTGCTCACGGTGGTCGCGACCTGGCCGATCTCGAACATCCTGCGCTACCGCTTTCCGCCCGAGGCGGCGCAGTGGATGAGCGGCAACACGCCGGTGCCGAGCTCCGCCGTGTTCCAGGGCCCGGACGTGAAGAAGCTGTTCGAGACCGCGCTCATCCGCCGCGAGCTCATGGTGCGCATCCCCGGCCCGCGCACCATCGAGGAGAAGACGCTCGAGCTCGAAGGCTTCGCCGATAAGGCCAAGCCCCTCGTCGACGCGTGCGGGCAGAAGGCGGACGACTAGCGCGGGATTGGCAGGGCCACGTCACGCCACTTTGCAGGTGAGGCCGCCGTCGACGATGAGCTCGGCGCCGGTGATGTACTTGGCTTCGTCGGAGGCGAGGAAGAGGGCGGCGTAGGCGACGTCCCAGGCGTCGCCCATTTTGCCCATCGGGCATTGCGCGTCGCGCCGGCGCACCATCTCGGCCTCGTTGCCGCCGTAGGAATTCTGGATCGCAGCGCCGCGCACCATCGGCGTGTTCATGAGGCCGGGCAGGATCGCGTTGGCGCGAATGCCCTGTTTCGCATATTCGAGCGCCACCGAGCGCGTGAAGGGGAGGGCGGCGCCCTTGGTGGTGCTGTAGGCGAGATAGGACACGCCCGACCAACGTATGCCGGCGACCGAGGAGATGTTCACGATGGCGCCGCGCAGCCCATATTGATTCGGCGTCTGGGCCACCATCACCGGCAGCACATATTTGCAGGTGAGGAACATGCTCTTGATGTTGATGGCCGAGACGCGGTCCCAGTCCGCCTCGGAAAGATCGACCGGGCCGCCGGTGACGGCGATGCCGACATTGTTGTGCAGGATGTCGATGCGGCCGCCGAACGCGGCGCGGCAACGCGCCACCATCGCCGCCACCTGATCGGATTTGGAGACGTCGCAGGCGAAGACCTCGGCGGCGCCGCCTTCCTTCTCGATGATGTCCGCCGTTTCGCGCGCGGCCGCCTCGTTGATGTCGCTGCACAGCACCTTGGCGCCTTCGCGCGCGAACAGCACCGCCGCGGCCTTGCCGTTGCCCCAGCCGGGCCCCGACGAGCCGGCGCCGGTGACGATGGCGATGCGGTCCTGAAGTCGTTTCGGCATGGCGTTTCCCTTCCCGGGCTTTGCGCTTGCGCGAAGAGCAGGCGGCCCGGAGTTTCGTTAAGTCAGGCCGGCCTTCTTCAAGCCTTCGAGGAAGTGGGTCAACCGTTCCGGCGTGTAGGGAACCATGCGCGTGACCCATTCGATCGAGATGTAAGGCTGCATCTCGCGCATGCGCTCGAGCACGGCGTGCGCCTCGTCGAGGCGCCCCGATTGCGCGAGGCTCGCGCACAGGATGCGGTGCGGCGCCGTCATGCTGGGGCCCTGCTGGACCGCCTTGCGCGCCCATTCGATAGCCTGGTCGTAGCGATGGGCTAGGTAGTGCGCGACCGCGGTGCCGCCCATGAAAATGCTGTTCTGCCGGTCGTGCGGGCTCATGCGCATGGCGAGCGCCATGCGCTCGATGGCTTCGTCCGAGCGCCCATCGAAGGCCAGCGCGTAGCCCCAGTAGCCGTGCGCGGCGGCGAAGTTGGGGTTGAGCTCGACGGCGCGGCGGAATTGAGCGGCCGCGTCGTCGGTCCGCCGCTCGACGAACGCGACGTAGCCCAGCGCCAGATACGCCCAGGGATCGTTGTCGTCGAGCTCGACCGCCCGCCGGGCCGAATCGAGGGCGAGCTTCGGCACCTCGAAGATGGGCAGCCAGCCGAAATGCCCGGTTAGGACCAGGCAGAATGCGAGCATGCTGTGCGCCGGCCCGTAATTCGGATGGCGGGCCACGGCGTCCTTGAGCATCGCGATGGCCGCCTCGATGTCGTGTCCCGTCGTGCGCCAGAACCGCGCCATCGCGCGCGCGACCATGTCCCAAGCGTCGAGATCGGCGCCGGGGCGGCCCTGCGAGCGGACTCCCTCGGCCGCGAGCAGGCGCGGCTCGATGGCGCCCGCGACGTTGCGCGTGATCTCGTCCTGCAGCGCGAAAATGTCGATCAGGTCGCGATCGTAGCGTTCGGCCCAATGGTGGACGCCAGTCGGCGCGTCCACCAGCTGCGCGGTGATGCGGACGCGATTGCCGAGCTTCCTCACGCTGCCTTCCAGCAGGTAGCGGACTCCCAACTCGCGCGCCACCCGCTTCACGTCCACGGCGCGGCCCTTGTAGACGAAGGAAGAGTTCCGCGCGATGACGAACAGCCAGCGGATGTGCGAGAGGGCGGTGATGATGTCCTCGGTGATGCCGTCGGCGAAATACTCCTGGTCCGCATCGCCCGACATGTTCTGGAAGGGCAGCACGGCGATCGACGGCTTGTCGGGCATTGCGGGCGGGGCGCCGGAGGGGGGCGGGGCCGGGCGCGGGTCCAGGCCGAGGCGAAAGCAGCGCACAGGCCGGTCGATGTTCTTGACGAACTGCTCGCCGAGATCGTCGAAGCCCACGTCGATCGAATTGCGCACATGCTCGTACACGTTGCCCGACACGCAGATGGCGCCGGGCTCGGCCAAGCCCTCCATCCGAGCGGCGATGTTCACGCCGTTGCCGTAGACATCGCTGCCGTCGGCGATGACGTCGCCGAGACTGATGCCGATGCGCAGGAGTATCCGCCCCCCTTCGGGCGCGCTATCGTTGCGCTTGGCCAGCACCTGCTGGATCTCGATCGCGCATTGAACCGCATCGGTGGCGCTCGGAAACTCCGCCAGCGCGCCGTCGCCGGTGTCCTTGAAGACGCGTCCGCCAAATTGCCGCGTGAGCGCATCGACGATTTCGCGGCGCAATGCCTTCAGCCGCGCGAGGGTGCCCGGCTCGTCGGCGTCCATCATTCGTGAAAAGCCGACCACATCGGCGGCGAGGATCGCGGCAAGATGGCGCTGGAGCCGTCCCTCGGACATACGCCGTCACCTATCGGACAGGATCGCCGCCAGTCTACGCCGCGGCATTTCCGCGAGTCCATTCGGGCCGCGGGCCGCGCATCGCGTGCCCGCGCGGTTCGACCGGCGCTTGCGGACGGCGATGCGCGCTCGCAAAGGCCGTTGTCCAAGACATGAATTCGTATTCATTCTTTTAAAGAGTGAACCTGGGTTCACACTTTGGCATACCGGCGCACCGAGAAAGTCGAGGCCCGCCGCGGCCGCTGAGCGCGCGGCCCCGCGGTCAGTGCGCGCCCAAGCGGCGCAGCGCCTCTTGCGGCTCCTTCATCCGCGGCGCGAGCGCCCGCGCCTTGCGGTATTCGGCGATCGCCTCGGCTTTCTTGCCCATGCTCTCGTAGACGCGCCCGCGGTTGAAATGGGGCAGGGGCGACTTCGGAACGAGGAATTCCGCGCGCGAAAGATCGTCGAGGGCCTCGGCGTATTTCTTCTGCAGCGCGTAGATGACGGCGCGGTCGTGATAGGCGGGCGCGTGATCGGGCATGATTTCGATGGTCTTGGCGTAGTCGGCGATCGATTCGTCGAGCTTGCCGGCCTGGCTGTAGAGTTCGGCCCGCATGTAGTGCATGTCGGCGAGATCGCGTCCGCTCGCTTCCTTGGAATCGATGGCCTTGGTGACGAGCTTCAACGCTTCGTCCCGCTTGCCCTTCTTGACCGCCGCGACCGCGGCTTCGAAGTCGCGCGCGGCATCGGCGCCGGCCGGCGCGGCCGGCGCGACGAGAGCGAAGATCGACAGCAAGACTGCGGCAAGACGCATCGAATTTTCCGTGACTCGGGCGGTTGGGAAAGCGGCGGCAAGATAGCCCCGCGCCCTCCGGGCCGCAACGCGGCACCGGCGCCGTGCCGCGGTTTCCGCTCGCCTTCGTGCTAGGATCGGGGCGGAGGAGAATACCTATGCTGATGTCGGGAGCGGATTATCGCGAATCGCTGCGGCGCCTCAAACCGCGCGTCTTCGTCGAAGGGCGAGCGGTGTCTTCGATCGCCGACGATCCCGCCTTGGCCCCAGGCGTGGCGGCGATGGGCGTCGCCTACGACTTCGCGCTGCGCAACGAGTTTCGGCCGCTCATGGTCGCCGAACAGCACACCTCGGGGCGCGAAGTCAACCGCATGCTGCACATCAATCGCACCGCGACCGACCTTTTGACCAAGCTCGAAGCCGTGCGCCTCATCTGCCAGGAGACCGGCTGCGCGCAGCGCTACCTTACCATGGATGCGTTCAATGCGCTGTTCCAGATGACCTGGCATCTCGACCAGGAGGGCAATCTCGGCCGCCACCAGCGCTTCATCGAATACATGCATCGGGTGCAGGACGAGGACCTCACCACGGCCATCGCGATGACCGACGGCAAGGGCGACCGCTCGCTCAGGCCGCACGAGCAGGCGGTGCGCGACTCCTATGTGCATGTCAAGGAGCGCCGCAGGGACGGCATCGTCATCCGCGGCACCAAGGCGATCGTGACCGGCGCGCCCTACATGCATGAAATCCTCGTGCTGCCCTGCCGCAACATGGCCGAGGAGGACCGCGACTTCGCGGTCGCCTGCGCGGTGCCGCTCGATGCGCCGGGAGTGACGATCTCGGCGCGTCCGGCGGGGCGGCCGGGCGAGAAGGCGGCCCTCTTCAGCGGCCGCTACGGGCAATCGCTCGGCGCCATCTTCTTCGACGACGTCTTCGTGCCCGACAGCCGCGTGTTCCTCGACGGCGAGTGGGAATGGTCGGGCCACCTGACGCGGACCTACGCCACGCATCACCGCCACACCTGCATCGCGGCCCGCGCCGGCTTCGGCGATCTCCTCATCGGCGCCGGCACGATGACGATGCAGGCCAATGGCCTCTCGCCCGAGACGGCGCCGCATCTGCGCGACCGCATGGTCGACCTCATCAAGACGGTCGAAGGCATCTTCGCCTGCGGCGTCGCATCGTCGGTCTACGGAATGCGCGACGTGGCCGGCAACATCGATCCCGAGCCGGTCTACGCCAATATCGGCAAGCTGATGCTGGCGACGCAGATCTACGACATGCAGCGCATCGCGCATGAAGTGGCGGGCGGGCTCATCGTCGCATTGCCGGGCCCCGAGGAGGATCACAACCCGGCGACCGCAGGCTCGATCGCCGAGACGCTCAAGGGACACCCCGACGTGCCCTACGCGCACCGCGCGAAGCTCGCGCGCTTCTTGGAAGACCTCACCGTGTCGCACACCGCCGGCTGGTATTCGACCATCAGCCTGCACGGCGGCGGCTCGCCCGAGGCGATGAAGATGGAGATCTTCCGCAACTATCCGATTCCCGACAAGATCGCGCTGGTCGAGCGCCTGCTCGACCGCGGCATGCTGCCCGGCCGGAAAGACGGCGCGGGGCGGGCGGCGGCAGCCGTGGATCAGGTCGGGCGCTGCTGCCCGCAGGGCTGCCGCGTGCCCCAGCTGCCCGCGAGCTTGCGCAAGAATACGCGCAGCTAGCGCATGACGCCGACCGTCTACACGATCGGCCATTCGAATCACGCGATCGCGGCATTCTTGGCGCTGCTCGGCAGCAGCGGGATCGGTCGTGTGGCCGATGTGCGCTCGCTTCCCTATTCGCGGCGCTGGCCGCAATTCCGCCGACCGGCGCTGGAGGCGGCGCTGGCGGCGGCCGGGCTCGACTATCTCTGGCTCGGCGACGCCCTCGGCGGCAGGCCGCGCGATCCCGAGCAGTGGCAGGCGGGGCGCCCGGACTATGCGCGCATTGCCGCCGCGCCGGCATTCCAGGCCGCGCTCGACCGGGTCGTGGCGGCCGCGCGCGAGAAGCCGACGGCGCTGATGTGCGCCGAGCGCGATCCGCTCGATTGCCATCGCTTCCATCTGCTCGCGCCGCCGCTGCTCGCCCGCGGCGTCGATATCATCCACGTCATGGCCGACGGGAGCCGCGAGACGCAGGGCGAAGCGGCGGCGCGTCAGGCGCGCAAGGACCGGCAGGGCCGCCTGTTCGAATGATGGTTAAAGCGGCGCCGACCTCGGCTTGACCGCAAGGCGCCGCCGCGCATGATGCGGCCTCGGCAGGGGAGCGCGCGCATGAAGATGAAGAAGGGCATCAAGGATCTCGTCGCCGAGGCCGAGGCCGCGATCGAGACGATGACGGTCGACCAGGTGAAGGCGGCGCTCAGCGATCCCAAAGTCCAGCTCGTCGACATCCGCGATGTGCGCGAGCTGTGGCGCGACGGCGGCATCCCGGGCGCCTATCACGCGCCGCGCGGCATGCTCGAATTCTGGGTCGATCCCGAGAGCCCCTATCACAAGGAGCTGTTCGCCTCGGGCAAGAAATTCGTCTTCTTCTGCGCCGGCGGCATGCGCTCGGCGCTCGCAGCCAAGACCGTGCACGACATGGGGCTGGCGCCGGTGGCGCACATGGCGGGCGGCTTCGGCGCCTGGGTGAAAGCGGGCGGCGCGGTCGAGAAGAAAGAGCCGCCGCCGCCGCAGAAGCCGAAGGCGGCCTGAGGCGCGAGGCCGGTCTTGGGCGAGCGCGACAAAGTCGAGCCGTTCTGGGCGCGGCCGGCGCGGACCAAGCGCCGCGGGCCGCCCTCGCTGGTCGTGCCCGGGCGCGCGAAGGCGGAGCCCGAGCCGCCGGCGGAGCCGCCGGCGCCCGGCGCGGATGCGCCGCATGAGCCGTCTTTCTCAATCTCGCGGCAGCAGCGGCGGGACGCGATCGCGGCGATTATTTCCGAAGCCCAAGCGCCGCCCGGCGCGCCTCCGCGCGCAGAAGAGCCGCAGTCTTCCGAGCCGCGATCGCCCGAACTGCAATCGGCGCCGTCCTTTGCCGCGACCAATGGGGCCGCGGCGCCCGATGCGCATGGCTGGATGCAGCTGACCGCGGGCGCGGCGGCGCGGCATCGGCTCTACGGCGTGCGCGGCTGGCTGGTTCTCGTCGCGATCCTCATCGCGTTCGAGCTGTTCCGCGCGCTGGTCGAGCTCATCGATTTCTGGGCCACGACCGATCATGGCGGGCTCGCCGCCTGGATCATGGCGGTGCTCCGCTCGGTCATGGCGCTGTGGGCGGCGCTGATCCTGGGCCTGCTGCTCGGCTGCAGCCGCGCCTTTCCGATCAACTTCACCGCCTATGCGATGGTGAACGTGCTTTATGTCGGGCTGTTCGCGCTGGCCTTCGCGCACGTCACCAAGGGCACGGTGTTCCTGGGCATGGCGGGGGCGATGGCCATGAATCTCGTCGGCATCGCCTACGTCCTGCGCTCGCGGCGCGTGAACGTCACCTGCCGCCATCGCGTGCGCGCGGAGAAGAGCCCGCGTCCGCCAAAAGCGGGTGGCAACGCCGAGAACGCGGCACCGGCGGCGGCCTAGGCCATCTATTCGCCGTCCGGCTCGCCGCCGGCCCGGCATTCCGTTTCGCGGGTCTTTTCGAGCTTGCCGTCGCGCTGCAAGTAATGCGAGGCGATGCAGCGCCCGTCCTCGGTGCGCTCCTGGGCGATGGCGGCGACCGGCTCGAGTTGTCCGTCGCGCCATTTGAACGCGATCCGCCCGGTGCGTCCGCGCTCGTCCTTGAAGGTGCTCTGCAAGAGCCGCCGGCGCGCGTTGATCACCGGGCTCCGGAGCCGGTCGAGGCGATCCGTCGGCACGAACGCGTCGGCCGCGCGGTCGAACAGGAACCAGCGATAGGCGATGCCGTCCCCGTCGGCGGGGCCGATCGCGATGCGCAGGTCGGCATAGCGGTCGAAATTCACGTCCTGCAGCACGACGTCGATCTGGCCGTCGCTCAGCGCATTGCCGCGCACCAGCCGTGGTCGCAGCTCGAGCCCATCGATCACCTGATACGGCTTGTCGCTGCCGATCTCGAACATCTCGACGCGCGTGATCACATTCGGCTCGCGGCCGATGAGGAGGAAAGTCGTTTCGCGTTTGCCCGGCCCGACGATGGCGGTACAGGTCGCAAGCCGCCCGGCCTCTGGCGTCGCGTGGACGACGCAGCGCAGGACATTGCCGCTTTCGGCGCGTGCCGGCGGCGCCGCCAGAGCGGCGGCAAGCAGCGCCGCGGCGATCAATGTCTTCATTCGGGCAGGCCCGGCCTCAGACCTTGTCGACGATGAGCACGGTGCCGTGGACGTCGACGACCTTGACGCGCGTGCCGCGGACGAAATCCGGGCCGCGGATGCGCCACATCGTGTCGCCGACCTTGGCCGAGCCCTCGCCGTTGGTGATGGGCTCGTCGAGCGTGATCAGGCGGCCGATCATGCGCTCGCCGCGGACGTTGAGCTCGGGCTTGTCGGTGTCGATCGGCCGGCGGCGCCAGAGGACGAGCCAGATGATCGTCGAAACCACGGCGCAGATGGCGAAGACAATGGCCTGGCCCTCCCAGCCCATGCCGGAAAAGATCAGCTTGAAGAGGCCGGTGACGATCGCCGCGATGCCGAGCCAGAGGAAGAAGGCACCCGGCACGATCGTCTCGACCGCGGCAAGCGCCACGCCGAGCGCCATCCAGTGCCAGAATTCGATCTGCACGGGGCGCGCTCAGCTCCGCGTGCGCGGCACGCTGCCGCCGCCGTCGGGCTTGCCGAGCGCCTCGCGCGCGATCTCGGTGATGCCGCCCAAGGCGCCGATGACGCTCGAGGCCTCGAGCGGCATGAACAGGATCTTCTGATTGGGCGCCGCGGCGAACTTGCCCAGCGCGTCGACGTATTTGGTCGCCACGAAATAGTTGATCGCCTGCACGCTGCCGCTGGCGATGGCCTCCGACACCATCCGCGTGGCATTGGCTTCGGCCTGCGCCAGGCGCTCGCGCGCCTCGGCGTCGCGGAACGCGGCCTCGCGGCGGCCCTCGGCCTCGAGGATGTTCGACTGCTTCTCGCCCTCGGCCTTGCGGATGGCGGCCTCGCGGAAGCCCTCGGCCTCGAGGATGGCGGCGCGCTTGTCGCGCTCGGCCTTCATCTGCCGCGCCATCGAATCGACGAGGTCCTGCGGCGGCTGGATGTCCTTGATCTCGATGCGGGTGATCTTGACGCCCCACGGCTCGGTCGCCTGGTCGACGACCTTCAACAGCCGCGCGTTGATCGTGTCACGCTGGGAGAGCAGCTCGTCGAGGTCCATCGAGCCCATCACCGTGCGGATGTTGGTCATGACGAGGTTCAAGACCGCGCGCTCGAGATTGGACACTTCGTAGGCCGAGCTGGCGGCGTCGAGCACCTGGAAGAAGACGATGCCGTCGACCGTCACCATCGCGTTGTCCTTGGTGATGATCTCCTGCGAGGGCACGTCGAGCACGTTCTCCATCATGTTGATGCGCGTGCCGACCTTGTCGATCAGCGGGACGATGAGATGGAGGCCGGGCTTCAGCGTGTGCGTGTACTTGCCGAAGCGCTCGATCGTGAATTCGTAGCCCTGCGGTACGGTCTTGACGCCCATCATCACCAGCATGATGGCGAGGACGACGAGGACAATGACGAAAATGGCGAAGGAGGAGATCGGCATGGGTCGGCTCTTGCCCCTGGGGTGTGCGCATCGCGCGCTTATAGCTACATTGTGCCACGAAACCGGATGCGGCGCGACAGGTTAACCGAAGGTTAGCAATCAAGGTTGGCGCGGCGCCGCTCTTCGCAGGAACCGCCGGAACAGCGTCGGCGCCACGATCACGATCATGATGATGCGCAGCACGTGGTGCGAGGCGACGAAGGCCGAGTCGATCGAAAGCGCCAGGGCCACGAGGCTCATCTCGGCGAGGCCGCCCGGCGCGTAGGCGAGGATCACCGCCTCGAGGCTGGTGTCCGCCGCATTACGGAGCACGATGGCAAAAATCGCGGTCAGGCCGACCATGACGGCGGTCGAGCCGACCGAGAGCAGCAGCACGCGGACGATCGTGTAGAGCTTTACGCCGGCGAACCGGGCGCCGACGCCGGAGCCGATCACGACCTGCGCCAGCCCGATCAGGAGCGCCGGCGGCCGCGATTCCGACCAGCCGAGGATGTGGACCATGGCGCTCAAGATCATGGGCCCGGTGACGAAAGCGGCCGGGAGGCTGATCGCGCGGGCGCCGAGCGCGCCTCCCAGCGCGCACGCGCCGAGGATCAGCGCGTCGCGCCATGGCAGTTGGAAGAAGGGCGCGCCTATCGGGGGACGCGCGCTCGGACGATAATCCTCGAAGATCATGAAGCCGATCGGGATGGTCATGACGACCATCAAGATGCGCGCGCCGTGGACGAGCGCGATGAGGCGGTCATCGCCGCCGAGCTCGCGGCCGACGATGGTCATCTCGTTGAGGCCGCCCGGGCTCGCCGCGAAGAAGGCGGTAACGCGGTCGAAATGGCCGTAGCGGCGGAAATACCAGTAGAGGATGGCGGTCACGAGCGCCACATAGACGGCGAGGCCGGCGATCGTCGTGAGCCAGTCGCCGAAGCGCGCGAGCACCGCGGGCGCGAAGCTGCTGCCGAGCATCACGCCGAGCACCGCGACATTGGGCCCGCGCACCCAGCGGTGCACGAAGAGCTCGAGCCCCGCGAGGCTGCCCATGGTCGTGGCCACCATGGCGCCGATCATCCAGGGCAGCGGGAGGTTGATCTGGGTCGCGAGCCAGCCGCCGGCGGCGCCGAGCGCCAGGGTCAAGACTGCGAAGGCGAGGCGGCGGAGGCCGCCCGTGGGCTTGGGCGCCGCCGGGCCAGGGACCGGGGCCGCGCCCGTCACGGCATGAACTGCTCGCGCAGGATGCGCTCTTCGAGATTGTGCTCGGGATCGAACATGATCGTGCAATGGTGCTGGCGCGACTCGCGCACGACGACGCGCGCCACGTCGCGCACCTCGAACGAGTCGGCGACCGCCGCGACCGGCCGCTTGTCGGGTTCGATGACGCGGAACTCGATCGTGCTGCTCGCCGGCAGCAAGGCGCCGCGCCAGCGCCGCGGGCGGAACGGGCTGATCGGCGTGAGTGCGAGGAGGCGTGTGCCGATCGGGACGATGGGCCCGGAGGCCGAGAGATTATAGGCGGTGCTGCCGGCCGGGCTCGCGATCAGCACGCCGTCGCACACCAGATTGTCGAGCCGCTTCACGCCGTTGACGAGGATGCGCAGATTGGCGGTCTGGTGCGTCATGCGCAGCAGCGAGACCTCGTTGATGGCGAGACCGCGGCGCTCGCGCCCGCTCAAAGTCGACGCCGTCATCTCGAGCGGGCGGAGCTTGACGCGCTCGGCACGCTCGAGGCGCTGCTGTAACCCGCGCGCGCGGAACTCGTTCATCAGGAAGCCGACGCTGCCGCGGTTCATGCCGTAGACGGCCACGTCGCGGTCGATGGAGCCGCGCAGCGCTTCGAGCATGAAGCCGTCGCCGCCGAGCGCCACCAGGATCTTGGCGCGCTCGGGCGCGACATGCGGATAGCGGCGCGTCAGCATGCGGCGCGCCGCTTCGGCCTCTTTGGTCTTGGCGGCCACGAAGGCGATCGGTGGGAAGGCCATGAATGCGGGGGCGCAGGGTGGGGTGGGGCGCGCAGTATAGCGGCCAAGCCCTTGCACGCCAGACCTCGGCTCATGCGGCAGGATGGGGGCGGATTTCGAATCCGCCCCTTCGCATCGGCGCGTTGACCGTCGATGGCGGCCGGATCAGCGCCGGCAGGACGACAGACAGCTCTGATAGAGGTCGTTGCAGATCGCGCGGCACTGACGGTCGCCGTCGCGACAGCTCGAAAGGCAATAGCCGCGCCGGCTGCTGCAATCTCCGCGGCAACCGCTTTGCGCGAATTGGATCATGCCGCGGGCGTCGACGGCGACGGCGCGCTCTCCGCACCCGCGCGGTGTGCCCGTCGCAAGTGGATGAGGCTCGGCCAAGGCCGACGCGCTTAGGGCGCAGAGCACGAGAACGAAGGTGAACAAACTGTGCATGAACTCCCCCTTGCGTCACGAATCCGGTTTCAGAACAATAAAGGTACGAACGTCCGAGTCAAGCAAAAATTGTTCAGGCTGTCATCAAAACAGCTTTAGATAGAAAGCCGCGAGGCGGCGGCTAAGGTTCGATCAACGTGCCAGCGTCGCCGGCCAGCGCCGAGAGCGCTTGATCGAGCGCGCCGATCACCGCCCTGCCGCGGCGCGCGAACCAG
>DATBLL010000250.1:0-18064 GCA_036555425.1 Alphaproteobacteria bacterium | reverse complement strand
CGATCGGGAAGTGAGGGCCGGCGCAGCCTACTCCCGCGCCGCCGTACGTCCGCGCCGGGCGAGGCGCGGTGCGCCATCCATCCACGGATAGCTGACCCACGGCCGCTCGCCGCGCTGGCTGCGGTCGTCGCGGATCGTCAGCGTCTTGCCGTCGATCCAGACCGCATGCGCGCCGCGCGTCATCAGGCTTCTCCGGTCGATGACGCGCGCGCTGCGGCAACCGGTGCGCGTCAGCGCCGGCGCCACGACGAGCGCGGCCTCGGCGCAATCCTCGACCAGCGCCGCGGGCTCGTGCACCAGCGCGATCGCAGCCCCACCCGCGGCGTACAGGCACCCCAACGCGTCGCAGCGCAGGCGCCCGTCCGGGCCAGCACGCTGCCACGGCCAGGGCTTGAAGCCCGCCGCGCCGTCGCGCTTCCACCAGGTGTCGGCGACGTAGCCGCGCGAATTCGGCGAGGCGATGTAGAGCCCGCCGTCGGCGGCGCGCGCCGCGATCGTCCTGCCGTCGCCGGAGATCAGGAAATCGGGCGGCTCGACGAGCAGCAGCGTGAGCAGGCCGGCCGCCATGGCCGGCGCGCTTGCCCAGCGCCAGCGCCGCTGCCAAATCGCGAGCCAGAGGCCGCCGAGCGCGAACAGCAGCAGGCCCCAGCCCGGCATCACCGTCGTCGGCACCACGGCGCCGGGCCAGCCCGCGACCGTGCGCGCAACCCAGTGCACGAGATCGACGCCCCACCCCATCGCCGCCAGCGGCCAGGCTTCGAACCCGAGCGGCATCAAGAGCATCGCGAGCAGCGCCCACGGCATCACCCAGAGATCGGTCACCGGCACCGCGATCATGTTGGCGGCGAGGCCGTAGACCGTCACGCGATTGAACGAATACATGCCGAAAGGCGCCGTCGCGAGGCCGGCCACGAGGCTGGTCAGCGCCAGCGCGCCGAACCCGCGCAGCCAGCGGCGCACGGCCCCGGGCGGCTCGAGCTCGGGCTTGCGCGCCGCCCAGCGCTCGTAGCACGCGATCAGCGCCACCACGGCGGCGAAGGACATCTGGAAGCTGGGGCCGAGCAGGCCGTCGGGCGCGGCGAGCAGGATGGCGACGGCGGCCCAGGCGACGAGCCGCATCGACAGCGCCTCGCGGTCGATGAGGACCCCGACCATGACGGCGCCGAGCATGAGGTAGGCGCGCTGCGTCGGCACCGAGGCGCCCGAGATCAGCACATAGGCCAGCGTCACGATCATCGCCGCGACCGCCGCCCATTTCTTGGTCGAGACGCGCAGCGCCAGCCAGGGAACGAGCGCCAGCAGCGCGCGCATCGCGAAGAACACGATCCCGGCGACGATGCCGATGTTCATGCCCGAAATGGCGAGAAGATGCGCGAGGCCGGAATCCTGCATCGCGCTCATCACCTCGGGCGGGATCGTGTTGCGGTGGCCGGTGATCTGCGCCGCGGCGAGCGCGCCGGTGGGGCTCGGCAGGCTCGCGATGATGCGCTCGGTGATGCGCTGGCGCAGCCGCTCCAGCCATTCCATCGCCGAAAAGCCGCTCTGCGCGGCCTTGCGCGTGATCGCGGGCTCGTCGAGCGCATAGCCGACCGCGCCGATGCGCTGGAAATAGGCCTGGCGCTGGAAATCGTAGGCGCCGGGCGATGCGGGCGGCGGGGGTGGCAGCAGCATCGCGCGCACCGCGATCTCGTCGCCAGCGGTGAAGCCGCCCTCGATGTCGTGCAAGGTCAGCCGCGCGAACAGCGGCCTCTTGTCGGCGGCGAGGCTCCCCGCGCCTTTGAGGCGCAGCACGATGCGAAGACCCTTATGCGTCGGCTCCGCTTCGGTGATGCGCCCCGTCACGGTCAGGGGCCCGAGGCGTTCGGCGAGCACCGGCGCCCGCGCCCAGTCGGTGTGGAGCTTGGCTGCAGCGAAACCCGCCGCCGCCGCCAGGGCGCCGATGGCCAACGCCGAGACGCCGAGGTTCCGCCTTGCGGCGAACACCAGCACCAGTGCCGCCGCCGGCAGCAGCGCCGCGATGGCCATCTGCGGCTCGATAGCAAGCTCGAAATAGACGCCGATGCCGAGCCCCAGCGCCACCGGCAGCCACAGGATCCAGCGCTCGCGTTCGGCGGCGAAGGCGCGCGCGACGCCGGCCGTTGCGCGCGCAAATGCCGCGCCGGCCTGGTCGTACACCCCTGCAAGCGACGTCGCCATCAACCTCTCGCCCAGGGATGTAACGCTATGCTAGACCGCTTCCGTCCCTCCACCCTGCAGCCACCACGCGCTATCCACAGAACGAAGCGCGCACGGAATCACGCTTTGCGATGAACGTCGTTACCCGCTTCGCCCCCTCGCCCACGGGCTTCCTCCACATCGGCGGCGCGCGCACCGCGCTGTTCAACTGGCTCTATTCGCGCCACACCGGCGGCACGTTTCGCCTGCGCATCGAGGACACCGACCGCGTGCGCTCGACGCCCGAGGCGACGCAGGCGATCCTCGACGGCCTCAAATGGCTCGAGCTCGATTGGGACGGCGAGACCGTCTACCAATTCCCGCGTGCGCCGCGCCATGCCGAGGTGGCGCGCGAGATGTTGGCCAAGGGCCACGCTTATTACTGCTACGCCTCGCCCGAGGAGCTCGCGCAGATGCGCGAGGAGCAGAAGCAGGCCGGCAAATCCATCCGCTACGACGGGCGCTGGCGCGACCGCGATCCCAAGGAGGCGCCGCCCGGCGTGAAGCCGGTGATCCGGCTGAAGGCGCCCACCACCGGCGAAACCGTCGTGGATGACCTCGTGCAAGGCACCGTCCGCGTCGCCAACGAGCAGCTCGACGACATGGTGCTGCTGCGTGCCGACGGCACGCCCACCTACATGCTCTCGGTCGTCGTCGACGATCACGACATGGGCATCACGCACATCATCCGCGGCGACGACCACCTCACCAACGCGTTCCGCCAGATCCAGATCTACGCCGCGATGGGCTGGGAGATTGCGCGCTTCGCCCATGTGCCGCTGATCCATGGCCAGGACGGCGCCAAGCTCTCGAAGCGCCACGGCGCACTCGGCGTCGACGCCTACCGCGACATGGGCTTCCTGCCCGAGGCGATGCGCAACTACCTGCTGCGCCTCGGCTGGGGCCACGGCGACGTCGACATCATCTCGACCGCCGACGCGGTGAAGCTGTTCGACATCGCCGACATCGGCCGCTCGCCCTCGCGCTTCGACATGGCGAAGCTCACCCACATGAACGGGCACTACATCCGCACCGCCGAAGACAAGGCGCTGCTGGCGCGCGCGGAGCCGTTTCTGGTCAAGAAGCTCGGCCGCTCCCTCGCGCCGACGCAGACGGAGCGCCTGCTGCGCGGCATGGCCGGCTTGAAGCAGCGCGCCAAGACCCTCATCGAGCTGGCCGACGTGGCGCAGTTCTATTGCCATGAGCGGCCGATCCCGATGGCCGAGAAGGCGAAGGCGCTTCTCGACGATGCCGGCCGCGCGCATGTCCGCGCGCTCGCCCAGGCCTTCGCCGCCCTCGGCGAGTGGAGCGAGGCCGCAGCCGAGGCCGCGGTGCGCGCCTATGTCGAAAGCCGGGGCGCCGAGATGGGCGATGTGGCGCAGCCGCTCAGGGCCGCCTTGACCGGGCAGGTCCAATCGCCCGGCCTGTTCGAAGTGATGGCCGCGCTGGGGCGCGAGGAGGCGCTGGGGCGCCTTGCCGACGCTGCCAAATAGGGTATTTTCAAGCTCAAAAGTCGATCACCTTGGGATGGAAACGGTCAGGTATTCCCCTGCCGGCGCGCCCCCTTGCGACCTGAGGGGCGCGGCCGGCGCGCCGCTTATTTGAATGTAGGCCCGCTATGAACGATTCAGCCACCACCACCAAGAGCGCCGCCAAGGAAACAATCACGCTCATCGACAATCAGAGCAAGAAAAGCGTCAGCCTTCCGCTCCTGACCGGCACGCTCGGACCCAAGGTCATCGACGTCCGCAAGCTCTACGCGGACACCGGCATGTTCACCTACGATCCGGGCTACACCTCGACGGGCAGCTGCGAATCCAAGATCACGTTCATCGACGGCGATGAGGGCGTTCTCCTCCACCGTGGCTATCCGATCGAGGAGCTGGCCGAGAAGAGCGATTTCATGGAGGTCTGCTACCTCCTGCTCTATGGCGAGCTGCCGACCCAGGCGCAGAAGGCGAAGTTCGTCGAGGGTGTCACGCGCCACACCATGCTGCACGAGCAGATGAACTCGATCTTCCGCGGCTTCCGCCGCGATGCGCATCCGATGGCGGTGATGTGCGGCGTCGTCGGCGCCATGTCGGCCTTCTATCACGACTCGACGGACATCACCGACCCGCATCAGCGCGAAATCGCATCCTACCGCCTCGTCGCCAAGGTGCCGACGATCGCGGCCCTGGCCTACAAATACTCGATCGGCCAGCCCTTCATCTATCCGCGCAACGATCTTTCCTACGCCGAAAACTTCCTGCACATGACCTTCGCGGTCCCGTGCGAGCCCTACAAGATGAACTCGGTGCTGGCCAAGGCCATGGACCGAATCTTCATCCTCCACGCCGACCACGAGCAGAATGCCTCCACCTCGACGGTGCGGCTTGCGGGCTCCTCGGGCGCCAACCCGTTCGCGTGCATCGCCGCCGGCATCGCCTGCCTCTGGGGTCCGGCGCATGGCGGCGCCAACGAGGCGGTCTTGGCGATGCTGAAGCAGATCGGCAGCAAGGACCGCATTCCCGAGATCATCAAGCGCGCGCGCGACCCCAAGGACGATTTCCGCCTCATGGGCTTCGGCCACCGCGTCTACAAGAACTACGACCCGCGCGCGAAGGTGATGCAGCAGACCTGCTACGAGGTCCTGAACGAGCTCGGCATGAAGAACAACCCGCTGCTCGAGACCGCAATGGAGCTGGAGCGCGTGGCGCTCAAGGACGATTACTTCATCCAGAAGAAGCTCTACCCCAACGTCGATTTCTATTCGGGCATCATCCTGCAGGCGATGGGCTTCCCGACCTCGATGTTCACCGCCATCTTCGCGCTCGCGCGCACGGTCGGCTGGATCGCGCAGTGGAAGGAGATGATCGAGGACCCGGCGCAGAAGATCGGCCGCCCGCGCCAGCTCTACACCGGCGCCGCCAAGCGGCCCTACGTGCCGATCGGCCAGCGCCGCTAGCCGCCGGCCATGGCGCCGCGGCCGCAGCTCAAGCCCTCGCCCGAGGCGTCGCCGCCGCCGCGCCGCACGACGATTCCGCCGCCCGCCAACGACAACCGCGCACGCCGGCGCGCATTGCTGCTTGCGGCCGGCGCGCTCGCGCTGACCGTTGCCGTCGTCCTCGCCTGGCGCATGCTGGCCTAGTCGCGCGCGACTGCAAGGAAGCCTTCCCCCCGCCTGCGGGGCAGGGTTGGATGGGGATCCGGGCCGCCGCACGCTTTCCGATCGCTGGTGTCAAACGCGGAAGACGTAGTCGCGTCCCGGCAGCCGGTCGACGTCGGGCGGGAACGACTCGTGCTTGTGCCGGTAGTAGTCGGCGCGGTGATCGCCGTCGCGACGGCGGTTGTAGGTGAGATAAAGCACGCGGCGCGGCCGATCGGTGAGATTGTCCTTGGAGGCGTGCGGCACAAAGCTATCGAAGAGGATGACATCGCCGGGCGCCGTCACGACCGGCTTCAAATCGAGCGCGGCCACCGCGGTTTCGTCCAACGGGCGCCATTCCTCGCCGATCATGCCCCGCGGCTGCCATTGGGCGGCGATTTCGAGACAGCCATTCTCAAGCGTCGCGGGGTCGATGCTGACCAGCGCCGTGACGAACAGGGGCGCGTAGCGCGTCCATCCCGCCTGCTGGTCTTGATGCGCCTTGAATCCAGCGCCGCCGGGCATCTTGAAGTTGATTTTTTCCTTGAACAGGACCGCGGGCTCGCCGAGCACGGCCGAAACGAGTTCGATCAGCCGCCCGTGCCGGACAAAGCGGTCGTAGGCGGGGTGGAACGGGCAGAAGTTCTCGATGCGCTGAACGATGCGCCTCCCCGGATCGTGCCGGCTTGCCTCGTGATACACCCAGTGCCGGCCCGAGACCTCCGGCGCCTCGGCGAGCTCGTCCGTCCAGCGCCCAATCTCTGCCGTGGTCCGGGCGTCGAAGGCGCCGCGCAGGACGAGATAGCCGTCGCGCGCGAATCCCGCGACCGCCTCCGCGCGCAGCGCGGCCGGCCGATCGAGGATGGCGGCCGGATCATCGCGCCGCGGCTGCATCCCGTTCACCGGCAGCCAGCCCCGCCGTCATCTCGCTGAGGCGCGGAACGATGGCCGAGCGCGCCCGCGCCACGTCGAGCGGAAAATCGATTTCCGACCAGGGCAGGCCCGTGATGTCCTCGTAGCCGAAGATGCCGGGCGCGCTCGCCAGGATCAGATCCCGCAGCGGCTCCTCGTATTCCTGGTCGTGGCGGCCGTTCGCGACGTAGTCCGCGGCGCCGGCCAGCAAGGCCGCGGCAATGTTCGGAGACAACCGGAAGAAGCCCACCGATTCGCCATGAAATTCATAGGCATTGCGCGGCTTCTTATGGAAATCAACGATGCGATCCCTGGCGATACACAGCTTCACCGGCTCGTCGCCGGGCTCGATGTTGCGATCCATGAGCAGGCAATTGCTGCGCTTCGTTCGGGTCAGACGCTGCATCAAGCGCCAGTCGTAGAGGACGTCGCCGTCCATCAGCAGCGCGGGAACGCCGCTTGCGAGGGCGCCGCGCGCCGACCACAGCGAAACGACGCTGCCCTCCGCGTAGCGCGGATTTTCGATCAGGCTCACCCGCCCCGCGCGGCCGAGCCGCTTGATCTCGTCGCAGACCGCGTCGGCGCGATAGCCCACCACCACGGAAATATGCGCGATGCCGCAATATTCCAGAATCTCGATATGGCGCTGGAGCAGCGTGCGCCCGCCGAAACGCAGCAGGATTTTCGGCCGATCGTCGCCGAAACTTCCGAGTCGGCGGCCGCGCCCAGCCGCCAAGATCACCGCTCTCATCGTGCCGAGTTCTCCCTGTGCCCGGCGAACCCATCCTGCGACCGTGCCGCCATGGGCGAATCGAGCTCGATTCAATTCACGTCCCGCGGGCAGTATCGCCCAGGCCGTGGCCGATATCTAGGACTGTTTAGGTTTTGTGACGGCCGGCCGGCGCGCGCAAATTCGCCGTTAAGGATGTGCGAGACGATTCCCGCCCCGCTCCTGGGCGGCGATTACCAACAGCAGCACGAAGAAGATCGGCGCGCCGATGGCGGCGAGAGTGAGGAACCACGCCGACTTGCCGAACAACGAGAGTAGAAGAACCAAGTAGATGAAGTCCCGCCGCGAGAGCGAATCGAGCATGCTCACCAGCCGGCTCTTCTGCTCGCGCGCGACCGAGACATAGAGCGGACCCGCGCTCCGTTTCGGACGCATGACGCGCCAGTAGACGAAGCCGGCCGAGCCGAGCGTGCCAAGCACCGCGGCGGCGCCGAGCGCCAGCGGCCAGGCGGCGCCGATCGCGAGGCTCCAGCCGACCGCCATGCAGCCGAATATCGCCGCATGCACGACGTTGTCGACCCAGAAATCGAGGGTGCCGCCCCAGCGCGATTCCTGAAACTTGAGCCGTGCCAGCTCGCCGTCGCAGCCGTCGAGAATCGAATGGGCGAGGAAGATGAGCGCGCCGACCGTCTGCCAGAGCGGCGCCGCGGAAAGGAAAAAGGGCGCCGCACTCAAGCCTACGAGGGCTGAGATCAGCGTCATCCTATTGGGCGTGACCGGCGTGGCCGCCAAGCGCCGCGATAGGATTCGCGATAGCGGCCGCTCGACGTTGCGCTCCATGAAGCCGTCGGTGCTCTTGCCGAGCGAGCGCATGAGGCGCCGCTCCGCGGCGGCGAGATCGGCCTTGCTTTCCAATCTGAGCGGCGGAATAGCCTGCCCCACGGCGGCGTCGCCGGCGGCCATCGCGGCCACGCGCGCCGAAGTGACGCGCTCGCCGCAAACAACGATCCCGGCGCCGAGCGAGAGGCTGCCCTCCTCCGGAACCGTCATGCGTGCAGCGGCCTCGAGCCAGGTCCGCTCGCCGACGACGGTTCCGGGGACGAGGACGCAGCGTCTGCCGGCGCCGAAATTTGCCGCACTCCCGAGTTCAACGGCGTCGATGCGCGCGAGAAGGCCGCGGAACCGCGGCACATCGGCTTCGTGCGCCAGAACGGCGATCGTGCCAAAGCCGCTGCGCCGCGCGGCCAGCGCCAAGCGCTCAAGCAGCGTAAGGCCGAGCAGCCGGTGGGCGGGGCCGATGCCATCCGCGGTCGCGACGCGGCCGTCGATGATCAGACGCGGCGGCGCGGATCCGGAGGGCGGTCTTGCGGCTTCGAATGCTGTGTCCATGTTTCGAAAAATTGACCTCGAATGCGGCGGACCATAGAAGAGGCGAGCCGAGGCTTACAACCCGGAGCCGGCCGCCGCGCGGACGCACGCCGGGAAGGAACGCGCCATCAGGATCGCCCTCTCTCTCGCCGGGCTTCTCGGGCTTGCGCTTGCCACCTATCTGGTCGCCGATTACGGGGCGGCGGCGGTCTTCGAGGCCATGCTCGCGATCGGCTGGGGGCTGGCGGCGGTATCGGCCTTCCATCTCGTGCCCATGATCCTCGGCAACCTCTCCTGGCGCGCCGTGCTGCCGCGCCACAGCCGGCCCGGCCCGGGCGTGCTGCTGTGGATTCGCTGGATTCGCGAGAGCGTCAACACGCTGCTGCCCGTGGGCCAGGTCGGCGGCGACCTCGTCTGCGCCCGCCTCGTCCACCTGCACGGCGTGCCCGCGGTGCCCGCCATCGCCAGCATGGTCGCCGATCTCACCGTCAGCGTGCTCACACAGCTCGTCTTCGTGGCACTGGGGCTGGCGCTGCTCCTCATGCGCTCGCTCGACCCTCACGTGCTCGCCGTCGTCGCGGCCGTTGCGGCCGGGATGGCCATCCTGTTTGCCCTCATGGCCACGTTCCTGTTCGTGCAGCGCGCGGGGATGTTCGCGCTGATGAGCCGGATCGGCGGCGCGCTGCTGCGCAGCAAGGCCGCCCTCGGGCCGCATGCCAAGGCGGCAGAAATCGACCGCGCGATCCGCGCCGTCTACCGCAACCGCCGGGCGTTTTGGACGGCCATGGCGTGGCGCCTCGCCGATTGGATCGCCGGCGCCGGCGAGGTCTGGCTCGTCATGTATTTTCTCGGCAAGCCGGTCACGATCGCCGAGGCGATGATCCTCGAGAGCCTCGGCACCGGCGTGCGCACCGCCGCGTTTCTGGTTCCCGGCGCGCTCGGAATTCTGGAAGCCAGCTATGTCGTCTTCGGCAGCCTGTTCGGCATTTCCGCCGCGGATTCGCTGGCGCTCGCCCTCGCCAAGCGCGTCCGCGAATTGCTGCTCGGCGTCCCCGGCCTTATCGCCTGGCAGATCGCGACCGGCCACCGCCTGTTCGCCGCCCACCGCAAGGCGCGAGCGCGGCACCGTTAGCGCCGCGTTCCCCCTGCTTACCCCCGCGCGATCAGCTCGATCTTGTAGCCATCGGGGTCCTCGATGAAGGCGATGACGGAGCCGCCGTGCTTCATCGGGCCGGGCGGGCGCGGGACCTTGACGCCGGCGGCGGCGAGGCGCTCACAGGTCTTGTAGATGTCGCGCACGCCCAAGGCCATGTGGCCGAAGCCGGTACCGATGGCGTAGGGCTCCTTCTGGTCCCAATTGTGCGTGAGCTCGATGACGGACGTGTCGTCTTCGCTGCCGTAGCCGACGAAGGCGAGCGTGAAGCGGCCGCTCTCGAAGTCCTTCTTGCGGATCAGCGTCATGCCGAGTTGGCCGCAATAGAACGCGATCGACTTCTCGAGGTCGAGCACGCGGATCATCGTGTGCAGCATGCGCATGCCGGCGGTGTCGGCGGGGCGCGCCGGGGTGCGGGCTTCAGCGCTGTCGGGGGCCATGTGTCTTCCTCCATTGCGCGATGACGTCGAGGATGGTGCGGGCGGCGATGCGGCTCGGCCGCTCGCCGCCGACCGAGAGAAGTTGGACCGCTTCGTCGATTCCCGCAAGCTGCGCCGCGCGCGCGGCGGGGTCGGCGTGCAGGCGCAGCACGGCCTCGGCCAGCAGCGCGGGCTTGCAGCGGTCCTGGAGAAATTCGGGCAGCACCTCGCGGTCGACGACGAGATTGACCGCCGACGCGAAGCGCAGCCATTTGGTCTTCAGAACCCAGCGGAAAAGCTCGGCCGTCACCGCGTTGACTCGATAGAGGACCACGGTTGGGAGACCGGCAAAGGCCGTCTCGGTCGTGACGGTGCCCGACGCGGCAAGCGCTACCGACGCCGCCGCGAAAGCCTGGTACTTGGCGGCGGGATCGCGCAGCACGTGGACCGGCGCGGACCAGGTCTGGACGTCGGCCTCGACCGCGTCGGCGACGGCGGGGACCGTCGGGGCCAGGCAGACGAGGCCGGGAAGCCGCGCCTTCAAGAGGGTCACCGTTTCACGGAAGATCGGCAGGTGCCGGCGCACTTCGCCGCGGCGGCTGCCCGGCAGCGTGCACAGCACCGGCGCATCGGCGGCGATGCCGAGCTTCGCACGCAGCGCCGCCCCGTCGGCCGAATTACCCGCGTGCTCGGCGGCAAGATGGCCGACAAAGGTGTTGGCGAGGCCGAAGCGGTCGAAGAAGCGCGCCTCGAACGGGAAGATGGTGAGGAGATGCGTGAGATAGCTCGCGACGGTACGCGCGCGCCACGGCTTCCACGCCCACACCGTCGGCGCCACATATTGGATGATGGGGAACGGCGCACCTTTGAGCTTCCTGCCGATGCGCTTCGAGAAGCCCTGCGCGTCGATCGTCACGAGGGCGTCGGGCTGTTTCGTGCGCACGTCGGCGGCGGTCTCGCCGATGCGCCGCAGCAGGCCGGGCAGGCGCGGCACGACCTCGAAGCCCATCAGCGCCAGCTCCGACATCGGGAACAGGCTGGTCAAACCCTCGGCCTGCATGCGCTCGCCGCCGATGCCGGCGAAACGCACCTTGCCGCCGGTGGCCTCCTTCAAGGCCCGCATGAGATTGGCGCCGAGCTGATCGCCCGAAGGCTCGCCGGCGGTGAGATAGATGAGCGGTCCCGCCCCGGCGCCCCCGCTCATGGCGCCCGCCTCGTCATGCCGGCGGCTCGCCCGCTTGCGGCAGCCCGACGACGAAGATACCGAGGGCGTCGGCGCGCGTCGCCACCTTGGCACGGTCGATGACGAGGGCGCCGCCGGCCTCGACCGCGATGCCGCGCAAGCCCGCTTTCGCCACCGCCTCGACCGTTTCGACGCCCACACCGGGCAGGTCGATCCTGCGCTCCTGGCGCGGCTTCGGCGCCTTGACCAGCACGCCGCCGGGGCCTTTGCGCTGGAGCGCGCCGGCACGCGCCACGAGCGCGTCGGTGCCCTCGATCGCTTCGAGGCCGAGCACGATGCCCTGCTGCACCACGGCGGCCTGGCCGATGTCGAGCGCGCCGATGGCCTTGGCCGCTTCCATGCCGCGCGCGATGTCGATGCGCGCCTGGCGGTCAGGCTTCACGCGGCCGTAGGCGCCCTGGACCGCGAGCAGCCCCTTCACCACCTCGTGCGGCGCCACGACCTTGACACCCTCGGCCTCGACCTCGCGGATGATCGCGCGCAGGAGCCCGTCGTCGCCGAGCGCGCGCGCAGTCGCCTTCACCATCACTTTGAGCGCGCGCCAGTCGGGGCGGATCTCTTTCAACGACGGCCGCCGCACCTTGCCGACGAAGACGAGCTCCTCGGGGCCGAATTCGCGCAGCATCTTCTCGCCCTTGGCCGCGGCGCCGAGGCGGCACCACGCATGCGGCACGCCGGCGAAAGCCGCGGGGTCGGCTTGGCCTTCGAGCGCCACCACGAAGAAGGGCCGCCCGGCCTCGCGGCAGGCTTGGATGACGAGCCCCGGCAAAGCGCCCCCGCCAGCGATGATGGCAAGCCTAGGCAGGGGCTTGCCGGCCGGTCGTGGGGAGGCAGATGCTGCGGCTCGCGTCGGCACGGATGAAATTCACGATTTCCATGACCGCTTCGTGGTCGCGGTACATTTCAGCCACGTCGTCGAGCCGCTCTTTTAGCGTGCCCTCTTCCGCGAACAAGAGCCGGTAGGCGGTGCGCAGCGTGTGGATCTGCTCGCGCGAAAAGCCCCGGCGCCGGAGGCCGACGAGGTTGAGCCCGGCCAAGGTCGCACGGTTGTTGTAGAGCGGATAGGCCGTGCCGTAGGGGATGACGTCCTCAGCCACGCCGCACACGCCGGTGATCATCGCGTAGCGGCCGATGCGCACGAACTGGTGCACCGCGGCGTTGCCGCCAAAGACGCAGAAGTCGCCGACCGTGACGTGTCCGCCGAGCACGGCATTGTTGGCCATCACAACATTATTGCCGACGATGCAGTCGTGCGCCACGTGGCTGTTGACCATGAAGAAGTTGCGGTCCCCGACGCGCGTGATGCCGCCGCCCATCACCGTGCCGGTGTTCATCGTCACGTGCTCGCGGATCACGTTGTCGGCGCCGATCTCGAGCCGGGTCGGCTCGCCGGCGTATTTCAGGTGCTGCGGGCCCTGCCCGAGCGAGGCGAAGGGGAACACCTTGGTCTTGGGCCCGATCCGCGTATGCCCGTCCACCACCACGTGCGAGACGAGCGTCACGCCGTCGTCGAGCGCGACGTTCTCGCCCACGATGCAGTAGGGCCCGATCGCGACGCTACCGGCGAGCTTGGCGCCGGGCACCACGATGGCGGTCGGATGGACGGCCGGCATCAGCGGTCGACGATCATGGCCGTGTACGTCGCATCGGCCACGACCTTGTCCTCGACGCGGCACTCGCCGTTGAACTTCCAGACGAGCTTGCGCGCGTGGATCTTCTGCACGTGGATGAAGATCTGGTCCCCGGGACGGACCGGCGCGCGGAAGCGCGCATTCTCGACCGACATGAAGTAGACGAGCTTGCCGTGCATGGCCTCGCCGAGCGTCTCGACCACGAGGGCACCCGCGGTCTGCGCCATCGCCTCGATGAGCAGGACGCCGGGCATGATCGGCTCGCCGGGGAAATGGCCCTGGAAATGCGGCTCGTTGACCGAGACGTTCTTCAGCCCCACCGCGCGCTCGCCCAGCACCATCTCGACCATCCGGTCCACCATCAGGAACGGATAGCGATGCGGCAGCAGCGTCATCACGCGGGCGATGTCCCCGCTCTTGACGGTGGGGGCCGGCGCTTCGGCGGTCATGAGCGTCCGAGATCGGGCGCGGTGCCCCCTCTGGCCGTCAGCAGGGGCGCGCCCCGTCGGCCTGGAGAGGGGGGCCCGCTCAATTGGTCTTCTTGGGCGCGCCCGGCGCCGCCGGCTTCTTGTCTGCCGGCGCCGGCGTCGCCTCGGCCTTGGGCGGGAACTCGAACTTCACCTGGATCTGCGCCTTGTCGAGCCGCTCCAGCACCTTGTCGGTGATGTCGAGCTGTGCCGCCGAATGGAGAACGCCGCTCTTCTCGATCACCAGCGTGTAGCCCGCTTCGACCGACAGGGCCTGGATGACCTTCACCACCTCGCTGCGGAACTGGAGCTGGACGGCGCGCACGGCGCGCGACATCTGCTCCTGGCGGATCTGCGCCGTCCGCCGCACCTCGGCGAAGCGCGTGTTGAGCCGCTGCAGCCGCTGGTCGTATTCCTGGCCGGTGATCTTGAGCCGATCCTTCTCGAGCTGCTGGTATTCGCCCTGCAGCTTCTTCTGCTCGGCGGCGAAATCGGCGTCGAAGCGCTTGGCGAGCTTCTCGGCCTCGTCCTGCGCCGCCTTCATGGCCTTGGCGCCCTGCGTGAGCTTGCCGCCGTCGACGACGGCCACGACGAGAGGCGCCGGCTTATCGTCGGCCTTGGCCTGCTGCGCGCCGGCACCGAGCGCCAGCGGCGCGGTCAGCGCCAGAATGGAGAGAAATCGCTTCATTGGAACACCCTGCGGTTAACTTAGAAACGCGCGCCAAAGCGGAAGTGGAAGATCTGAGTCCGGTCGCCATCATATTTCACGACTGGGTAGCCGAGATCAACGCGCAAGGGCCCGAACGGCGACTGCCACGAAATGCCGACGCCCGCGGCAATGCGCGGCGCGTTGCGCTGCAGAAGCCGGGGCGAGTCGAGATCGATATCGAACGCGCTGCCCACATCGGCGAAGACGCGGCCCTGGATCCCGAACTCCTTCGGCAACCCGAGCGGGAAGCTGAGTTCGGTCGTGACGACATAATACTTGTTGGCGCCGAGCGTGTCTCCGGTAATCGCGTCGCGGGGGCCGACGCCGCCGACGCGGAACGCACGCAACGAATCGCCGCCGAGGAAGAAGCGCTCGTTGAGGCGAACGTCCTGGCCGATGCCGCTCACGATCCCGGCCTCGCCCAAGACGCTCACGACGTAGCCGGCGGTGACGGTGTAATGCACCGCGCCGCGGCCGATGCCACGGATGAAGTGCACCGAGCCCGGCGGCGCGCCGTAGGCGACGGTGCCCGAAAGCACGAAGCCCTCGGTCGGGAAGAAGCGGTTGTCGCGCGTGTCGTAGGTGAGGGTCGTGCCCACCTGCGTCGTCGTCGTCTTGCCGGCTTCGCCCTGGATCAGCGGCGAGGCGTTGACGGAAATGTTGCGCACGCGCTTGTCGTTTACCTCGTAGGCGACGAGCTGCGTCAGCTCCTCGGTGATGCGCCAGCCGAGGCGGAAGCGGAAGCCGGTCTCGCGCGTGCCAAAGCTGCCTTCCGCCGTGAAGTCGCGCTCGCGGCGGAAGACGTCGACGCCGAACGAAAGATTGCGCTCGAGAAAATACGGCTCCGTGAAGCTGATGTCGGCGCCCAAGGTGCGCTGCGAGATGAAGAAGGTCGCGCCGAGATCCTGGCCGCGACCCATGAAATTTTTCTCGCGGATGCCGATGCTGCCGAGGACGCCTTCGTCGGTGGCATAACCCGCGCCGATGCTGAATTCGCCGGTCGCCTTTTCCTGCACCATGACGGTGATGATGGCCTTGTCCGGCGCCGAGCCCTCGCGCGGCTGAACCTCGATTTTCTCGAAGTATTCGAGGTTGTTGAGGCGCCGCTGCGAAATGCGAATGCGCTCGGCGTTGAAGGCATCGCCCTCGCTGATGCGCATCTCGCGGCGGATCACCTCGTCGCGGGTGCGCAGGTTGCCCTTGATCTCGATGCGCTCGACGAAGACCTTGGGGCCTTCGCGGATATCGAAGGTGACGGCCACCGTCTTCTTCTCGCGGTCCGGCGTCAGCACCGGATTGATGCGCACGAAGGCGTAGCCCATCGAGCCGGCGATGCCGGTGAGCGCGTCGATCGTGCTTTCGATTTTGTCGCCGTCGAAGCGCCGGCCCTCGCGCGCCCTCAGCCCGCCCTTGAACTGGTCGGCCTGGACGCCCTTCAAGTTCGAGACCACGTCGATCTTGCCGAAGCGGTAGCGATCGCCCTCGTGAATCGTGAAAGTGATGAAGAACGCGGTCTTGTCCGGCGTGAGCTCGGCCACGGCCGAGACGACGCGCATGTCGGCGAAGCCGCGCGAGAGATAAAATTTCCGGAGCTTCTCGCGATCGGCGGAGAGCTTGTCGGCGTCGTAGACGTCCGACGTGCCGAAGAAGCGCCAGAACGCGCTTTCCTTGGTCTCGATCTCCTCGCGCAGGTCGCCGTCGGAGAAGTAGCGGTTGCCGACGAAGCGGATGCGGCGGATGGCGGTGATGTCGCCTTCGTTGATCTCGAAGACGAGGTTCACGCGGTTCTGCGGCAGCTCGATGATCTTGGGCGTGACCGTGGCGCCGAAGCGGCCGGTGGCGCGGTAGAGCTCGAGGATGCGCTTGACCGCGGCCTCGACCGAAGCCTTCGAATAGACCGAGCGCGCACGCAGCGGCACCTCGGCGGCGATATCGGAATCCTTGAGCTTGCGATTGCCCTCGTAGGCGATGCGGTTGATGATCGGGTTCTCGATCACGCGGACGACGAGCGTGTTGCCGTCGCGGCGGATGGTGACGTCCGCGAACAGGCCGGTCGCGTAGAGCGCCTTCAGCGACTGGTCGACCTTGGCGGCGTCGTAGGGCTCGCCCACCTTCACCAGCAGGTACGAGCCTACCGTTTCCGGGTCGATCCGGTTGGTGCCTTCCACAGCGATGCGCTGAATGACGTCCCCGCGCCGCGCCTGGGCCTGGACCGTCTCGGCCGCGCAGAGCGAAGCGGCCACGACGATACCGGCGGCGAACAATCCGAATTGACGCACGTGCCCTCCCCCAGCCCTCTGACTCCCCGTCCTACGAGCGCCGCAGCGCAATCGTGACCCGGGAAAGCCCCGCTTAGACGAACAGGCTCCGGATCGACTCGATGACCTTGAGATGGACGAGGTCGTTCCAGGTCGCGAAGACCATGAGGGTTATTACCAGAGCTAAACCGATACGGAAACCATATTCCTGGGCGCGCTGGCCCAGCGGTTTTCCCCGCAGCGCCTCGAATCCGTAGAACAGCAGATGGCCGCCGTCGAGCATCGGAACCGGCAGCAAATTGATTATGCAAAGACTGAGGGAGAGCACGCCCAAGAACCAGACGTATTGATAGAGTCCGGTCTGCGCCATGTCGCCGCTGATCTCGGCGATGCGCAGCGGGCCCGAAAGATCGCGCGTGCTGCGCGTGCCCGCGATCATCTGGCCGACCGCGGTGAAAGTGGAGACGGTGAGCCCGTAGGTCTCGCGCACCGCCTGCACGAACGCGTCGAACACGCCGTGCTGCTTGCGGAACGCCGCCTGCGGTGCCACGCCGATGACGCCGCCGAGCTTCTTCGCGCTGCCGTCCTTGTCCTTCTCCTTGGACAACTGCCGTTTCGGCGTCACCACCAGCGCTACGTCGGCGCCGCCGCGGCGCACGACGAACTCGAGCGGCACCTCGGCATTTTCGGAGACGATCTTCTGGACGTCGGCGAACGTCTCGATCGGCCGGCCTTGGATCTTGAGGAACACGTCGCCGGGTACGAGGCCCGCCTCGGCGGCCGCGCTCTTCGCCACAACGCGGCCCACGACCGGCGGCACGAAGGGCCCGGCGCCGAGATCGCCGAACGGCGTCTCGTTGCCGCGCTTGTCGACCAGCACCCGGACGCCGACGTCGACGTCGAGCGCGCGCTGCCGGCCGTCGCGCTCGATCACGATGGGCACGCGCTGGCCGGGGCGGATACCGACCGCCTGCATCACCTCTTCGAAGCGCTCGACGTTGCGTCCCGCCACTTGGACGATCTTGTCGCCGGTGCGCAGGCCCGCCTTCTCGGCCGCGCCTCCGGAAACCATCGGCCCGATGATGGACGGGCTGAAGGGCTGGCCGGCGGTGGCAAAGAGAAGGCCGAGGACGAGAACGGCGAAGGCATAGTTCACGAACGGCCCGGCGAAAACGATCGCGGCGCGCTGGCCGAGGCGCTTGTGATGAAAGGAGACGGCCTTTTCCTCGCGCGTGAGCGGGCGGTCGCCCTCCTCGGGAAGCCGCTCGGTCTCGCCGAACATCTTGACGGAGCCGCCGAGCGGAATGGCCGCGAAGCGCCAGCGCGTGCCGCGCCGGTCGTTCCAGCCGAAGATCTCGGGCCCGAATCCGATCGAGAAGGCCTCGATCTTCACCCCGGCGCGCCGCGCCACGTAGTAGTGGCCCATCTCGTGGACGAAAACGAGCAGCGTCAGAATGACGAGAAACGGCAGAACGTAATTCCAGAGCGGCGCGAGGAATTCCATGGCGTTAACCATATCGCCTTGATTCATCTATATTATTATAACCCGAGCCGCTCCCGGTAATCAATTGATAACTCTATTTCGCGCAATGGTTTCACGGGCGATCGCCCGCGCCTGCCGATCGATTTCCGCCACCACGTCCAGCGCCTCGATCTCCACGCGCGGGATCCGCTCCAGCGTTTCACCCACGATTTTGGCGATATCGAGGAAGCCGATGCGGCCATCGAGGAACGCGAGCACGGCCACCTCGTTGGCGGCGTTGAGCACGGTCGGCGCCGAGCCGCCGGCGTCGAGCGCCTCGCGCGCCAGGCGCAACGCGGGGAAGCGCTCGT
>DATBLL010000245.1:0-8016 GCA_036555425.1 Alphaproteobacteria bacterium | reverse complement strand
TCGAGCGCTTCTTCAACAAGCTCAAGCATTTCCGCCGCATCGCCACGCGCTACGACAAGCTCGCACGCAACTTCCTCGCTGCCGTCGCCATCGCCTCCACCAGACTCTGGCTCAGGCATTATGAGTCCACGACCTAGGCGCCATCTTTGGGCGCGCCGGCGCCCAAGGCCTCCAAGCGCAGGCGCTCGGAAGCAGACTCGATCCGCTCCCGCAGCGCATTCATGAAGTCCTTGCGCTCGAGGCCGGGTGGTATCGGCGCGAGGAACTCCATGGTCACCGTGCCGGGGCGGATCAGAAGGCTCCGCCGGCCCCAGAACAGGCCCGAATTCAGCGCCACCGGAACGACGGTGAGGCCCAGCACCGAGTAAAGCGCGGCGACGCCCGGATGGTAGCGGCCGGCGCGGCCCGGCGGCAGGCGCGTGCCCTCGGGCATGATCATGATCGAGCGCCCGCGCATCGTTTCGTCCTTGGCGCGGCGCAGCATTTCGCGGATCGCGGCGCCGCCGGCCGTGCGGTCGATGGGCACCATGCCGAGCCGCCGCATGTACCAGCCATAGACCGGGATCATG
This sequence comes from Alphaproteobacteria bacterium, assembly GCA_036555425.1. GTDB lineage: Bacteria > Pseudomonadota > Alphaproteobacteria > Bin65 > Bin65 > SBBV01. Next base: position 7,447 of record DATBLL010000245.1, on the reverse strand, counting down.
AGCAGCTCGCGTTTCAGCACGCCCGAAATCGGCGGGCCGAGCGCGGGAAAGGCGATCGTTTCCCACGCGCTCTGGTGCTTGAGGGCGAAGATCACGGGGCCGGGCGGCAGCGCCTCGCGCGCCACCACGCGGCAGCGGAGCCCGCAGACGACGCGCATCAGCCACAGCAGCGCCCGGGCCCAATGAATGCACCAGCGATAGGTCACGTCGCGGTGCAGCGGCAGCGTCGCGATCCCCGCGATCGCGATGACCAGCGTGAGCAGCATGGCGACGAGCCAGAAGACGATGGAGCGGAGAACGGCCACGCCGCAGCCTCAGCCGAGCGGAATGTAGAAGACCGCGGCGATGTACTTGACCAGCTCGCGCGCCACCGCCTCGGCGCCGCCGCGCTGCGTCCACCATTGCTCGCACCCGGCGCCCGCATCGGGTCGGCACTGGACGGCGAGGTGCTTCGGCACGACCGGATGCGCCACGATCTCGGCGTCGGGCAGCGCGCGGCGGAACAGCAGCAGGCTCCGCCGCATGTGGTAATTGGCGGTGACGAGCCGCAGCGACTTCAAGTTCTGGCTGTTGAACCAGGCCGCGGTCTCGCTGGCATTGCCGCGCGTATTGGCGGCGCGGAAGCCCAGCTCGATGCGCGCGGCAAGCTCCTGCGGCGGATCGCCGAGCCGCTTCAGAAGCTCCGGCTTCGTCACCCTGCGGTCGACGCCGGTGACGAACATGCGGTTGGCGAGGCCTTTCTGCAGAAGACCGTAAGCGGTCTCGAGCCGCTCTTCGCCGCCGGTCAGGACGACGATGGCATCGGTCTTGGCCGCCTGGTCCCGGGGCGCCTCGGGCATGGTGAAGCCGAACCAGAGGAGGCCGACGAGGCCGGCGAAGGCGGCCGTGACGGCCGCGGCCACCGCCAAGCGGATGAGGAACCACGCCAGCAGCACGAGTTGCAGGAACAGACCGGGCCGGCGCGGCGGCTCGACGAAGCCGCGCGAACGCGCTCTTCTGGGATCGATGCGGGCCATGCTGTTTCGGCTGCGGCGCTCACATCATTCTAGCGAGGCCGCGCAACACCGTATACCGCGCGGCCATGGCCGCGAGCAGCGCCGCCGCCGGCGGCACCAGCGCGAGCACGGCCCAGGCCCAGATGGGCAGCTCGAGGTGCATGGCGTGCAGCGTCTCGACCTTGGCCAGCACGCGCTCCAAGCCGATGACGACGAGCGCCGCGAAGCCCGCGCCGATCAGGCCGCCCAAGAGGCCGAGGCGAAAAGCGTGGCGCTGGAATTGCTCGGCGATGTACTGGTCGCGCGCCCCGATCAGGTGCAGCACGTCGGTCACGTTGCGGTGGATGCGGAGACTCGTGCGCATCGCGAAGACGATCGTCATCGCCGCCGCGAAGAAGATGAGGACGACGACGACGAGCGCGAGCCGCCAGCCCCAGCGGATCACGCCGATCATCTCGTCGAGCCATTTCTGATGCTCTTCGACCGTGGCGCCGGGCGCCGCGGCTTCGACGCGCTTCCTCAAGTCGGCCATGTCGATGCGCGCGTCCTCGGCGATGCCGACATCGATGAGGCGCGGCAGAGGCAAGCCGATGGCGGCGGCGCCGCGCCCGAGCCACGGCTCGACCAGCGCCGAGGCCTCGCCGGCCGAAAGGACGCGCACGCGCAGAATGCCCGGCTGCTCGCGCAGCAGCGCCACCACGCGCTTCAAGCGCGCCTCGGTTTCGTCGCCGCTCGCCGCCGCGGGAACCTGGATCGTCAGCGTGCCGGTGAGGCTGTTGCTCCAGCGCACGATGACGTTGTTCAGCAGGATGGCGCCGGCAAGCGCGATCGTGGCGAGGAACGCCATCACCGCGATGATCCAGGGCAGCGTGCGCGCGGCCGGATCGCGGTCGAGCGGGATGTCGGTCGGCTGGCGGAGAAAGGCGAGGCGCATCGCCGGCGTCAGGGCCCGTCCTGGGCGAGGATCCCGTTGGCGAGCAAGAGACGCGGATAGTCGAATTTGCCGACGAGCTGCTCGTTGTGCGTGGCGATCACCACCGTCGTCCCCATCCGGTTCAGTTCCTCGAAGAGATACATGAGCCGCATCGCCATGGCATCGTCGACGTTGCCGGTGGGCTCGTCGGCAAGGAGGAGGCTCGGGCGGTTGATGACCGCGCGCGCGATGGCGACGCGCTGCTGCTCGCCGCCCGACAGCGTCGCCGGATAGGAGTCGATGTGGTTGGCGAGGCCGACCCAGCGCAAGAGGTCCGCCACGTGCTTGGTCACGTCGGTGCCGCGCGCGCCGCCGACGCGCAAGGGGAGCGCCACGTTCTCGAGCGCGGTCAGATGATCGATGAGGCGGAAATCCTGGAACACGACGCCGATGTTGCGGCGAAGCTCGGGCAGCTCGCGCCGCTGCACGGTGACGAGATCGCGGCCGAAGAGGGCGGTGACGCCGCGCGAGGGGCGGAGCGCCAGATACATCAGCCGCAAGAGCGACGATTTGCCCGCGCCGCTTTCGCCGGTGAGGAAGCAGAAGGCGCCGCGCGCCAGCGTGAAGCTGATGTCGCGCAGGATCTCCGGCCCGCCGCCGTAGCGCATGCCGACATTGTGGAACCGCACCACTGGCGCGTGCGGATCGATGCCTTGCATCGGTATTCGCGCTGTCTCCTCGCAGGGGCGCGGCGTTTTCGTGCCGCACCGGGATCCGGCCGCAAGATGGCATAGGCGGCGAATCCGGTCCAGGACGCAAGCGCGCAGAGCGCGCTTGCTTCGGGCGAAGCTTCGCTTCGCCGTAAGATCGCGGAGCGATCGTCGCCCGCCGCCGCGCGGACGCCGCAATGATTAACCGGAGGAAAACGGCGAAGCGCTTGTGCCCGATTCCGGCGACGCCTATAAATCGGGCGTGGAGACGGCTGCGCGCAAATGATCCTCACCTGTCCCAATTGCTCCGCGCGGTTCATGATCGATGGGCACGCGCTGGGCCCCGCCGGGCGCACGGTCCGCTGCGGGGCCTGCGGCCATTCCTGGCTCCAGCTGCCCGAGTCGGAGGAGGCGGGTCCGCAAGGGCCGAGCTTCGCTGCTCCGCCGCCGATGGCCGAAGCTCCTGTCGCGCCGGCGCTTGCCGACGAGGCTCAGCAGGGCGAAGCGCCGCCGGAGGGCGGCCGCCGCAGGCGGCGCCGCCGCGCCGCCGCGCGGGTGGAGGGGGAGGAAGCGCCGGAGTCGCTCGCCGAGCCATTCCCCGTAACCATACCGCGCCGACGGGCGCTCGGCCGCGTCCTCGTCTGGTTCCTCTTCGTCTTCATCGTCGCCGGCATCCTCTTGGGCGGGTATCGCTACCGGCAGGACATTGTCGGACTCTGGCCGCCGGCGACGAAGCTTTATACGGCGCTCGGCATCTCGGTCGATCCGCCCTCCGGCTATTGGTTGCGCGTGCCCCAGGAGAGCATCAAGTTCCGCCGCGAATCCGAGGGCGGCATTCCGATCCTCGTCGTCTCGGGCGAGATCCTGAACCAATCGGACAAGCCGCAGCGCGTGGCGCCGATGCGCATCCTGCTCCTCGACAAGGAGAATAGGGTGCTGCGCACCGAGCGCGTGAAGATCGACGACCGCACGCTCGATCCCGGCAAGCGGCTGCCGTTCCAGACCAGCATTCCCAATTCGCCGCCCGAAGCGGCGGCCGTGAGGATCACCTTCGACATCACCGGAGGGTGACGGCGATGCGCGACAAGCGGTCACGGGGCAAGCACGAGAAGCGGCCGGTGATCGATACGGGCAGCGTGATCGCGCGCGGCGGCACCGGCTCGGTCGTGATGCGTGGCCCCGTTGGCGGCGCGGTGCGCCGCGGCGGCGGAAGGGGCGCCCGTCTTCTGGTCTTCGTCGCGGTGCTGTTCGGGCTCTACTGGCTCGCCGGCACCTTCCGCCACGAGCTCGTGGAGCGTGTGCCCGCGGCCTATCCCATCCTCAAAGCCATCGGCTATGAGCTCGAAGAGCCGACCGGCTACGGCTTGCGCGCCGAGGTCTTGCGCACCGACCGCTACCGCGACGAAACCAACGCGGCCTATCTGCTCATCAACGGCGTGGTCGCGAATTCGCGCAGCGAGCGCATCAGCATTCCGCGCCTGCGTCTCGTCATCTCCTCGAGCCGCCATCCCGAGATCGTGGTGACGGCCGATCCGCCGCAGGCCACGCTCGGTCCCCGCGAGCGCACCCGCTTCGAAGTGCGCCACCGCACCGGCGTCACGCTGTTCGACGTGAAAGTGCGCGTCAGCTTCGAGAAGAAGTAGCGCCGGAATGCGCATCGTCATTCACCGCCCCCTTGAGGGGCGGTCGGCGGCGCGGCCGCGCCTTGCGCGGTCGCGTCGACGGGTGGGGATCCTCCTCTTCCGGTGCCGGGGCGGTGGAGAGGAGAACCCCCTCAGTCCAAGCGAACGCAAAGCGTTCGCTTGGACAGCTCCCCCTCAAGTGAGGAGCGGATTTGTTGGCATCTTGCTCGGCCGCAAACGAAAGGGGCGGGTTTCGCAACCCGCCCCTTGAGACATCCGCGGCCGATGCGGCTCAGAACCGCCGGAGCAGCCGGTCGATATAGTCGAGTTCGAGCGTGGGCCTTCCGGGCTGCGAGGCGCGGCGGCGCAGCTCGTCGAGGATGTCGCGCACGCGCTTGCGCTCGGCCTCCGTCGGCACCTTCACGTCCTGGGTGTCGAGCGGTCCCAAGCCGTTGGTCTGGCGGCCGAGCGGGTCGCGGTCCGGGCCCCAGAGGTTCCTCTGGTCGCCGGGCGGGAACTGGCCGGGCTGGCCGGGGCCGAATTGCAGCCCGAACATCTGCCCGAGCTGGCGCATCGCGTCCTGGGCGCCGCGGCGGAGCTCGTCGAGTGCGCGGCCCTGCGGGCCGACCGCGTCGCCGGGCTGGCGGCCGCGCAGCGCCTTGCCGGCGCGGTCCATCTCGCGCTCGGCGTTGCCGAAGTTCTTCGGGATCTGGCCCTCGCCGCCCAGCATCTCGTCGAGCTGCTTCATCAGGTCGTTGAGCCGCTTCTGCAGCTCGCCCTGCTGGCGCTCGAGGTCCCGGTCCTTCTGCGGATCGCCCGGCTTGCCCTCGCGGCGCTCCTGATGGCGCTTGAACGTCTCGTCCATCAGTTCCTGCTGGCGGCGGATGATGTCGCCGAGCTCGCGCATGTTCTTCATCATCGGATGATTGGGATCCATGCGCTGGCCGCCCTGGTTCTGGGCGTTGCGCTGGTTCTCCATCATCTGGCGCAGCTGCGAGAGCATGCGCTCCAACGCCTGCTTGTCGCCCTGGTTGATGGCGTCGCGCAGCCGGTCGAGCAGGTTCTGCATGTCCTGCGGATTCATGAGCTGAGGCTGCCGGTTCGCGTATTTCTCCGGGTTCTGCTTCATGTCCTTTTCGAGCTCCTTCTGCCAGTCGCGCAGCGCCTGCTGGAACTGGTCGAGGAGCTTCTGGATCTCCTTGTCCGGCACGTCCTTTTTCTGCAGCAGATCGGAGAGCTGCTTCTGCAGGTCGCGCAGCTCGCGCTCGAGCGCCGCAAGCCCGCCCTCTTCGAGGCGGAGCGCCGTGCTCCACATGAGCGGCTGCGCCTCGGCGATCGCCGCGTCGCTGTCCTTCTCGATCTGGCCGTCGCTGCGGCCGTCGTGATTGCTGCCGACGATGAGGCGGACCATGATCGTGCGCAGCGCCAGGTGGACGATGGGATCGCCGCCGAAGCTGTCGGGCTCCTCGGCGATGGCGTTCATCGCCATGATGGTCTTGTGCAGGGTCTCGTAGTCGGAGCCGTTCGCGGTGAGCTCCTTCCGCCACTTGATCAGCTCGCGCGCGACCGGATGCCGGAACGCGCGCTCGGGCAGGCGGAGGGTCAGCACCTCGCTCTTGCCGCGCTGGCCGGCATCGTCCTCCGCCTCGAGGATGAGCGCCACCTCGAGCCCGGCCCAGCGGTGGGCGGTCAGATCCTGGATCGAATTGCCCTTCGCCACCTTCGTGCCGGTGACGGGAAGCTGCACCTCGATCACCTCGTGATCGCCGCGCCGCGCGATGAAGGCGCGGATCTTGGCGATGCGGTAATCGTCCTTGGCCTCGTATTCCATGCGCGTGCCCGCCGAGGGCGTGGCCGAAGGCGGCTTCTGCCAGGCGATCTCGGGCGTCTTGTCGGGGATGATCTTGATCGCCCAATCGACGACGTTGCGCCCGCGCAGGCGCACCTTGAGGCGCTCGGGGAATTTCAGCAGCAGCTCGGCCTGATAGGTGCCGCCGTCGAGCGCCGTCATCTGGAGATGCTGCTTGCCCTGCGTGACCGTCGGCGCGCCGCGGCCGCCATGGAGCTGGATCATGATGCGCGAGCCGTCGGGCACTTCGAGCACCCTGCCGACGTTCTCGGGGGTCACCACGCGCGGCGCCACACCGGTGTATTCGGGCGGCGTCACCCACGCCTCGACCGTCACCTTGCTGTCGGCCGTCGGCGCGAAGGAGGGCATGAAGGCACGCATCAGGCGCGTGTCCTCGTCGCCCCAAGCCACGATGCCGGCGAAGACGAGGAGAATGAGGACGAGGCCGCGCAGCGCGAGCGGGTCGCGCGCGGCGACGCGCGGGCGCGGGGCGCCGACGCGGAGGTTCTTCACCTTCGCGCGCACGCGTTCCCAATGGGCGCGCCAGAGCGCCTCGGCATAGGGGTCGCCGCCGCCGAGTGCCAACTTGTCCTCGATCGCGGTCAGCGGGCGGTGGTCGAGGCCGCTTTCGCGTTCGAGCCGGCGCTTGGCGTCGGCGCCGGTCGGGCGGCGGAAGCCGTACCAGGCGAGGAAGGCGGAGCCGGCGAGCGCCACGCCGAAGCCGGCGAGGATGCCGACATGCAGCCAGCCGGAAAGATCCGGGAGGATGTCGAAGAGGGCGACGGCGACGAAGGCGGCGAGGAGCGTGACCGGCAGCCAGAGGCGCGGCCAGAGGCGCTCCCACAGTTCGGCGAGCCAGGCGAGCGGCAGGCGGTGGCCGAGGCGGATCGGCGGCAGTTTCGGCAGGCGCGGCGGACGCCGCGAGGCATCAAGGACCGACCGGCGGCCCTCGGCGCGCGGCCGCGGCGCGTCTTGCGAGCGCGAGCGGGAATAGGGGTGGTCGCTCATGCGGCACCTCGTTCCAAGCGGACCCGACTTCCGGGTCCGCCCTTGAGCCAGTCCGGGATGCGATAGTGCGACAGCATCTCGTCATAGCCGGGCCGGTCGCGGATCACCGCGAACCGGTCGCCGTCCACCAGCACCTCGGGCACCAGCGGACGCGAATTGTATTGCGAAGACATTACCGCGCCATAAGCGCCCGCGCCACCCACGGCCACGTAATCGCCGGCGGCCATCTGGGGCAGGGGGCGCTCGGTCGCGAAGGTGTCGCCGGTCTCGCAGATGGGGCCCACCACGTCGGCGATCATGATCTCGCGCCCGCGCGGCTCCTTGACCGGCACGATCGGGTGGTAGGCGTC
>DATBLL010000237.1:0-15770 GCA_036555425.1 Alphaproteobacteria bacterium | reverse complement strand
CGCTCGGGCGTGAAGCCCGCGGCCTTCGCGGCTTCGGTGAAGCGTCGGCGCGCGTCGGCATAGTCGCGGCCGAAGAAATCGCGCGCGTGGGTCATCGATTCGGTGGTCGGTGCAATCTTGTCCATTATGCGAACCTATCAGAGTCCAACGCCATCGCACGTTAAAATTGGGAATAGCAGAGGCGCGGCAGAGGGAGACGAACCGCAAGGGTTAACAGTTCCGCTCGCGGCGCTACAACCCCGTCCGCACCGCCCAGAGCTCCTCGAACAGACGCGTCGCGATCGCCTTCCGGAGATAGGCCGCGCCCGAGGTGCCGCCGGTGCCGGGCTTGTTGCCGATCACGCGCTCGACCGTGTTGGCGTGGCGGAAGCGCCAGGTCTGGAACAGGTCGTCGATGTCCATCAGGCTCTCGGCCAGCTCGTAGACGTCCCAGTGCTTCTCGGTGTCCTGGTAGACATGCCGCCAGGCGGCGATGACCGATTCGTTGGGCTCGCGCATCTGGCTCCAGTCGCGCTCGGTGCAGGCCTTGTCGATCTTGAAGCCGCGTTTGGCGAGCAGGATCACGGCTTCGTCGTAGATGCTCGGGCGCTCGAGCAAGGCGGTGAGCCGGGCCATGATGTCGGACCGGTGCGCGTGCACCTTCATCGTCGCGCGGTTCTTGTTGCCGAGGATGAATTCGATCGAGCGATACTGGAACGACTGGAAGCCGGACGAGGTGCCGAGCCCGTCGCGGAAGCGCATGTAGTCCGCCGGCGTCATCGTGTTGAGGATCGCCCAGGACTGGATCAGGTTGTCGAAGATGCGCTTGACGCGCGCGAACATCTTGAAGGCAGGCCGGAGCCCGCCCGCGCGCACCAGCGGCAGCGCCGCCTCGAGCTCGTGGATCATCAGCTTCATCCACAGCTCCTTGGCCTGGTGGATGGTGATGAACAGCATCTCGTCGTGGGTGCCGGTGACCGTGGTCTGGGCGTTCAGCACCTTGTCGAGCTGAAGGTAGTCGCCATAGGTCATGCGGTCGCGGAAATCGGCGTGGAAGCGCTCGCCCGCGAGCCGGCCCTCCAGCTCCGCCATGCCGCTCTTGGGCTCCCGGCCCTTGGGGTCGGCCATTCTTGATTGCCTCCAAATCGCGAGGCGGCTGCGGCAAGCGATTGCTTGCCGATAAGCGCCGCGGGAGTTTACCCTAGCCGCTTGATGCATTAAACGACGGCCCAACGGGGGGAAATTGGGCGCGCCGCCGCAGCCAGGAAAGGGAGCGAGCTATGTCGAGCCAGATCAAATATCTCCTCAGCGAAGAGGAGATGCCGAAGCAGTGGTACAACATCATGGCGGATTTGAAGAACCCGCCAGCGCCGGTGATCCATCCCGGCACGATGCAGCCGGTGGGCCCCGCCGATCTGGCGCCGCTGTTCCCGCAGGAGATCATCCTCCAGGAGGTGTCGCAGGAGCGCTACATCGACATTCCGAAGCCGGTGCGCAACATTTATCGCCAGTGGCGGCCCTCGCCGCTGTTCCGCGCCCGGCGCCTGGAGGAGGCGCTCGATACGCCGGCCAAGATTTACTACAAGTATGAGGGCGTGAGCCCCGCGGGCAGCCATAAACCCAACACCGCAATCGCCCAGGCCTTCTACAACAAGGTCGAGGGCGTGAAGCGCTTGACCACCGAGACCGGCGCGGGCCAGTGGGGGTCGTCGTTGGCGCTGGCCGGCGCCTTCTTCGGGCTCGAGGTGGAGATCTTCATGGTGAAGGTCTCGTACCAGCAGAAGCCCTATCGCAAGGCCTTCATGGAGACCTTCGGGGCCACGGTCTATGCCAGCCCCTCCGAGGTCACCAATGCCGGCCGCGCCGTGCTGGCGCAGAACCCCAACTCGAACGGCTCGCTCGGGATCGCCATCTCCGAGGCTGTCGAGCGCGCGGTGCAGCGCGAGGACACCAAATATTCGCTGGGCTCGGTGCTGAACCACGTGCTGATGCACCAGACCGTCATCGGCCAGGAGGCGCTGAAGCAGCTCGAAATGGCCGACGACTATCCGGACGTCGTCGTCGGCTGCACCGGCGGCGGCTCGAACTTCGGCGGCATCGCGTTCCCGTTCATCGGCGAGATGCTCCGGGGCGGCAAGAAGATCGACGTCATCGCCGTCGAGCCCGCGGCCTGCCCGTCGATCACGCGCGGCAAGTATGCCTACGACTTCGGCGACACCGGCAAGATGACGCCGCTGGTGAAGATGCACACGCTGGGCTCGGCCTTCGTACCGCCCGGCTTCCATGCCGGCGGCCTGCGCTATCACGGCATGGCGCCGCTGATCAGCCAGCTCGTCGACGAGGGCTACATCGAGGGAACCGCGTATCACCAGTCGCAGTGCTTCGCCGCCGGCGTGCAGTTCGCGCGCGCCGAGGGCATCCTGCCCGCCCCCGAGGCCAACCACGCGGTCAAGGGCGCCATCGACGTGGCGCTCCAGGCCAAGCGCGAGGGCAAGAAGAAGACGATCCTGTTCAATCTCTGCGGCCACGGCAATTTCGACATGCAGGCCTATGCCGACTTCACCGCCGGCAAGCTCAAGGACGAGGACTACAACCAGCAGGAGCTGGCGCTGGCCCTCGCCGGCCTGCCGAAGGTGCCGGTGCCGGCGTAAGCGAGACGCGGCGACGCAAGGAGCCTTCCCCCGCTTGCGGGGGAAGGTTGGATGGGGGTCTCTCCGCCCCTCGGCGCTGAACGTGTCGGGACGGCGCGGCCTCGTGTCCGTCGTACACAGAGTCCCCGCGTCCTCACCCCCACCTTAGCCCTCCCCCGCGAATCGCGGGGGAGGGAATCTTGGGCCGATGGATTACGCACCCACACAAACCGGCCGCTCGCAGAAACCGGTTCTCGGCGGGCCGATCGGCGCGCGCGCGATCCTGGACGGGCGCGAGGTCATCGTGCTCGGGTCCAACAACTATCTGGGGCTCGCCAACCATCCCGAGGTGATCGCGCGCGCCAAGGAGGCGCTCGAGCGCTACGGCGCCGGCCCGGCGCTGAACCCGCCGCTCGCGACGACGCCGGTCCACGAAGCGCTCTGCGCGGCTTTGGCACGGTTCCACCGCACCGAATCGGCGCTGCTGTTCAATTCCTGCACCTCCGCCAACGTCGCCGTCGCCTGTACGCTGGTGGGCGCCGGCGACCGCATCTTCAGCGACCGCCTCAACCACGCCAGCATCATCGACGGCTGCCGCCTCAGCGCGGCCGAGAGCCGCGTCTACAATCACGCCGACTTCGCCCATCTCGAAGCGCAGCTGGCCGAGCCCGGCGCGGGCAGGAAGCTCGTCATCACCGACGGCGTCTTCAGCATGGAGGGCGATGCCGCCGATCTCCCCCGGCTCATTGCGGTCTGCCGCCGCCACGGCGCCACGCTCGTCGTCGACGAGAGCCACGCCGCCGGCGTGATCGGCCCGGGCGGGCGCGGCACGGCGGCGCTGCGCGGTTGCGAGGGCGCCGTCGACCTCTACACCGGCACGCTCTCCAAGGCCTTCGGCGCCTTCGCCGGCGGCTACGTCGCCGGGCCGGCCGCCCGCATCCGCGAGTTGCACGACCGCGGGCGCTTCTTCATGTTCACAACCGCGGTGAGCCCCAGCGCCGCCGCCGGCGCACTGGCCGCCGTCGAGATCGCGACGCGGGACGATTCCCTGGTGCGGCGCCTCGCCGACAACACCGCCCGCTTGCGCGCCGGCCTCGCCAAGCTCGGCCTCCGCCTGCTTGGCGGCGACAGCCCGATCACGCCGATCATGATCGGCGACGAGGACGAGGCCGCCGCCATGAGCCGCGCGCTGATGCAGGAAGGCGTCTATGTCGGCGCGGTGCGTTTCCCGGTCGTGCCGCGCGGCGACGCCCGCCTCCGCGCCCAGCCCTCGGCCGCGCATTCCTCGGCCGACATCGACGAGGCGCTCGCGGCATTCGGCAAGGTCGGCAATAGGCTGCGGCTCATTTGACTGAGGAAGCCCAGGAACACCACCGAGACACCAAGGCATCAAGAATAGAAAGATCGCGCGCCAGAGGCGGGCAGAATCCTCTTGGTGCCTCGGTGTCTTGGTGGTTTACCCTCGCCCGCTTCGATCGCGGGTATGCAGCATGACCTTCGACCTCAATCGCGCCATTGAGGATTTCTGGGCCGCGCGTCAGCCGGGCGGGCGCTATCCGCTCGAATACATGACGACGCTCAAAGAGCCGGATGCTTATCGCATCAACCTCGCGCTGCTCGAGCGCCATGCCGCGCGCGGCGAGAAGCAGGCGGGATGGAAGGTCGGGCTGACGGCGCTGGCGATCCGGCAGCAATTCGGCTTCGCCGAGCCGGTGTTCGCGTGCCTGTTTGAGAAGGGGCATTGGCAAAGCGGCGGCACCTGGCCGCTCGCGGCAATGCGCGGCCCCGGCTTCGAGAACGAGCTCTGTCTCTTCATCGGCGAGCGCCTCGCGGGCCCTGGCCTCAGCGAGGAGCGCGTGCGCCGCGCGATCCGCGGCGTGGCGCCGGCGATGGAGATCATCGAGACGCGCGGACCGCCCACGCGCGACGGCACGATGCCGATGATCGCCGACAACGGCCAGCAGTTCGCGTTCGTGACCGGCCCCGAAGTCCCCTTCGACCCGGCCAGACACGATCTCAGCAAGACGCAGCTCGACCTCTACATCGACGGCGTGCATCAGGAGCGCGCGTTCGGCAATGCGGTGATGGAATCCAGCCCGATCGCCTCGATCGTGTGGCTGGCCAAGAAGCTTTCCGAGTTCGGCCGGGCGCTCGAGCCGGGCCAGGCGGTGATGACGGGCTCGTTCACGAAGCAATACAAGCTCGACCGGCCGATGCGCGTCGAGGCGCGCTTCGCGCCGTTCGGCAGCGCCATTGCCACGTTCGTCTGAACGCGGTGCCGCGAAATCGGCCATATTCCGACCCGAATTCGCCGCCACCTTCGCGTTTTCAGCAGGCAACGAAAGCTCGCCATAAACCGAACATGTGTCCGGCTCGCCGTCCGCCGCCGGCGCCATCGACCACCACCCGGAGCCAGACGATGCGCCGGCGGGGCAAAGCGCGACTCCCGCCCGCGATTTCCGCGACCACGGCCCTGTTCCTCGACGTCGACGGAACGCTGCTCGACATCGCGTCCACGCCCGATTCCGTGGCCGTCCCCGCCGGCCTGATCGAGACGCTCGGCCATTTGAACGCCGCGCTCGGAGGCGCGCTGGCGCTGGTGAGCGGCCGCCGCCGGGCCGATCTGCGTCACATCTTCCGCGGCGCGGAGGTGATCCTGATCGGCGAGCACGGCGCCACGGCTTCGGTGCCGCTGCCTTCGCTCGACGCCGCGCGGGGCGTGCGGCCGCCGCCGGGCCTTGTCGCCGCGCTGCGCCGCTTCGCCGTCCGCCACCCCGAAACGCTGCTCGAATTGAAGGCGCACGGCGCGGCGCTCCACGTGCGCCGCGCGCCCTCGGCGGCGCCGGCCGCGCGGCGCTTGGCGCATATGCTCGCCGACACCTATCGCGACCGCGTGCGCTTGCTGCGCGGAAAGGCGGTGTTCGAATTCGTGACCTCCGGCATCTCGAAGGGCCGCGCGATCGAGGCCTTGCTGGCCGAGCCGGCCTTCCAGGCGCGCACGCCCTATGTGGTCGGCGATGATGTCACCGACGAGGACGGCTTCGAGGTCGCGAACCGGCTCGGCGGCGTCAGCCTGCGCGTCGGCTCGTCAGACCTACGGATGGCGCGGAGCGCGGCCCGCTATACTATCGCCACTCCCTCGCAACTGCGAAGATGGCTGCGCGGGAGCGCCGACGCGCTGGTCGCGGATTCGCGCCTCGCGACCCCGGGGAACCATCGGGCGCTCCGCGCGTCGTAGTTGCGGGAGATTTCGGCCGCGTTGCGGCCGCTCGCTTCCGCGTCCCGCGCGGATCGCAGCCGCGGTTCTGTTCAGGGCAGGGTATCGTCGAGTCACCGCATGAAGCGCATCGTCGTCATTTCCAATCGCGTGGGCCTGCCTGCGGCCGGCGGCGAAGCATCGGGCGGCCTCGTGACCGGGGTGCGCGCGGCCATGCGTGGCCGCGGCGGGCTTTGGCTCGGCTGGTCGGGGAAAGTCTCGCATACGGCCGGCGACACGCCGACGATCGTGCGCACGGACGGCATCGACTTCGCCACAGTCGATCTCGGCGAGGCGGCCTATCGCGACTACTACCTCGGCTTTGCGAACGGCACGCTCTGGCCCCTCTGCCATTTCCGGCACGGCCTCATCGAGTACGAGCGCGCGCAGGCGAAAGCCTATATGGAGGCCAACGAGCGCTTCGCCCGCGTCCTGCTCCCGCTGCTGCGCGGGGACGACCTCATCTGGGTGCACGACTACCATCTCATCCCGCTGGCGCGCGCGCTGCGCCGGCTCGGCAGCCAGCACCGCATCGGCTTCTTCCTCCATATCCCGCTGCCGTCGCCCCGCGCGCTTTCCATCCTGCCGCGTCACGCCGAATTGTTCTCGGCGCTGCTCGACTGCGACCTCGTCGGCCTGCAGACCGCCGACGACGCCGATGCCTTGCGCGCCTATTGCCGCACCTGCCTTGGCCATCTTGTCCTTCCGGATGGCACGGTGATCGGCCCGCAGCGGCGTATGGCGACCGGCATTTTCCCCATCGGCATCGACGCGGCCGCGCAGCAACGCAGCGCCGCCGACGCCGCCCGGCGCAGCACCGCGCGCCGGCTCGTCAGCAGCCTCAGCGGCCGCAAGCTCATCCTCGGCGTCGACCGGCTCGACTACAGCAAGGGCCTCGCCAACCGCTTTGCGGCCTTCGGCCGGCTCTTGGCGATGCGGCCCGAATGGCGGCGGCGCGTCACCTATCTCCAGATCGCGGCGCCCTCGCGCATCGAGATCGGCCGCTATCGCGAGGCGCGGCGCGAACTCGAGCGGCTTGCCGGCAAGATCAATGGGAAATACGCCGAATTCGACTGGCAGCCGATCCGCTACCTCAATCGCGGCTTCAAGTCCGCGACGCTGGCTGGCTTCTACCGGGCGGCCGATGTGGGGCTGGTGACGCCGCTGCGCGACGGCATGAACCTCGTCGCCAAGGAATATGTGGCGTCCCAGGATCCGGCCAATCCCGGCGTTCTGGTGCTGTCGCCGTTTGCCGGCGCCGCCGCCGAACTCGATGCGGCGCTGATCGCCAATCCCTTCGACATCGACGCGGTCGCCGACGCGCTCAACGCGGCCCTCGTCATGCCGCCCGCCGAGCGCCGCGAGCGCTGGGCCTCGCTCCAGGCCGCGGTGGTCCACAACGACGCCGAGCGCTGGCAGCGGAACTACATCGGCGCGCTCGAGGCCAGCGCCGCCCAGCTCCCCCTCGCCGCCACCGCCGGCGGCTGACGCGCCTTTTCCCGTGGCTTTCGCGCGTTGACTCGCGCCGCGCCGCGACATACTATCTGGTCAGTATCTTCAGCCGCGCCATGCCCCAGGCTGCCCTCGCCCTCCGCCCCGCGACCAAGAAAGCCCAGCGCGAAGCCAGCGTCGAAGGCCTGCTCATGGCCGCGCGCGCGCTGTTCGTTTCGCAGGGCTATCGCCACACGACCGTCGACGAGATCGCCGAAGCGGCGCATCTCACCAAGGGCGCGGTCTATTTTTATTTCCGCAACAAGGAGGCGCTGCTCGCCGCCCTCCTCGACCGCGTCGAGACCATCGTCGTCGGCGGCATGACCGAGCGCGTCGCGGCCGCCGGTCCCGGCGCCGCCGAACGCCTCGTCGCCTTCATGCACGGCCAGGCGCAATTGGGTGTCGAGCGCGCCGAGGACGTGCTGCTGCTCATCCTAATGTCGCTCGAATTCGCCGGCACGCGCGGACCGGTCGAGGCGCGCATCCGCGCCATCTACGACCGACTCTACAAGGCGATCGAGGCCATCATCGCGCTCGGCAAGCGCCGCGGCGAGTTCCGCGCCGATATCCCGACGCGCGAGCAGGCCGCCATCGTGATGGCGCTGCACGACGGCACCTTCCTCGAATGGTATCGCCGGCGCCAGGCGCTCGGCGGCCCCGAACTCGTGCGCGCGCTGCGCACCACCATGCTGGCGGGCCTCCTCCGGACCCAAGCCGCAGAGAAAGATTGATCATGGAATCCGAAAAGATCCCCGGACACGATCTCAAGCCCATCAAGGTCGCCGGATCGAAGCTGCGCATGTACAAGCGCAACGATCCCGACATGCCCGAAGACTACCGCCGCTTCATGGTGAAGCTCTTGAAGCACGCCCATGTCGAGAATTGCGGCAATCCCAACTACCGCACGGTGATCGCCAACATCGCCGACGCGGGCCTGCGCTACGCGCCCGACGGCCGTGCGATGATGATCGAGGCCGAGATCGTCAAGCAGGAGGTGGGCCACGGCCAGTTCGTGGCCGACATCATCAAGAGCCTCGGCGAGGACCCCTACAATCCCGAATGGGTCGGCCAGTACGCGTTCGAGCTGCCGCTCAAATCCTGGTGCGACATCTCCCTCTTCCACATGCTCATCGACCGCGTCGGCCTCTATGTCGGCATCGAATGGATGGGCAGCACCTACGAGCCGCTGGCGCGCATTTCCGAGCAGCTCGAGAAGGAAGAGTATTTCCACGCCACCGCCGGGTTCCGCCACATGAAGCGCGTCGTGAAATCCGCCGACGGCAAGCGCGAGGCGCAGGATCTGCTGCACAAATGGTGGCCGGCAGCGCTCGACATGTTCGGCAAGTCGGACTCCCGGAATTCGTCGCAATATGTGAAATGGGGCATCAAGGCGCACACCAACGCCGAGCTCCGCCAGAAGTATATCGGCGACACGGTCCCGCTCATCGCGGAGCTCGGGCTCGATGTCCCCGATCACAACGCCAATCGCCGCTTTCTCTAGCGGCAACGGGACGCCCCGCGCCTCCATCGAGCCGATGCGCTTCGGAGGAGGACCGCCGGACCGGTGCTGGCGCGGGGCACCAGGACATCGAAGGGAGGAATAGCGTGGCCTACAGCCTCACGCGCGAAGGCGGCGTCGGCATCATCGCGATGCAGAACCCGCCGGCCAATGCCTACACCAAGGCGACGCTCTTGGAGCTGCAGCGCTGCATCGACGAGGCGCGCAACGATGTCGAAGTGCGCTGCGTCGTCATCAAGAGCGCGCTCGACAAGTTCTTCTCGGCCGGCGCCGACATCTCGACCCTGAAGGGCGCCACGCCATCGGCCTTCGCCGATTTCCTGACCATGGCCCACGAGACCGTGGACATGATCGAGCGCACGCCGAAGATCTTCATCGCCGCCATCGCCGGCCACTGCATCGGCGGCGGGCTCGAGCTGGCCCTCGGCTGCGACCTCCGCTTTGCCGCCGAGGGCAAATATGGCATCGGCCTCGGCGAGGTGAATTTGGGCCTTTCGCCCGGCATGGGCGGCACGCAGCGGCTCGCACGGCTCATCCAGGCCGGCCAGGCGCTCCACCTCATGATCACCGGGGAAATGATCGGCCCGCAGCGCGCGGCTGAGCTCGGCATCGTCGAGCGCGTCTTTCCGGCCGAGAATTTCTGGGCCGACGTCATGGCCTACGCGGCGAAGCTCGCGGCCGGGCCGACGATGGCGCAGGGTTACATCAAGCTGTCGGTGAGGAGCGGCCTCGCCGGCGGCCTCGCGCAGGGGCTGGCACAAGAGCGCGCCAACCAGACCGTGCTGCTGCAGTCGGCCGACGCCGGGGAAGGCATCAAGGCCTTCCTCGAGAAGCGCAAGCCGGTGTTTCGGGGTAAATAAGAGCAAACGCGCCGGTGCTGCGCCGGCGCAATGGGAGGACGACAATGCCGGCTCATGTGAGCCTGCTGACGCCGCGCGCGCGGCAGGCCAAGTACTGGAACAAGCTCACCGAGACCATGCCGCGCGCGGAGCTCGACGCGCTGCATCTGATGAAGCTGCAAAAGCTCGCCGACTACGTCCATGCCTACAGCCCGTTCTACCGGCGCCGCTTCGACGAGCGCGGCTTGAAGCCGCGGCACATCAAGTCGATCGCCGACTTCAAGCGGCTGGTGCCGCTGACCGACAAGCAGGATTTCATCCAGCTCCAGCAGCAGAAGCCGCCCTATGGCGATACGCTGGCGCTGCCGTTCGAGATGGTGGCACATCATGTCGAGACTTCGGGCTCGACCGGCGTGCCGCTTGCGGTCCCCTACTCGGCCTACGACACCGAGCGCGTCGGCGAATCCTGGACCTATGGCTTCTGGGCGCACGGCATCCGGCCCGCGGATACGTTCTACTTCGCGTTCAACTGGGGGAATTTCGCCGGCTTCTGGTCGTGCTACTTCGCGGCCCGGCGCATGGGCTGCCGCGTCATCTCCGGCGGCGGCGCCGACAGCCAGGGCCACATCCGCAACATCCAGCGCATGAAGCCGACCGTACTGATCTCGACGCCGACCTTCGCGCTCCGCTTGGCCGAGGTCGCGCGCCAGATGGGCGTCGATCTGCGCGATACTTCGATCAAATACACCTACCACGCCGGGGAGCCCGGTCCCTTCGCGCTGCCGGCGATGAAGCGCCAGATCGACGAGGCCTGGGGCGCCGATTCGGGCGAGTTGCTCGGCATCGCCGAGATCGAGGCCTTCGCGCCCGGCTGCCCCGAGCGCGATGGCGTGCACGTCAACGAGATGAACGTCCTTTCCTGGACGATGAACCCCGAAACCGGCGCCGAATGCGGCGACGGCGAGGTCGGCGAGAACATCATCACCAGCTACACCTACAGCGCGCAGCCGCTGCTCAACTACCGCAGCCACGATCTCGTGCGCCGCGTGCACGACTGCCCGTGCGGGCGCACCTGGGCCAAGTTCCCCGGCGTCGTCCTGGGGCGCACCGATTTCATGGTCACGGTGCGCGGCACCAACGTCTACCAGACCGCGGTCGAGAACCTGCTCGGCGAGATGCCGGGGGTCAGTCCGTTCTATCAGCTCGTGCTCGAGCGCATCGAATCCAACGACCAGATGATGGTCGAGTTCGAGCCCGATCCGTCCGTGCCCGAGGCGGATTGGCGGGCGCTCGCCGCGCGCGTCGCCGACGTCATCCATCGCGCGCTGCATGTGCGCCTCGACGTGGCGCCGGTGAAGCCCGGCGGCCTGCCGCGCTACGACTTGAAGACCAAGCGCATCATCGACAAGCGGCCGAAGGAATTCCGCCGCGCGCTCGACCGCTGAGCGGAGGCACGCGATGACCCGCCTGCAGATGATCGCCAATATCCGCCGCGCCCGCGCGCTCGCGCGTGAAGTCTACGATGCGACCGAGCTGCCGCAGCTCCAGCTCATCCTCCGTCACGCCGACCAGAACCTGCATTGGGCGCTGTGGAATTTGGGCCAGATCGACGAGCTGCGGCCGGATTTGCCGGGATCAATCGTCGCTCCGGAAAGGTCCGCCAAGAGAATACAGCGCCAATCGCGTAGGGGCGCGTTGCGCGCGCCCTCACGCCGCGGCAAGCGATCGTCGCGCTGAGGCGTGGTGGGCGCGCGCAGCGCGCCCCTACGCTGGATGCGCCGAGCCAAATTGGAACGCACCATGTCGGATACGAAATACGAATTCCTCGCCTTCGACCGCCGCGACGAGATCGCGATCCTGCGCCTCAATCGTCCGGACGTGTTCAATTCCTGGAACGCGAAGATGCGCGAGGAGATGCGCGACGCAGTGAAGGGCCTCGTCGAGGACGATGCGCTGCGCGTCCTCATCGTCACCGGCACCGGCCGCGCGTTCTCGGCCGGCGAAGACGTGCGCGGCATGGGCGATCTCTCGGCGGTCGGCCCCAGGAGCTTCCGCCGCCGCGTGCGCATGATCCACAACGTCTTCGACGACATCGAGCAGATGGAAGTCCCGGTCATCGCCGCGATCAATGGCGTCGCCGCCGGGGGCGGGCTCGAGCTCGCGCTCTCCTGCGACTTCCGCTTCGCCGCCGACAGCGCGCGCATGGGCCTGCCCGAGAACAATGTCGGCCTCATCCCCGGCTCGGGCGGCATCTCGCGGCTCGTGAAGCTGGTGGGGCCGGCCAAGGCCAAGCGCCTCGTCATGACCGGCGAGATCGTACCGGCCGCCAAGGCGCTCGAGCTCGGCCTCGTCGACGAGGTGCTGCCGGCCGAGAAGCTGATGCCGCGCGCGCTCGAATTCGCCGAGCTGCTCGCCAAGAAGGCGCCGCTGGCCCTCGGCACGGCCAAGCTCGTGATCAATCAATGCGTCAACGTCGACATCGAGACGGGCCGGAACTTCGAGCGCATCGGCCAGAGCGTCCTGAAGCTCACCGAGGACCACAAGGAGGGCTCGACCGCCTTCGTCGAAAAGCGGCCGCCCCGGTTCACGGGCCGATGAGCGAGGCAAAGCCCGACTGGAACGCGCTCGCCGACAAGCTCGAGGCCGTCGCCGACGCGCTGATGACGGCGGCGCCCGCGGCCCCGGATGAAACCGAGCTGCAGCTCATGGAGCTGCACGCGATCTCGGTTCGCCACATCGCGCGCCGGCTCCGCCTGTTTCCCGAGGAACCGGCGCCGGCCGCCATGCGTTGACGCCGGGACCGGCCGGAAGATTCCCCGATGCCCCGCCCTTTCGCCGCTGCCGCCATGATTGCGCTGCTCGCCGCCTGCACCAGCGTCAAGGAGGTGCGCGATATTTCCGGCGAGACCGCGCTCATGATCGAGTGCGGCCCCCGCATCGAGCGCTGCGAGGCGCGGGCGCGCGAGGCCTGCCCGCGCGGCTACGACCTGCTCCAGACCGGCCAGAATTACACGGTCATCGACAGTGGCACGCCTGGCGAGCGGCGCTCCATGGCCGGAGTCGACCACGCGATCAAGGTGCGGTGCCGGTCAGCTCCCCGCCCTCTTCCGCCATCTTGAGCGCAGCGAAGGATCTTGCGGCCGCGCGCATAGCCGGCGGCAAGACGGCACCACGCCGCGCACCGCCACGCCTGCGGCAACGAGATCCTTCGCTGCGCTCAGGATGACAAGCCGGGTGGGGCGCTAAATCGCGCCGCCGCGGAAGAAGCCGCCGTCTTCGTCCTCGCTGCGGCGGCCGTCTCCGGCGCGGCCGTCCGCAGCGCGAGCTTCGATAATCTGCGGCTCCGGCACGCGCATATTCGCGGGCCGCGCGGGCACGGCCGGGCGCGATGGACGCGGCGGTTGCGCCTTCGCCGGCGCGGCGGGTTTCTTGACTTCGCGCGCGCGCTTCATCTCCTCGAGCTCGCGCTTCCACCAGCGATTCTCGTCCCAGTCGCTGCTGTCCGCGCGATCGCTGCTCGCCGTGCGCGGCGGCGAAGCGGGCGAAGCGATGACGGCAGCCGCCGGTTTCGCCGCGGGCGGCTGCGCGCCAGGCGCGGACTTCGCGGCGCTCTCGCGCTTCATCTCTTCGAGCTGGCGTTTCCACCAGCGGCTTTCGTCCCAGTCGCCGCCGCCGACCGGTTTCGCCGTTGGCATTGGCGCGGACGCGGCCGCCGCGCCGCTATCCTTCTTCCATTCGGCGAGCTCGCGCTGCCAGATGCGGTCGGTGTCGTAGTCGCTGGCCGACACGGCGGGCCGCGGCGCCTCCGCCGCCACGGACGGGGCCGCCGGCTTGGCGGCCACGGCCAGCTCGGGCGCGCGAATGTCGTAGGTCTCGAGCGCCACCGCTTTGAACGCGACGCGCTCGTATTCGGGCCGCTTCGGGAAAGGCTGCGTCGCATCGAAGCCGACCTTGGGGCCGACATAGTCGGGGAACGACGGGTTGAGCCCGTGGCCGAAGGCCTTGTCGATCGTGACGATGCCGGACGCGGGATCGAACCGCGTCGCCATCGCCCATTCGACGTCCTCGGCGTCGCGGATGTCGACGTCGTCGTCGACGACCGTGACGATCTTGAGCGGCGGGAATGCGGCGAAGGCGGCGAGGATCGCCTGCTTCGACCAGCCGGCGCGCTTCTGCTCCATCTGGACGATTGCATGGTAGAAGCCGCCGCCGCCGTGGCTGAAATAGACGTCGCTGACGCCCGGCACTTGGCGCTGCAGCAGCGCCAACACGTTCGCCTCGCCGAGGAGGCCGACCGAGTTCCAGACCTCGACGCCGGAGAGAATGGTCTGGAACACCGGCGCCTGGCGGCGATGGATGCGGCGCACATGCACGACCGGGCGCGGCGCCACCGAGGCGTAATAGTTGGTCACCTCGGCGAAGGGCCCTTCGGGCGCGAATTCGCCCGGGATCATCTCGCATTCGAGCGCCCACATCGCATGGGCGACCATCTCGACGTCGGACTCGGTGCCGGGCACGAGCTCCAGCGGCGCGCCGTGGAACTCGCTGGCGATGCCGAGTTCGTCGCGGTCGATGGGCGCGGCCTCGGCCGGCGCCGCGGCGGCAAAGTGCAGACCCGGCCCGACGCCGCAATTGAGCGTGATCCAGAGGCTCCGCCCCATGCGCTTGGCCTTCTCGAGATAGGTTTCGAGGTGGCGCCCGGCGTCGATATTGACGTGGAGGGTGTTGCGGTTGATGACCTGGAAGCGCTGGATCGAGGCGTTGCGGACGCCGGTTTCGGGATCCTTCGCGATCACGACCGGCGCGTCGAAATAGGGCCCGCCGTCCTTGAGCGCGTGCACCGGCACCGGGATCTTGCCGAGATCGACATCGGGCTCGGTCACGTCGAGCACGGGGCCGCTCTTGATCACGACCGGATCGACCGGGTCGCGCTGCCACTTGGTGATGCAGGCCGAGATGAATTGCGGAAGCGAACGCTCCTCCTTCCGCATGAGATCGGCGAGGAGGCCGCGGTTCCAATAGAGGCCGGTGAAGACCGGCCAGCGCTGTCCCTTTACCTTCTCGAACAGCACCGCACGCGGGCCGCCTTCGAGCTTCGCGGCGACGCCGGCGAGCTCGTGGCGGAGATCGACCTCGGTGCGCACGCGCGCGAGCCGGCCTTTGGATTCGAGATCCTCGATGACCGCGGCGAGATCGTGAAGATGATTGCCGGCCATATGCGCGTTTCCCATGCCCCGATGGCGAGCGCGTTTTCCGCCGCCCACAAGAAATGAAGATTAGCCCCGGCCCCGCCGCGCTGAAAGAGCGACGTTGCGCCGATTGCGGACGCTGCTGGCGCGCGCTCGTGTGCAGGAAATCGACGACGACCGCGGGCGCGGCGCCTCGCGCGGGCCTCAGCCTTTGCGAAAGCGTCGGACCGGGCGGTCTGCGCTTCCCTCGTCGGGTTCCTCGCCCCAGCGCTTGACGATGCCGAGATCGATACCGAACAAGTCGAGCGCACGGCCGACGGTCTGGTTCACGATGTCGTCGATGGTCTTGGGCTTGTGATAGAAGGCGGGCACCGGCGGCATCACGACCGCGCCCATCTCCGAGACGTTGGCCATGGTGCGCAGATGCCCCATGTGCAGCGGCGTCTCGCGCACCAGCAGCACGAGACGTCGGCGCTCTTTGAGGACGACGTCGGCGGCGCGGGTCAGGAGCGTGCCGGTCGTGCCGGCGGCGATCTCGGACATCGACTTGATCGAGCACGGCGCCACGATCATGCCCTCGGTCCGGAACGAGCCCGAGGCGATCGAGGCGCCGATATCCTGGATCGGATGCACGACATCGGCCAGCGCGCGCAGCTCGGCGACCTTCATCTCCATCTCGTAGGCAAGCGTGATCTCGGCCGAGCGCGACATGACGAGATGGGTCTCGATGTCGCCGCCCTGCAGGGATTCGAGCACGCGCACGCCGTAGACGATGCCGGACGCGCCGCTGATGCCGACGATGATGCGGCGGGGCGTCATGGGACGGGCGAACTGCGCCGGGCAGGGACCATAGGGGCCGCGGCAGTT
>DATBLL010000081.1:0-15611 GCA_036555425.1 Alphaproteobacteria bacterium | reverse complement strand
CCGAGCCCTTCCAACTGGTAGCCGCCGACCGAGCCGAGCGCGGCGGCGCCCGCGGCGTCGAGATAGCGCTCGACGAAGGCCTCGCCGAAGGGGCGCATCAGCAGCGTCGCGTGCTCGTGGCGGCCCCAGAGCCGCTCGCCGTCGCGCACGATGCAGGCCGCCGAGATGAGCCGGTGGGATTTTCCCGCCAGCGCCAGGAGCTGCGCCTTGGCGGCCGCGCGGTCGCCCGGCTTGTCGAACCACGTGCCATCGGCAACCAGCACCTGATCGGCGCCGATGACGAGGGCCCCCGGGTGCCGCTCGGAGACGCGCCGCGCCTTCAGCTCCGCCAGCGCCATGGCCGTCGCCGCCGCATCGGCGCCCTCCGCCTGCATCGAGCGCTTGAGCTCCGCTTCGTCGACCGCCGCCGCGATCTGCTCGAAGGCAAGTCCGGCATTGCGCAGCAGCGCCGCCCGCGTCGCGCTGCCCGAGGCGAGGATCAGCCGCGCCACGTTCGGGCCTTTGAGCGCGGCGCTCACGGCGGGTTGCCACCCGATGCGCTGCCGCCCTCGCCTTCGCCCTGTTGGCGATGGCGCTGGCTCAGGAGCTGGAGCACGGCGGCCGCGGTTTCCTCGATCGAGCGGCGCGTCACGTCGATGACCGGCCAGCCCTGGCGCGCAAAAAGCCGCTTTGATTCGGCGACCTCCTCGCGCACCTTGTCGATATCGGTGTAGTCGCTTTGCGTCTGCGCGCTGTTCTGGAGCCGCATGCGGTTCTTGCGGATCTCGACGAGGCGCGCGGGATCCTCGGTCAACCCGATCACGAGCGCGTGGCCGTTCTTGAACAGCGCCTCGGGCAGAGGAATACCCGGCACGATCGGCACATTGGCTGCTTTCACGCCGCGGTTCGCGAGATAGATGCAGGTCGGCGTCTTGGAAGTGCGCGAGACGCCGACCAGGATCACGTCGGCCTCGTCGAGCGACGTGTTCTTCTGCCCGTCGTCATGGGCCATGACAAAATTCATCGCCTCGATGCGGTGGAAGTATTCGGCATCAAGCACGTGCTGCTTGCCGGGCAGGCCTTTGGGCACCTGGCCGAAACAGCGCGCCATCAGCGTGATGAACGGCTCCATCACCGAAATGCACGGCACGTTGCGGCTGCGGCAGAACTGCTCGAGATGCGCGGCGAGGTCGTGGTTCAGCAGCGAATAGAAGACGATCCCGGGCGCGTGCTCGAGATCCTCGAGCGCCGTCTCGAGCGCGCGGCGGCTCCGCACCATTGGCCAGAGATGCTCGACGACCTCGATGTCCTCGAACTGTACCGCGCAGGCGCGCGCGATGGAGCGCACCGTTTCGCCGGTGGCATCGGAAACGAGGTAGAGATGCCGCTTCACTTTCATCGCCGCTGTGGAGAAACCTGCCGAAGACCCTGTGCAAGCGCCGGCACGCACGCGTGGATGATGGGGATGCCCTTGGCGCAGTCCCCGGCGCCCGAGCCCAGCGCACCCGCTTATCCCGTACGAATGAGCCAGCCCCGTCCTGTGGGCGAGTATCATATCCGCAGCCGGCAAGCCATTGCCTGCGCAAAGGACCGATACTAGCCCTGGACAGCGCCGGTTGCGGAGCGAGCAGATGTTGCCTCCGTCTACTCGCCCTTTCTCGCTTCCCCGCGATTCACAGCACCCGTTCGCGCGTTCGGCGATTCATGTGCACGATCCGCCCTATCCCGATTCGCACAAGTCCTGCTACCACCACCGACTCTTTAGATTCGATTCAAGAAGAATCTTACGATAGTGGAGATGCGCCGAGGTTCCGTCGCCATCATGTCTTCAAGCCAGTTTCAACCGGCGCTGCTGCGCGTGCTCGCGGGCGAGGCGCTCGATCCACCACCGGTGTGGCTCATGCGCCAAGCCGGACGCTATTTGCCCGAATATCGGGCTCTTCGAGCCAAGTCCGGAAGCTTTCTCGAATTCTGCTACAGTCCAGCGGCGGCGGCCGAGGCGACGCTGCAGCCGATCGCACGCTTCGGCTTCGATGCGGCGATTCTGTTTTCCGATATTCTCGTGGTCGTTGACGGCCTCGGCGCCAAAGTCGCTTTTCGTGAGGGCGAGGGGCCGGTCTTGGAACCGATCAGCGCCAAGAGCCTTGCGCGATTGAGCGTGGCGCGGGTGCGCAAGCATCTGATGCCGGTCTACGATACCGTGGCGCGCGTGCGCAACGCCCTTGGGCGCGAGCGGGCGCTAATCGGGTTCGCTGGCGCGCCGTGGACTGTCGCCTGCTACATGGCCGAAGGCGGCGGCAGCCGCGATTTTTCCATGCCCAAAGCATGGATGTGGCGCGACGCCAAGAGCTTCGGCGTGCTGATCGGGCTGCTCGTCGAGGCGACCGTCGAGCATCTCGCGGCGCAGATCGAGGCCGGCGCCGATTGCGTCCAGCTTTTCGACAGCTGGGCGGGCGTTCTTCCCGATGCCGAATTCCGCCGCTATGCGATCGAGCCCGCGGCGCGCATCGCGAGAGCCTTGAAAGAACGGCATCCCTCGGCGCGCATCATCGGATTTCCACGCGGCGTGGGCGCGATGCTCGACGAATATGCGCGCGACGCCGAAATGGACGCGGTCAGCCTTGATTACACGGTGCCGCTCGAAGCGGGTCGCAGCGTTCAAGGCCGGCTGCCGGTGCAAGGGAATCTCGATCCGGTTCTGCTGCTCGCCGGCGGCGCTGCGCTGGTGGCACGGATTCGTGAAATCCGCAGGGCCTTCGCGGGCAAACCGCATATCTTCAATTTGGGCCACGGCATCCTGCCGGGCACGCCGCTGGAACACGTCGCGGCGCTGGTCGCCGCGGTACGTGCCAAGCCATGAGCGTCGCCGTCGTCTTGTTCAATCTCGGCGGGCCGGACGGGCCCGACGCCGTCGAGCCCTTCCTGTTCAATCTGTTCAACGACCCGGCGATCATCGGCATGCCGGGTTTTGTCCGCCGGCCGCTCGCGCATTTCATCGCCCGGCGGCGCGCGCCGGTGGCGCGCAGGATCTACGCCAAGATGGGCGGGGGCTCGCCGATTCTCGCCAACACGGAGGCGCAAGCGGGTGCGCTTGAAGAGCGGTTGAGGGCGCACGGGCGGGCGGCGAAGGTCTTCGTCGCGATGCGCTATTGGAATCCCTTCGCGGCCGAGACGGCGCGCGCCGTGGCGACGATGGCGCCGCAAGAGATCGTGCTGCTGCCGCTCTATCCGCAATATTCGTCGACGACGACGGCATCGTCCTTCGCGAGCTGGCGCGACGCCGCGCGCGCGGCCGGCATCGCCGCGAATACGCGCGCGATCTGCTGCTATCCGGCCGAGCGCGGCTTCGTCGCGGCGCTGGCCGCGTCGGTGCGCACGGCGCTTGCCGGCTGGAGCGGCAAGCCGCCGCGCCTTCTCTTTTCGGCGCACGGCCTCCCCAAGAAAGTGATCCGCCGCGGCGATCCCTATCAATGGCAGGTCGAGAAGACGGCAGCATCGGTCGTGGCAGCGCTTGCCGGCGCGGCCCAGGATTGGATCGTCTGCTATCAGAGCCGCGTCGGCCGGCTCGAATGGGTTGGGCCTTCGACCGCCGACGAAATCCGCCGCGCCGGCAAGGACGGCATGCCGCTCATCGTGGTGCCGATCGCATTCGTCTCCGAGCATTCCGAGACGCTGGTGGAGCTCGACATCGAATATCGCCATGTCGCCGAGGACGCGGGCGTGCCCCGCTATGTGCGCGTGTCGACCGTATCGGCGCAGCAGGCCTTCATCGACGGCCTCGCCGGCCTCGTCGAGCAGGCGCTCGCAAAGCCCGTGCCGGTGCAGCCCGATGGCGGCCTCCGCCTTTGCCCCGCCGAGTTCGGGCGGTGCGCGCTCGGCCCCTTCTCCCTAAGCTCGGCCTCAGGCCGAGCGACGGGGAGAAGAGGTTGGGGATGAGGGGGCGACGGATCTTGCCGCATCTTGCCTGCGGGGGATCCCGTCGACGGTTAAATCCGTCTCCCCCTCACCCCCTGCCCCCTCGCCCCAGGGCGAGGGGGAAAGAAAAGGGCGACCGCTTGCGGAGCCGCCCTTGACGCACGTTCGGTTCGTTCGCGTTACGCCTTCAGCGCCGCCTTGACGCGCTCTGGCGTCATCGGCAGGTGGCGGAGCTTGGCTCCGGTGGCAGTGGCAATTGCATTCGCAATTGCAGGCGCCACTGGCGACGTGCCGATCTCGCCGATGCCGCTCGGCGGATCCTTGAGCGAGGGCATCACCTTGACGTGGATGTCCGGCGCATCCTGCTGGCGCAATACACGATAGGTATCGAAGTTCGCCTGCTGCACCTCGCCGCCTTTGATCGTGATCTCCTCGTACAACGCGGCGCTCAGGCCGTAGATCACGCCGCTTTCGATCTGGGCGACGATGATGCGCGGGTTGACCGCGATGCCGGGATCGGTCGCGACCCAGATGTTGTGCACGCGGATCTCGCCCGAAGCGCGGTTGAGCGAAACCTCGGCGACCAGCGCCGCGTGGTTCTTCATCGGCGAGGTGACCGGCAATTCGGGCCCGAAATCGGCATAGGCGATGCCGAGGAAGCGGCCGTCGCGCTTCTTGGTCCACTCCGCCATCTCGGCCGCGGCTTTGACGACCGCCGCCGCGCGCGGCTGCTTCTTCAGCAGCTCGAGCCGGTAGGCGACCGAGTCCATCTTCTTTTCGCGCGCGAGCTCGTCGATCAGCGTTTCCATCGCAAACTTGGTGTAGCCGCAGCCGACGGCGCGCCAGAAACCAACGCCGACACCGCGCGGCTCGCGAAGGAACTCGATTTGCGTGGCCGGCACGTCGTAAGGCAGCTCGGCACCATCATCGACCGGTGCATCGCGGCCTTTTGCCGCCTTGTACGCATCGGGATTGTTGCGCGCAAAGATCGACTCCGCGACCAGCCGGTGCTGCCACGCGACGACATTTCCCTCTTTGTCGAGCCCGACCTTGAAGCGTTGGGCCGTGAGCGGCCGGAACAGGTCGTTCGTGATGTCGTCTTCGCGCGACCAGATCACCTTCACCGGCTTGCCACCACTGTGCATAGCAAGGCCCATCGCATCGAACGCGAAATCGAGTTCGAAGCGGCGGCCGAAGCCACCACCCAGCAAAGTAGTGTGCACGGTGATCTTGTCCGGCGTGGTCTTGAACACAAGGCCGCCGACGATCTGGATCAGACTCGCTGCCTGAGTCGGCGCCCAAACCTCGAATTTGCCGTCGGCAAACTGGGCTGTCGCGTTCATTGGTTCCATGCACGCATGGGCAACGTGTTCGGAGGTATACTCGGCGGTGATCACTTTGGCCGCGCCTGCGAGCGCCGCCGTGACGTCGCCATGCTTTTCGACCACAATCCCCGCCTTTTTCTCGTCGCGCGCGATCGCCATGTATTCGGCGGCGATCTTGTCGCTATCGTAGTTCCGCGCGGGCGCCGCCTTGCTCCATTCGACTTTAAGCGCCGCCTTGCCCTTCTTGGTCGCCTCGACGGTGGCGCCGACGACGGCGACGCCATAGGGTAGTGGGGCGACCGCGACGACGCCCTTGACCGCCTTGGCCGCGGCGTCGTCGATCTTCTCCGGCTTCTCGCCCTGCACTGGCGCGCGCAGGATGGCCGCGTAGAGCATTCCCGGGAGCTGCACATCCATGCCGTAGACGGCCTTGCCGGTCGTCTTCGCCACCACGTCGACGCGCGGCACGTCCTTGCCGATGTAGCGCCACTTGTCCATGGGCTTCAAATCGGCATCCGTCACCTTTGGCAGCTCCGCCGGCAGCTTCGCCTTGGCGGCGAGCTGGCCGTAGGAGATCTTCCGCTTGGACTTGGCGTGGACGACCATGCCGGGCTCGGTCGCGAGCTCGGCGGCTGGCAACTTCCACTGTTCTGCGGCGACGGCGATGAGCACCTTGCGGGCCTGGGCTCCAGCCACGCGCAACGGCTTGAAGTAGCTCTGCGTGCTGCGACTGGCGCCTGTGATCTGTATGCCCTCGAAGCCTGGATTGCCGTAGGCTTTCATATCGCTCGGCGACTGCTCGACGCGGACATTCTTCCAATCCGCATCCATCTCGTCAGCGAGTATAGCTGGGAGGGCTGTCATGATGCCCTGGCCCATCTCGGCTGATGGGAACATGATCGTGACGATGCCGTCAGCGCCGATTGTCGCCCAGGCATTGGGCGTCAGGCCCTTGGCACCTTGCGCCAGCGCCGTTTTGGCGCCGCCGAAGGCGACGGCGATCGAGAAGCCGCCCGTCGTCACCATGAAGGCGCGCCGGGAGAGGGAAACCGCTTCGTATCCGTTGTGCTTGCTCATGGCTCACCCCTTGGCCGCGCGTTCGACGGCGCGCACGATGGCGGCGTAGGTGCCGCAGCGGCAGATGTTGCCGTGCATATGCGCCTTGATCTCGTCGCGGCTCGGCTTCTTGTTCTTCTTCAGCAGCGCGGCGGCGGCCATGATCTGGCCGGACTGGCAGTAGCCACACTGCGGCACCTGCTCGGCCACCCAGGCCTTCTGCAGCGGATGATTGCCGGTGGGCGAGAGGCCCTCGATCGTCGTCACCTGCTTGCCGGCCACGTCGGCGAGCGGCGTGCTGCACGAGCGCACGGGCTCGCCGTTGACGTGAACGGTGCAGGCGCCGCACTGGGCCACGCCGCAGCCGAATTTCGTGCCGGTGAGCTTCAAGTGCTCCCGGATAACCCAGAGCAAGGGCGTATCGGCGTCGGCTTTGACGTCGACCTTCCGCCCATTGATGGTGAAGGCAGTCATCTCGTCGTTCCTCCCACTTGAAATTTGTACGTCGCGGCCGAAGCGAGACGGCGGCCTCGTTGTCAGGGCCGCGAATGGGCTAACCTTAGCACCGGGCTTTCGCGATGTCGCGGGCACCCGTAAGTAACTGCCGCAAGTGAAATGCCACACAGCGCCGTGCTGCGCTGCGGGATGGGGAGACGATGAGCTGGTATCTCTGGGTGAAGGCCCTGCACGTGATCAGCGTGATCGCGTGGATGGCGGGGCTGCTCTATCTACCGCGCCTGTTCGTCTATCACGCAGCCGCCGCGAAGGGCTCCGAGGCCGCCAAAACCTTCGCGGTGATGGAGCGGCGGCTCTTGCGCGGGATCATGAACCCGGCCTTCGTGCTCACCTGGACCTTCGGCCTGATCCTGGTCTTCGTCTACCCGGCCGAAGCCGGAGTCGATTGGAGCAAAGGCTGGGTCTACGTCAAGGCGACGGCCGTGATCCTCATGGCCGTGCTCCACCACGTCTACGCCTATTGGCGCAAAGACTTCGCCCTCGACCGCAACACCCGCCCGGCGCGCTTCTACAAATGGTGGAACGAGCTCCCCGCGGCGCTGATGGTCGTGATCGTGATCATGGTGATTGGGAAGCCGTTTTGACATCCGAATCGTGGAAGCCGAGACAGATCACCAGGACACCAAGGCACCAAGAAGCATTGTCTCGCGGACGCAGCGCGCAAATTCCCTTCTTGGTGCCTTGGTGCCTTGGTGGTGTTACTCTCTTCGCCTCACTCTGACCTTCCGCACATGACCGAAACCCTCGACGACCTTCCGATCCGCCCGGTGGTAAAGACGCTGGTGGCACCGCCGCAGTTCAAGCCGGCGCCGCCGGGCGTGCGCTTCATGCAGTTCAACGAGGGCGCCTGGCCGCCTTCGCCGCGCGTGATGACGGCCATCGCCGCCGCCGCGCCGCTGGTGAACCGCTACGGCGATTCGCATTGGAGCAAGCTCGCGCCGGCGATCGCGGCGCGCGCCGGCGTTACGCCCGACCGCATCGTGTGCGGCAATGGCAGCGCCGAGCTCATCACGCTCTCCTCGACCGCGTTCACCGAGCCGGGGCGGAACGTCGTCGTCTCGACGCCGTCGTTTCCGCGCCTGGGCGCCGGGAGCCGCATCGCCGGCGGCGCGGTCAAGGCGGTGCCGGTCAAGGCCGACGGCGCGCACGACATCGAAGGGCTGTTGGCAGCCGTCGACGCCGATACGCGGCTATTCTGGCTGACCGCGCCCAACAACCCGACCGGTCTCGGCATCACGGCGGCGGAGCTGAAGCACGTCGCGCGCAGCCTGCCCGCGCAGGCGATCCTCGCCGTTGACGAAGCCTATTACGAATTCTCGCGCGCCGGCGGCGGCATCGACGCGCTCGAGCAGTTGAAGGGCGTCAAACGCCCCTGGTTCGTGCTGCGCACCTTCTCCAAGGCCTACGGCATGGCCGGGCTGCGTGTGGGCTACGCGTTCACGAGCTCGCCGGCGCTGGCCGAGGCGTTCCACCGCGTGCGCAACACCTTCAACCTCAATATCGTGGCGCAGGCGGCGGCGCTCGCCGCCTTCGAGGACCAGGACTACATGTGGGCGCGCGTCAAGGACTGCGTGGCCGAGCGCGAGCGCCTGCGCGCCCGTGTCGAGGCCCTCGGGCTCAAATGCACGAAGAGTGCCGGTAACTTTCTCTTGATCGCGCTGCCGATCGAGGGCGCTTCCGCCCAGGCCGCCATCCGCCAGCACGGCATCGCCATCTCGACCATCAAAGCGCCCGGCTACGAGCGCCACATCCGCGTCACCATCGGCTTGAAGGACGACAACGATGCGTTCTTCGCCGCGTTGCGGCAGTCGCTGGCGCCGGAACGCGCCGTTCAGGCCGCACAGGGTTAATCCGCGGTAGCGACGGGGCTATGGGGAATCTTTGCCGGCGCCCCTTGCGGCCTTTGCGTTCGCATCCCAATTCTGCTAAGAGACAGCCGCTCCTTCTGGTGCGGGTTTCATCCGCCCGCGCGGGAGCGCCTTCCTCCGACAGCCAGAAGCGCCGGCAATAGAGCGCCGGAACGCACGTCTCCCGTGCCCGCCGAGGCTGCTTAACGCCAACCCTCGCGCCTCGCGCGCCGCCCCTCCGATGCGTTTCGCATCCTCGTGACAGGCCGCGCATTTCTCCTCCCCCCTTTCGTTTCCCCCAGAGACTCGCATTGCACCCATGAACGACAAGCCCACAGCCGAAAAAACCGCCGAGAAGCCCGCGCCGGACAAGTCCGCGCCAGACAAATCCGGGCCGGATAAATCCGGTAGCGACAAGTCGGGGCCCGACAAGCCGCCGATGAAGCTCGCCGAGCTCAAATCCAAATCGCCCGCCGACCTGCTCGCCTTCGCCGAGAGCCTCGAGATCGAGAACGCCTCGACGCTCCGGAAGCAGGACATGATGTTCGCGATCCTGAAGCAGTTGGCGCTCAAGGACGTGACCATCGACGGCGAGGGCGTCGTCGAAATTCTGCCGGACGGCTTCGGCTTCCTCCGCTCGCCTGAGGCCAACTACCTCCCGGGCCCCGACGACATCTACGTCTCGCCCAACCAGGTGAAGCGCTTCGGTCTGCGCACCGGCGACACGGTGCAGGGCCAGATTCGCGGCCCCAAGGACGGCGAGCGCTATTTCGCGCTGCTCAAGGTCGACAAGGTCAATTTCGGCGACCCCGAGCAGGTGCGCCACCGCATCAACTTCGACAACCTCACGCCGCTCTATCCGGAGCGGAAGTTCAAGATGGAGATCGACGACCCCACGTATCGCGACAAGACGGGGCGCGTCATCGACATCATCACGCCGCAGGGCATGGGCCAGCGCGCGCTGATCGTGGCGCCGCCGCGCACGGGTAAGACCGTGATGCTGCAGAACATCGCCCACTCGATCGCGCGCAATCACAAGGACGTCTATCTCATCGTGCTCCTGATCGACGAGCGGCCCGAGGAAGTCACCGACATGGAGCGGACGGTCAAGGGCGAGGTGATCTCCTCGACCTTCGACGAGCCGGCCTCGCGCCACGTGCAGGTGGCCGAGATGGTGATCGAGAAGGCCAAGCGCCTCGTCGAGCACAAGCGCGACGTCGTGATCCTGCTCGATTCGATCACGCGCCTGGCGCGCGCCTACAACACCGTGGTCCCGTCCTCGGGCAAGGTCTTGACCGGCGGCGTCGACGCCAACGCGCTGCAGCGCCCGAAGCGCTTCTTCGGCGCCGCGCGCAACATCGAGCAGGGCGGCTCGCTCTCGATCATCGCGACCGCGCTCATCGATACCGGCAGCCGCATGGACGAAGTGATTTTCGAAGAGTTCAAGGGCACCGGCAACTCGGAAATCATCCTCGACCGCAAGCTCTCCGACAAGCGCACCTGGCCCTCGATCGACATCACCAAGTCCGGCACGCGCAAGGAAGAGCTGCTCGTCGACCAGGCGACCTTGCAGAAGATGTGGGTGCTGCGCCGCATCCTGATGCCGATGGGCGTCACCGATGCGATGGAATTCCTGATGGGCAAGATCAAGGAAACCAAGAGCAACCAGGAATTCTTCGCCTCGATGAACACCTGAGGCGGGACCCCTTGCGCTTCGCGTCGCCCGATGAAGCGATCGCCGCCGTCAACCGCGCGTTCGGCCCCATCGGAAACGTATTCTGGCGCTTCGACCGGCCGCTCCGTCATGTGGATAATCCCGCGGGCGCCGCCGCGAGCGTGAAGAGCTTCCAGGCTGCCACCATGCAGACGATGCATTTCGGCCTGGTCACCATCGATCTGGCCAGCGGCGAAACCCGCTTCGTCGACGAAGATCACCGCGACGGCGGTGACTTCGAGCTGAAGCGCGTGATCCTGCCGGGCGAATGGCTCGCCGCGCTGCGCGCCTTGGCCTGGCCCGATTGATCCGCCCCGTCACCGCGGCCGATGCCGACGCCATAGCGGCTTTCTTTGCCGCCGCCCATCGCCTTGATCCGCTCGTGGGCGCAATCTCCGTGGAAGATTGGCGGCGCTTCGTGGCCTTGCCGCAGAACCGGGGCGGGCGCGATTTCCGCATCGCCGAGGCGGGCGGCGGCATCGCCGGCGTGGCGACGCCGTCGCTGCGCGATCACGAGACCCCGTGGGTGCGCCATTTCCGCATCGTCGTGGCGCCCGAACTGCGCCGGCGCGGCATTGCCAGCCTGCTGCTGCGCGAACTCGCCGTGATGGATCCGCCGGAGCGCGCGATCCTGCAGTCCCTCTGTCCCGAGCGCTGGGGCGCAATGAGCGGCTTTCTCGCGGCGTGCGGCTTTGCCGTGCTCGAACACGAGCTCGAGATGGTCTGCGAGGATGCGGATGCGGCGGCGGAACGAGGGTCCGGCCGCGAAGCGCTGGTGCGCGTGGCCGACGCCGCGGCGCCGCTCGCCGCGGCTTTTGCCGAGGCGCTCGCCGCCATCCACAACCGCGCCTATGCCGGCTCCTCGTCGTTCGCGCGCCTGACCGGCCCCGAGATGGCGGCGCTGTTGGCCGGCAATGCCTTGCTGGTGATTGCCGAAGACCGCGGAAAGATCGTCGGCTATTGCCATCTGGCCTTGGGCAATGCCGAGAGCTGGATCGAAAGCCTGGCGGTGGCGCCGGACCGCCAGCGCGCGGGCATCGGCGGCGCGCTGATGGCGCGCGCACTCGGCGAAGCGGCAAGCCGCGCGGGCCGGCGCGTGCGCCTCACGGTTTCGGACCGCAACGCGGCCGCCTACGTTCTTTACCGCCGGCTCGGCTTCGACGTCGTCGCCAAATCGACCCGCTGGCGCGCGGAACGGCACGATGTCCTCGCCGCGCTCGAGCGGCGCGGCCGCTGAGGCGGACGCTGACGGATCAGATCGCCCGGGCGAGGACGCGCTTCACCTCGGCGATCCGCTTCTCATCGCGCTTGTAGAACGTCCATTGCTTGATGCGCTTCGGCCGGACGAGACCGGCCTGCGCGAGGATGCGGAGATGCTCCGCGGCCGTCGGCGGGGCGACGCCGAGCTTCTCGGCGATGAACAGCGAGCAGACGCCGTCCTTGACCCGGTCGCCGTCGGCCTGCGGGCGGAAATGCGCCAGCGGGTCCTTGAGCCAATCCAGGACCTGGAGGCGCTTTTCGCTCGCCAGCGCGCGCAGCAGGGCGGCCAGGCTGGTCATTGCAATTAG
Source organism: Alphaproteobacteria bacterium (assembly GCA_036555425.1). Lineage (GTDB taxonomy): Bacteria > Pseudomonadota > Alphaproteobacteria > Bin65 > Bin65 > SBBV01. The sequence goes on along the minus strand of DATBLL010000081.1, from coordinate 3,691 downwards.
ACGATTGGCTAATTAGCTTAGCGCCGCTTTCCTTGAGAGTATGGGCGCAGGCGCCGGCGGGCGCAAGCCTGATCGGGCGGGGAGGATGGCATGATCGGACGTATCGACATCGAGGCGGCGTGGACGCGCATCGCGCCGCGCGTGCGCAGGACGCCGGTGATCGAGCTCGCGGGCGGCACCTTCGAGCGCCTCTCCTCTCCGCTCACGCTCAAGCTCGAATGCCTGCAGGTGACGGCCTCGTTCAAGCCGCGCGGCGCGTTCAATCGGATGCTTTCGGCCGCGGTCCCGCCTGCGGGCGTGATCGCGGCTTCGGGCGGCAATCACGGCATCGCTGTCGCGCACGCCGCCAAGACGCTCGGCCACCGCGCCGAAATCTTCGTGCCCGAAGTGATCAGCGCGGCCAAGATCGCGCGCCTGAAGGAGCTCGGCGCCGCGGTGAACATCATCGGCAAGGTCTATGGCGACGCGTTGGCGGCCAGCCAGAAGCGCGCGGCCGAGACCGGCGCCTTGGTGCTGCACGCCTACGATCAGCCCGAGATCCTGGCCGGCCAGGGCACGGTTGCGCGCGAGTTCGAGCAGCAGGCGCCGGGGCTCGATACGGTGCTGGTCGCGGTCGGCGGCGGCGGCCTCATCGGCGGCATGGCGGCGTGGTACCGCGGCCGGACCAAGCTCATCGGCGTCGAGCCGCGCACGAGCTGCGCGTTGTGGGCGGCGCTCGAGGCGGGCGAGCCGGTGGATGCCGAGGTGAGCGGCGTCGCGGCCGATTCGCTCGGCGCGCGCCGCGTCGGCGAGCTCATGCTTCCGCTCGCCAAGGAATTCGTCGAGCGCGTGGTGCTGGTGGAAGACGCGGCGATCACGGCCGCGCAGAAAGCGCTTTGGCGCGCGATCCGCATCGTCGCCGAGCCCGGCGGCGCCGCGGCGCTGGCGGCGGTCTTGTCCGGCGCCTACAAGCCGGCGGCCAACGAGCGCCTCGGCGTCCTCGTCTGCGGCGCCAATTGCGACCCCGGCTCGGTGGCATAACCCCGCTCGCGAGGGAGCGGGGGGTCAGCCCAGCGTCGCGCGCAGCATCCAGGCGGCCTTCTCGTGCGCCTCGATGCGGCCGATGACGAGATCGGCGGTGCCTTCATCGCCGCCGGCTTGCGCCAGCTCGATGATCGGCCGCGCGGTCTTGATCGCGGCTTCGTGGCCCTCCATCAGCTCCTTGACCATCACGGCGGCCGCGGGCGCGCCCTCGGCCTCCTTGATCGAAGCGGCGGCGGCCATCGCTTTGCCGCTCGCGGGGGCGAGCACGCCCAGGGCGCGGATGCGCTCGGCCAGCTCGTCGAGCGAAGTCCAGAGCTCGTTGTATTGCGCGCCGAACAACTCGTGGAGCTGCGGGAAATTCGGGCCCGAGACGTTCCAATGGAACGAATGGGTCTTGCCGTAGAGCACGTAGGTGTCGGCGAGCAGCTTGCCGAGCGCCTCGGCGATCTGCTTGCGGCTCGGCTCGTTGATGCCGATGTTGACCTTTGCGTTCATGGGAGCCTCCAGTGGTGCGGGGAAATTAAGCGGCGGCGGCGAATTCCGCCACCGCGATGTTCTCGCTCTCGAGCGTGACGGCGACGGCGTGCACGACCGCGGCGATGCGCACCGCGGCTTGGATAGCCTCGCGGCTGACGCCGTGCTCGCGCAGCACCTTCTCGTGCGACTCGATGCACATTCCGCAGCCATTCACCGCCGAGACGGCGAGCGACCACAGCTCGAAATCGGCCCTCGCGACGCCGGGCTTCGCGAGCGCGTTCATGCGCAGGCGCGCCGGCATGGTGCGGTAGTCATCCCGGCCGAGCAGGTGCACGAAGCGGTAGTAGATGTTGTTCATGGCCATGATCGCCGCCGCGGTCTTGGCCGCTGCGAGCGCCTCGGGCGAGAGCTTGCTCTCCGCCTCCGCCTCGATCGCGCGGATGACGACGCCGTTGCGCGCGGCGACCGCCGTCGCCATGAGCGCGCCCCAGCGCTGCTGATCGGTGAGCGCCGCCTCGGCCGCGACCGAGGCGAGATTGAGCTTCAGGTCCTTGGCGTAGTCGGGCAGCGCGGATTTCAGGGATTCGAGCGACATGGATTCCTTCCGTTCTTGAATGGCATTGCCGGTTTCGCGGCGTTGCTCCTGATCAAGCACCGTGGGGCGGTCGCGCGCCCATCCAACCTTCCCCCGCAAGCGGGGGAAGGCTCTTCTTTCTCCTTCCCCGCTTGCGGGGGAAGGTCGGGACGGGGGGTTTCTCCGCCACGCCGCGCTGGCGCTTACGCTGCCAGCTTGATCGTCTCTTCGCCCTTCTTCCAATTGCACGGGCAGAGCTCGTCGGTCTGCAGCGCGTCGAGGACGCGCAGGACCTCCTGCGGGTTGCGGCCGACGCTCATGTCGGTCACGTCGACGAAGCGGATGATGCCATCCGGATCGATCACGAAGGTCGCGCGCTTGGCGACGCCCTCATCCTTGTCGAGGATGCCGAGGGCCTCCGCGAGCTCCTTCTTGATGTCGGCGAGCCACGGGAAGGCGAGGTTGCCGAGATCCTCGCGGCTCGCCCGCCAAGCGTGGTGCACGAATTCCGAATCGGTGCTTCCGCCGATCAACTGCGCATCACGATCCTTGAAGTCGCCCTCGAGCGCGCCGAAGCCGACGATCTCGGTCGGGCAGACGAAAGTGAAATCCTTGGGCCAGAAGAAATAGATCTTCCACTGGCCGGGGAAGCTCTGCTCGCTGACGTCCTCGAACTTGGCTTCCTTCGAGGCCACGGCCTTCAGGCGGAACGCCGGGAAGCGGTCTCCAACGGTCAACATCTCAATTCTCTCCATTCGGGTTGCGGCGTCTTGCGCCTGGGGAGGAGATAGGGGATTGAATGAAATCGATCCAATGACTAATTCTCATTTCTGTAATCGAGAAAATCGATGAACGCGCTCCCCTCGCTCCGTCACCTCCGCTATCTCGTCGCCGTCGCCGAAGCCAAGCATTTCGGCCGTGCCGCCGCCGCCTGCTTCGTGACCCAATCGACCTTGAGCGCCGGGTTGAAGGAGCTCGAAAGCCAACTCGGCGTGACGCTCGTCGAACGCACCAAACGCCGCGTGATGGTGACGCCGCTGGGCGAGGAGGTCGTGGCGCGCGCCAAGCGCCTGTTGAGCGCCGCCGGCGAGATCGTCGCGCTCGTGCGCGCGGCAGGCGAGCCGCTCTCGGGCCCGCTCGCGCTCGGCGTGATCCCAACGGTGGCGCCGTTTCTGCTGCCCAAGGTCTTGGCGCGGGTGCGCAAGGCCCATCCCAAGCTCAAGCTGCACCTCGTCGAGGATCTGACCGCGCGCCTGCTCGAGCGACTTCAGGCCGGCGAGCTCGACTTGGCGCTGATCGCGCTCCCCTATCGCGCGCCCGACATCGAGACGCTCGAATTGGGCGACGATCCCTTTCTGCTGGCGACGCCGCCCGGCCATCCGCTGGCCGGGCACGAGCATGTCGAACCCAAGGAACTCGAGCGCGCGCCGCTGCTGCTGCTCGAGGAAGGTCACTGCCTGCGCGACCACGCGCTTTCGGCGTGCCACATCGCCGAGGCCGCACCCGCCGGCGGGCGCCTGCAGGCCACGAGCCTCCACACGCTGGCGCAAATGGTCGCCGGCGGCATGGGTGTTACGCTCTTGCCGCAAATGGCCGTCGACGCCGGCCTGGCCAAAG
>DATBLL010000195.1:0-9927 GCA_036555425.1 Alphaproteobacteria bacterium | reverse complement strand
AGACGATCATGCGGTAGCCCTGGAATACGCGCACGGATTCGAGCAGGCCCACATCGATGAGGACGCCGAGAATCGGGCCCAGCGCCGTGCCGAGTCCGCCGATGAGGCCGTAGGCGAGGCTGTGCACGCCGAGCATGATGTCGAAATTGCCCGGCTCGACATAGGTGTTGAGATGGGCGTAGAGGCAGCCGCCCACGGCCGCGATGGCGCCGGCGGCGGCGGCGGCGGCGACCTTCACCGCCTTCACATCGACCCCTTGCGTCTCGGCCAGCAGCGGATCGGCGCCGACGAGGCGCAGCAGCGAGCCCAGGCGTCCGCGCTCGGCGATGGTGAACCCGGCCAGCACCAGCGCCAGCAACACCGCGATCACGATGAGGAATTCGCCCGGCGCGATGTTGTTCTCGAACACGTAGCGGATGCCGCGGAAGCCGTCGACGCCGTTGGGGCCGACCGGCTCGCCCTGGATCGTGCGCACGTAAATCCATTGCTGCAGGCCGAGCCGCACCAGTTGGGCGAAGGCCAGCGTCGCCATGGCAAAGTAGAGCCCGCGCGTCCTCAGCGCGAGCAGGCCGACAAGGCCCGCGGCGACGCCGCCCGCCGCCGCGCCGATGACGAGCGCGAGCGCAAAGGGCAGATTCCAGAGCGCCGTCGCGATGCCCGAGGCGTAGGCGCCGATCGCGAAGAAGGCCTGCTGGCCGAACGAAATCTCGCCGGTCAGCAGCAGCAGATAGGCGGAGAGCGCCAAGAACGAGAACATCCCGATATTGGCGAGCACGGAGACGAGGTAGTCGTCCATCCCCCGCCCCCTCAGACCCGGCGCAGCGCCGCCGCCTCGCGCGCGGCGAAATCCTGCGCCAGGAGGCCGCCGGGGCGCAGCACGAGCAGCAAAAACAGCAAGCCGAACGCCGCCAACTCGCGGCCCGAGGCGCCGAGACGCGCCTGCGCCAGGGTTGTGACCACGCCGAGCACGACGCCGCCCAGCACCGCGCCGCGCAGCGAGCCGATGCCGCCGATCATCATCGCGATGAGGCCGGTGAAGGTGAGGTTCATGCCGCTGTGGAGCGTCACCTGCTCGTCGGCGGCGGCGATGAGATAGCCCGCGACGCCGCCGATGGCGGAGGCGAGCACGAAGGCCCAGAACGCGATACGCGCGACCGGCACGCCCATGGCCCGCGCCGCCTCGGGGTGCTCGGTGACCGCGCGCACGGCGAGGCCGAAGCGCGTGGCGCGCATCATCCATTCGAGCGCCGCCATCAGCAAAGCGGCGAGCGCGAACATGAGCGCGTATTCGGTGCGGAACTGGAACGGCCCCAGCTCGAACACGGAGCGGCCGACCAAGGCCGGAAAGCTCAGCGTACGCTCGGGGAACAACAGCGCCAGCAGCTCTTCGAGCTGCATCCACACGGCGAAGCTCGACACCATCGAGGCGATGGCCGCGCCCTTGCGCATCGCCCAGAAGCACAGCCGCTCGACATAGATGCCCGCCGCCACCGCGGCCGCCAGCGTCGCCGCCGCCACCGCCCAGCCGCCCAATTTCCATTGCGCGAAAACCGCGGCGCCGGCGAACGCGCCCATCAATATGGAAGAACCGTAGGCAAGATTGAGCCGGCGCAAGACGCCGAAGATCAGCGTGAAGCCCAGCGCCAGCAGCGCGTAAGCGCTCCCGATCATGACGCCGTCGATGAGGGATTGGAGGAAAGCGATCATGCGTTCCCCCTCTCCCCGGGGAAAGGGGCCAGGGGTGAGGGGGTGACGGATGTACGCAGCTTCGCGCGGCCCCGCGCGCCGAAGCGTTCGCTTTCTAACCGAGCCGACTGAGCCATCGCCCTGCCCGCGTGAGCGCTCTCCACGCCAAAGCTGTACCGCCCCCTCATCCCCTGCCCCTTCTCCCCGGGGAGAAGGGGTTTCACTTCTTCGATCCCAAATACGCGCGTTGGATCACCTCGGCTTCGGCGAGCTGGCCGGGGGCGCCGCTGAAGGTGACCTTGCCGAGCTCGAGGAGATAGAAGTGATGCGCGACCTGGAGCGCCATGTGCGCGTTCTGCTCGACGAGGAAGATCGTCGTCCCGTCGCGGTTCAAGTCGCGCACGATGCGGAAGATCTCCTCGACGACGAGCGGCGCCAGGCCGACCGAGGGCTCGTCCATCAGCAGCAGTTTCGGGCGCACCATCAGCGCGCGCGCCACGGCCAGCATCTGCTGCTCGCCGCCCGAGAGCGTGCCGGCGGCCTGGGTCGAGCGCTCCTTCAAGCGCGGGAAGCGCGCGTACATGCGCTCGAGGTCGGCGGCGATGCCCTCGCCGTCGCTGCGCGTAAAGGCGCCGGCGGCGAGGTTCTCGGCGACCGTCATGTTGGGGAACACGAGGCGGTTCTCGGGCACGAGCGCGATGCCGGCTTCGACGATGCGCCGCGGCGGAGCACCCGCGAGCTCGCGTCCCTCGAAGCGCACCGAGCCGCGGCGCGGCTTCAGGACGCCGGCGACGGTCATCATCAGCGTCGTCTTGCCGGCGCCGTTGGGGCCGAGCAGGCACGTGATCTTGCCCGGCTCGACCTTTAACGAGACGCCTTTCAGCGCCTCGATCTTGCCGTAGGCCGTCACGATGTCGGCGATCTCGAGCATCAGACCTTCGCTCCGGTGCCGAGATAGGCCTCGCGCACGGCCGGATCGGCCTGGATCGCCGCCGGCGGCCCTTCCGCGATCTTGCGCCCGAAATTCAGCACCGCAATGCGCTCGGTGACGCCCATCACCAGCTCCATCACGTGCTCGACCAGCACCACGGTCTTGCCCTGGCCTTGGAGGCTGCGGATGCGCTCGGCGAGTTGGCCGATCTCCTCGTGGTTCATGCCGGCGGCCGGCTCGTCGAGCAGCAGCAGGTCGGGCTCGGCCGCGAGCGCCCGCGCGAGCTCGAGACGGCGCTGCTCGCCGAACGAAAGATTGCCGGCGAGCTCGTCGCGCTTTTTCGCCAGCGCCGAGAATTCGAGATGGCGCTCGACCGAGCGCCGCGCCTGGCCGCGCCCGCCCACCCAGCGCCCCAGGAAATTGCGCTCGCGCCGATGCTTGGCCGAATTCTGCGCCACCCAGAGATTCTGCCAGACCGTGAGCTCGTTGAAGAGGCGGATGTTCTGGAACGTGCGCGCGATGCCGAGCGCCAGGCACTGGTGCGGCGGCGCGCGTGTGATGTCGCGGCCGCGGAAGACGATCGTCCCCGCCGACACGGGGAACACGCCACAGATGAGGTTGACCGTTGTGCTCTTGCCCGAGCCGTTGGGGCCGATGAGGCCGACGATCTCGCCCTCGCGCACCACGAAATCGAGCCCGTCGACCGCGCGCACGCCGCCGAAATATTTGGAGAGGCCCGTCAGCTCAAGCATGGCGCGAGCGCGGCGAGAAAAGGCCGCGCAGCATGCGCACGACGCGGCCGTCGATGAGGCCGCGCGGGCGGACGTTCATCGCCAGCAGGATGAGCAGGCCGAACAGCAGATTGCGCAGCTCGCCGCCGATCAGCATCGGCAGGCCCTGGATGAGCAGGCCCTGGATGAAGAGGACCGCGAGGAGCGTGCCGAACACGCTCGAAAGCCCGCCCAGGATCGGATAGGCGATGGCGAAGGTCGCCATCAGCACGCCGAACGCCGTGTGCTCGATATGCGTCGTGTAGTGGCCGTAGAGCGCGCCGCCGACGCCGGCGATGGCGCCGCCGACCGCGAAGGCCGACACTTTCACGGCGGTGAGGTTGATGCCGACGCTCTGCGCCGCGAGCTCGTCTTCGCCGACCGCGCGCAGCACCGCGCCGATGCGCGAGCGGTCCATCCACCACAGCAGGGCCATGATGCCGACGACGAACATCCAGATGAACAGCGCCACCTCGGCGGTGGTCCAGCCGCGCTCGTAGAAATAGCGGATCTGGCGGAAGCCTTCGGCGCCGGCGGGCCCCACCTTCAGGTCGCCCTTGGCGATCTGATAGTCGAAGTTGAAGAAGAACTCGCGCACCGCCTCGCCGAGCGCCATCGTGGCAACCACGAGCATCAGGCCCTTGAAGCGCAGCGCCGGGAAGCCGGCGAGCCCGGCCAGTACGCTCGCGACGAGGGCCGCCGCCGGGATCGCGATCAGAATGTTGACGCCCCAGACCGTCGTCAGCATCGCGGAGATGTAGGCGCCGATCGCGAAAAACGCCGCCTGCGCCATCGTCACCTGGCCGGTCTGCAGCACCACATAGGCCGAAAGCCCGAGGATGGTGTGGACGCCGATCGTCTGCGCGAGGCCGTAGAGATAATCCATGCCGGCCTCAGTCGCGCACGTTGAGCTTGCCGAAGATGCCGGCCGGCTTGGCCACGAGGAATACGAAGACGAGCAGCATCACGCAGAGATCGCGCGCGAGCACGCTCCACGTCTCGAGCCCCTTCTCGAACGCGCCGACGAGCAGCCCCGCGACGATGGCGCCCGGGATGCTGCCGAGCCCCCCGATCACGGTCACGATCAGCCCCTTCACCGTGAGCTGCAGCGGCAAGAGATTGGAGAGCAGCTCGGCCGAGGAGCCGATCATGGCGCCCGCCAGGCCGCCCAGCACACCCGACATCACGAAGGTGGCGGCGTTGGTGCGGTCGAGCGAGATGCCGCAAAGCTGCGCCGCCACCGGCTGCTGGGCGACCGCGCGCGTCGCGATGCCGAGGCGCGTGCGGTAGAGGAGAGCCAGCAGCAGCAGCATGGCGGCGACGCTGATCGCGAACACGAGCAAGTAGTCGACGCGGAGATCGAGCGGCCCCAGCACCCAGCGCGCCTCGGGCACCATGCCGGGAAAATTCTGCGCCTTGCCGTCGGAGATATGCGTCACGACCTCTTCGAGGAAGATCAGCATGCCGACGGTGGCCATCAGCGTGGCGAGCGGGCTCTTGAGCGGAATGAAGCGGAAGCAGGTGAGGTAGATCAGGTAGCCGAGCACGCCGGCGGCCGCCGCCGCGACCAGGAACACGAGCGGCACGGGCAGATCCTTGAGCTGCTGCCAGGCGAGCAGACTCACGAATGCGCCGGCGATCGAGGCCGCGGCGAAGGCAAGGTTGAGCTTGTGCATCACGCCGAAGATCAGCGTGAAGCCGATGCCGATCAGCGCATAGGTCGTGCCGACCAGGATGCCGTCGATGATGGCCTGCACTAGGACCATGCGGCCGCCCCCTCAACCGTCATTCCCCGCCCCTTTCCGCGCGACCGAAATACCAAGGCGTCCAGGCAGCCAATTCCGCCGGCGCCAGCCCTCACTTCCCATTCGCCGCCAAGGCGGCGAATGGGCCCCTTCTCTCCCACTGCGTGGGAGAGAGAGAGAAGAAAGTTTGCGCCACCATCTTCTCTCTCCCGCTTGCGGGAGAGAAGGGGCCCATTCGCTGCGAAAGGCAGCGATTGGGAAGCGAGGGCCGTTCGCGCGTCTGGGCTTGTTATGCCGTGACGAAGCGGGCGAATCGCGTTGTCCGCGATCCGCCCGCACTCGTTCAACGCAAAGCTAGTTCGGCTTGGTCGGATCGTAGGTGACGACCCACTGGCCCTTCTTCGCGGTCACGAACACGTAGGGCTTGATCGCCTCGCGGTCCTCGGTGCGCTTGGTGATGCCGAGCAGCCCCTGCGTCTCCTTGAGCCCGGCGAGCGCGTCGCGGACCTTCCTGCGGTCGGCCGCGAGCGTCTCGGGCTTGCCGTCGATCTTCGCCGCCTCGATCACGCCTTTGAGGATGATCATGTTCTCCCAGGCCGCGGTCGAATGGAGGTCGGCGCTGCCCTTGTGCTTGGCGATGAGGGCCGCCACGCGCTTGGCCTCGGCATTCACCGGCGCGAAGGTCGTCGGGATGATCGTGCCCTCGACCTGGCGCGCGCAGCCTTCCATCGTCTCCATGCTCGACGACGAGGTGAGGCCGATGATGAGCTTGGGCTTGACGCCTTGGCGCGCCATCTCCTTGACCACGCCGCAGAGCGTGAAGGGATGCGCCGCGATCGCGATCACGTCGGCGTTCTTCGCCTTCATCTCGCGCACCTGCGTGGTGAAGGTGGTGTCGGTGAGCTTCCACTCGACCTCGCCGACGACCTGGAGGCCGTATTTCGGCGCCGTCGCCTTCATCACGAGATCCCAGCCGGCCTTGGAATGCGCGAAGTCGCCTTCCTTGCCGCCCATGATCGTCTTGAGCTCCGGCCGCTTGGCCTGGAGGTACTTGAAGAGCGCGTCGTAGAGCAGCGGCTCGTTCGGGGTGTTGCGGAACGCCCATTCGGAGATCTTGGCGAGCCCGCCCTTGACCGCCACGTCGGTGAAGATCGGGAAGCGCAGGCCCGAATCCTTGTCGTCGGAAACCTTCTTCTGAAGGATGCCGAACAGCGGCTCGGCGACGTTCGAGCAGGTGGGCCCGACCGCGATCAGCGTGTCGCTCGAAGCGAGGCGGCGGACGATGTTGATGCCGTCCTCGGCCTGGCAGCGGTCGTCGTCGAAGGTCACGACGACTTTCGCCATCTTGCCGTCGGCGAGCTTGATGCCGCCCTTGGCGTTGATCTCGGCCGCGGCCGCGCGCATCGCGGCTTCGGAGTTGACGCCGAACGAGCGCACCGGGCCGGTCTTGGCGCCGAAGCCCGCGATCTTGATCACGCGCTCCTGCGCTTGTGCCGGCGCGGTGGCGAAGCCCGCCAGCGCGAGCGCGGCAACGCCGAGTAACAGTGTGGATTTCGTCATCGGTCTTCCTCCCAAAGCCGCCCGCGGTGCGAAGCACCGGCCCCGCCGGGGCGGCACGATTTGATTCTTTCGCGCGCGAGCCTAAGGCGCCGGGAGGGGCCGCGTCAATCAGCAGGCATACCGCCCATTCGTCTCGGCGGAACACGGCGTTGTACCGGTTTCCTCCCATGCTAGAGTTGTCGCCTGCGGGCCGCGCGGAACCAACCGTGCGGCCGCGGGGAGGATTCCGGATGCTCAAGAATCTCGCGCAGGTGACCAGCGTCGCGGCGGAGCGCTTCGGCAGCAAGCCGGCGCTCATCTTCGAGGGGCGCTGGTTCAGCTTCGGCGAGATCGACGCGCTCGCCTGCCGCCTCGCCAATGCGCTGAAAGGGCTCGGCATCAAGCCCGGCGACCGTGTCACGCTCTATTCCGGCAATTGCTGGGAGTGGATCGTCTCCTATTACGGCATCTTGAAGACCGGCGCCGTCGCCAATCCGCTGAACGTGATGCTGACGCCGGCCGAGGTCGGCTATGTCGCGCGCGATTGCGGCGCGCGCGCGATCATCGCCTCGGCCGACAAGGGCGCGGCGCTCCTCGACATCAAGAAGGACACGCCGCTCGAGCAGGTGATCCTGTTCGGCCCGGAGACCCAGGCCGGCGCCAAGTCGTTCGAGGACATGACCGGCAAGGGCAAGGACACGTTCAAGTCGCCGAACGTCGAGACCGATGCGCTCTCGACGATCTGCTACACCTCGGGCACGACCGGGCATCCCAAGGGCGCGATGCTCTCGCACCGCAACGTGCTGATGAACACGGCGCTCACCGCCGTCATGCACCGGCGCATGGACACGGACACGATCGTCACGGCGCTGCCCTGCGCGCATGTCTACGGCAACGTGGTCATGAACGGCTGCTTCTTCTATGGCGGCACGCTCGCGCTCATCCGCCGCTTCGAGGAGATCGCCGTGCTCGAGGCGATCCAGGAGCATCGCGCCACGATGTTCGAGGGCGTGCCCACCGCCTACATGATGCTGCTCGCCCATCCCGAGCTCGGCAAGTACGATCTCTCCTCGCTCACGCGCTGCACGGTCGGCGGCCAGACCATGCCGATCGCCAAGGGCCAGGAGGTCGAGAAGAAGTTCGGCTGCCCGCTGCTCGATCTCTGGGGCATGACCGAGCTGGCCGGCCTCGGCACCACCCATGCGTGGTACGCCGAGAATCGCCTGGGCTCGATCGGCGTCGCCCTCCCCTATGTCTCGGTCAAGATCGCCGACAGCGAGGACGCGAAGAAGACCATGCCGCCGGGCGAGGTCGGCGAGCTGATGGTCAAGGGCCCGATCGTGATGCAGGGCTATTTCGGCAACGAGACGGCGACCAAGGAGACGATCGAGCCCGATGGCTGGCTCCACACCGGCGATCTCGCGAAGATGGACGAGCAGGGCTATGTGTGGATCGTCGACCGCAAGAAGGACATGATCAACACCGCCGGCTTCAAGGTGTTCCCGGCCGAGATCGAGCGCGTGCTCGCCGCCCATCCCGCCGTCGCCATGTCGGCCGTGGGCCGCATTCCCGACAAGTTGAAGGGCGAGCTCGCGAAGGCGTACGTCGTGCTGAAGCCCGGCACGGCCGCGACCGAGAAGGATCTGCTCGATTTCTGCCGGAAGGAGCTCGCCGCCTACAAAGTCCCCCGCGCCGTCAGCTTCGTCCCCGCGCTGCCGATGACGAGCACGGGCAAGCTGATGCGGCGCGAGCTGGCGAAGCTGGACCAATCGGCATCGTGAAGCTCAATGGCTTGTCGTCTCCGCTTTCGCGGGAACGACCAGAAATCTTCAGGCAACACAGTGCTGACTGAACCGGCGCCTCTAATGCGACACCTTGGATCGACGCTGTCGATGCGAAAGCGGCTCCGTCACGCAGGCTTGCTGGCCGCCATCGCTACCGCTGGCGCGCGCTGCCGGTGACCCTCGGAGGAAGGAGCGAGCGATTTCAGCGGCGGTTTAGCGCCGCGAGATAGGCCTCGTAGCTCCAGAAGCGCGCGCGCGGCAATTCCTCGGGCTTGCGCGCGTCGAACGGATACCAGCCGGCGGCGTGCCGCGCCGCGACGATGACGGCGACCTCGCCGCCCGGCGCCAGCGCGATGCTCATCGCGGGCTCGATCCAGAAATGCGACATGCCCTCGAACAGGTGGCGCTCGGCCGGCGCGAGCTTGGCCGCGACATCCGCCCAGGCGACGAGGCCCCGGTTGTCGCGCAGCACGCCGCGGAAGACGCCGAGATAATCGGACCATCGCCGCACGGTCTCGACATGCCAGAGCGCCCCCGCGGCGGCGAGCAGCGCGCACAGGATGTAGGCGTGGTGAAACGGCAGCCGGCGCGCGGCGCCCGGCTTGGCCGCCGCGTAGAAGGCCGCGATCGCCAGCGGCAGCGAGATCAGGATCGGATGGTTGCGCGCATTCATCTGCGCCTGGGCGGCGTAGATCCGGTCCGCAGCGATCGCATCGATCACGGCCGCGACGCAGGCCATCCCAAAGGCGGTCCAGACAAGCCGCGATGCGATCGCGGACTTCGGTGCCCGCGCCTGCGCGCCAAGCCACACCACCAAGAGAAGCACCAGACCGGCGATGCCGAACAGCGCCGGCAGGTTGAGGCTGCCCCAGAGGCCGAACAGCCACCACAGCGAGAAGAGCGCGGTGAAATAGGCGGCGCGATTGTCCGGCCGCGACGGATCGACGAGGAAATCCGCCTGCACGGCCGCGACGATCGCGAACCAGAGCGCGAGCGCGCCCAATGCGATGCGCGCGCCGCGCCCGGTCTCGCGCCGCCGGCGCCAGAGAGCGGCGGCCGCCAGCACTGGCGCCAGCAGCACCATGCCTTCGTGGAGCTGCACGGTTCCGAGCGCCAGCGCCGCCGTCGCCGCGAGCCATCCGCCGCGCGCGGGCCGGAACAGCAGCAGGAACAGCAGCAGCCAGAACCAGGCGGCGGCGGCGGCGCCTTCGTTGATCGCCGCGAAGCCCGTCGCGAGCGCGCCGGCCATGTAATGCAGCAGCGGAAAGACGAAGAAGGATTTGCGCGCGTGCGGCAGCACGGGCCAGCACAGACAGACCAGCGCCAGCGGCAGCAACGCGAGGCTCAGCCCGAAGACGACCGCCAGCGCGCCGCTGTCGCCGATGCCGAGCTTCAGCGCCGCCAGCACCGGCAGCTGGCGCACCAGGTCGACCGAACGCCGCGCGGGTGCCTCGAGCCAGAAATCCCCGCGC
>DATBLL010000187.1:0-39414 GCA_036555425.1 Alphaproteobacteria bacterium | reverse complement strand
TATAGCGAGGCGCCGCCTAGCGCCCGCGCCCCTCGAAGGCCATGAGCGAACAGCATTTCAACGCCCTGCCCGCGGGCTATCAGCTCCAAGAATACACCTTGAAGTCCGTGCTCGGGCACGGCGGCTTCGGCATCACCTATCTCGCCGCCGACAACAATCTCGGCAAGGACGTCGCGATCAAGGAATATCTGCCAACCGAGTTCGCGGTGCGGCGCGACGATTCGCGGGTGCAGCCGCGCTCCACGGCCGACAACGACGACTACGAGTGGGGCCTCGACCGCTTCATGAAGGAGGCCCAGACGCTTGGCCTCTTCCGCCATCCCAACATCGTGCCGGTCTACCGCGCGTTCAAAGAGAACGGCACCGCCTACATGGTGATGGAGTATCAGCGCGGGCAGAGCCTCGCCGAGCTGTTCCGGAAGCACCGCAGCGATTTCACCGAGGAGGATCTCCTCGGTCTCACCGTCCCGCTGCTCGACGGGCTCGCGGTCGTGCACAAGGCGGGCTACCTCCATCGCGACCTGAAGCCGGGCAACATCTTCATCCGCGAGGACGGCTCGCCGGTGCTGCTCGATTTCGGCGCCGCCCGCAACGCGGTCGGGCGCAAGAGCAAGAACCTCACCTCGATCGTGACGCCGGGCTATGCGCCGCTCGAGCAGTATTTCGCCGACGGCAACCAGGGCCCCTGGACCGACATCTACGCCATGGCCAGCATCCTCTATCAGGCCGTGGCCGGGCGCATTCCGCCCGAGGCGCCGGCGCGCGTGAAGCGCGATCCGATCACGCCCGCCCTCGAAGCCGGGCGCGGGCGCTTCAGCGAGACGTTCCTCGCCGGGATCGACGCGGCGCTGCAAGTCGAGGAAGAGCAGCGGCCGCAGACGGTCGAGCAATGGCGCGCTTTGCTGCTGGGGCAGGAAATGCCGGCGGCGCCACCGCCCTCCGTGCGCCGCGAGGCCGCGTCGGTGCGCAGCAGCGCCACGATGCTGGCCGGAAGCGCGACGGCGCAGGCGGGCGGGGCCACGAGCAGCGGCTCGGCCTCGATGCGGTTCCCAACCATCGGGCGCGAGGACGCGCTGGCGCACACGCAGCGGCGCGGCATGAGCGCCGGCAAGATCGCGGCCATCGCCGCGGGCGCCGTCGTGCTGCTCGCGGCTTCGGGCGTCGGCGCCTATATCGCGCTCAATCCCGACCATGGGCTGTTCGGCACCGGCACCGCCGGCACCGATAAGCGCGGCACCGATTCGACCAAGGTCAGCGCGGACGCCGACGCGCAGAAGCGCGCCGAGGAAGAGGCGCGGCGCAAGCAGGCCGAGGAGGAAGCGCGCCGCCAGGCCGAGGAGGCCAAGCGGCAGCAGGAAGAGGCTGCGCGCAAGCGCGCCGAGGAAGAGGCCGCGCGCAAGAGGGCCGAGGAAGAGTCCAAGCGCCGTGCCGAGGAAGCGAGGCGGCGCAACGACATCGACGCGCAGAAGCGCGCCGAGGAGGAGCAGCGCAGGATCGAGGAAGAGCGGCGCAGGGCTGACGCCGACCGGCGCCAGGCGGAGGAAGAAAGGCGCCGCGCCGAGGAAGATCGCATCCGCCGCCAGGAGGAAGAGGCGCGCCGGCGCGACGAGGAAGCCAAACGCAAGGCCGAGGAGCAGAAGCGCCGCGAACAGGAAGAGGCGCGCCGCCGCGAAGAGGAAGAGCGCCGCACGCCGCGTGCGATTTCGTGCGACAATTCGGTGCTGAAGAACGTCTATGCGAGCGAGGTCGACTGCTACTTCGTGCAGCGCATCTTCGCCGTGACGCTGACGACGGCGCGCGACGGGGCGGCGCCCAGCACCTGGAGCAACCCCAAATCGGGCAGCTCGGGCACGATCCGGATTCTTTCGACGATGCAGAATGCCGATGGCAGCATGTGCCGGCGCTTCGAGCAGACCGTGACGGTGAACGGGCGCCGGCACGCCGGATCGGGGATCGCCTGCTATCGCAACAATGTCTGGCAGATCGTGAGCTGAAGGGCGCCCGGGCGATCGGGGGTGCGCCAGGGGAGAGGGTTTCTGGCGTTGATCGCGCTTTTGACTATGATGATTTCGTGAACCGGCCGGGGTCCCGGATGGGAATCCGGTACGAGGAGGAATGACGGATGATGCAGCGCAAAGGACCCGACGGAAAGACGATCAAGGGCGGCGACGAGGCGAGCGAAGACGCGACCCGCAAGGTGCCGCGCCGCTCGATCCGCGACCGCCTGCTGGCACAGGACGAGCCCACCGCCGACGACGTGCCGGCCACGCATCTGGCCACGACGCCCACCACCGACGGTACCAGCCCGGGCAGCGAGGCGAACCGCTCGACCGCGCCCGGCGCCGACGCGACGCCGACGGTCTATGCCGGCGGCCCGCCGCCGGGGCGCGAGGCCGCGCGGCGGGAGCCGGCCCCGGCGCCCGATTACGTGCCGGCCGATCCGCCGCCGGCGAAACCGCCAGCGGCCGCTCCGCCGACGCGCGACACGGGCGCCGCCGCGCCGGCGCGCGATTACGTTCCCGCCGACAACGCCGCGACGAAAATCTACCGCCCGAATCGCCCGGGTTCGGCTGCGATTGCGGCCCCGGCCGCGCCAGCCGCGTCCGCCGCCGCCGCCGGCGCGATCTCGCAAGCCGGCCGGCCCAAGGCCGGGACGCCAGTCTCGGCCGATTTCACCATCGCCGATCCGGTGGTGGGCTGGCTCGCCATCGTCGAGGGGCCGGGCCGCGGCGCCTCGCTCAACATCGGCTACGGCAACAACCGCATCGGCCGCGCGCCGACCGAGAACGTCTCGCTCGACTTCGGCGACGAGGAGATCTCGCGCGAGAATCATGCGACGATCACCTTCGACGGGCGCCACCGCCGCTTCTACGTGCTGCCGGGCCAGGGGCGGAATCTCGTCTACGTCAACGATCAGCCGGTGATGTCGCCGCTGGAGCTGACCGGCGGCGAGGAGATCCTGCTCGGCCAGACCAAGCTCCGCTTCGTCCCCTTCTGCAGCAAGAGCTTCGACTGGTACCAGAAATGAACGCCGCACACCCGGCGCGCTCGGGGCCTGCCGCATGATCCCAGGTCGGCACTTCGCCGGCCTGCAACTGCAAGGCGGCCGGCCGTACCAGGAGGACGATTTCGGCTTCTTGAACGACGCCAAGGAGACCGATCCGCGCCCGTCGCATCTTCTGGTTGTGCTGGCCGACGGGATGGGCGGACACAGCGGCGGCGCGCATGCCAGCGCGCTCGCCGTCGACACGTTCCTCCAGACCTACCAGGGCGCCGCCGGCGCGGTCACCGACCGCATGGTGAAGAGCCTCAACGAGAGCAACGAGCGCATCCGCAACGATTCGGAAGGCAATCCGCAGCTCACCGGCATGGGCTGCACGCTGGTCGCGGCGGCGTTCCTCGAGGACGGCCTCGTCTGGGTCAGCGTCGGCGATTCGCCGTTCTGGCGCTTCCGCGACGGCAAGCTGAAGCAGCTCAACGAAGATCATTCGATGGCGCCGCTGCTGGAGCAGCAGGTGACGTCGGGCGCCATCTCGCCCGAGGAGGCCGCGCGCCATCCGCACCGCAACGCGCTGCGCTCGGCGCTCATCGGCGAGCCGATCCCCAAGCTCGATCTCCGCGAATCGCCGATCCGGCTCAAGCCGGGCGACAAATTCCTCCTCGCCAGCGACGGCTTGCAGACACTGACGGATCAAGAAATCGCCGCAATTCTCGCCGAAGACGCCGACGCGCTCGACCTCGCGCGCAAGCTGCTGCAGGCGGTCGAGGACAAGAACCGGCGCGGGCAAGACAACACCACGGCGATCGTCGTGACGCCGTTCAGGAACGGCGAAGCGACGCCGATCGTCGAATGGACGCTCTAGAAGGGGCACGCGAGTTGAGCCACGATAGGCCGGCCATGAAGATCGAACGCGGATACGCCCAGCACGTCGGGAGCCGGAACGAGCAGCAGGATGCCGGGCTCGTGCTCACCGACGCCGGGCATTCCGAACAGCTCGTGCTCGTGGCCGACGGCATGGGTGGGCACGCCGGCGGCAGCCTCGCCTCCACCCAAGTCGCAGAAACCGCGCGCCGCATCTGGGGCGAGCATCAGAAAACGCCGATCGAGCCGAAGCGCCTCCTGGAGCGCATCATCCGCGAGGGGCACGAGGCCATCAACCGCGTCGGCGCCGAGAAGGGGCTCACGCCGCGCAGCACCTGCGTGCTGCTCTACCTCCGGAACGGCGGCGTGCATTGGGCGCATGTCGGCGACAGCCGCATCTATCGCCTGCGCGACGGGCAGGTCTCGCGCCTCACGCGCGATCATTCCGTGGTGCAGATGTTGGTCGACCTCGGCAAGCTCTCCGAGGACGAGATGGGGACCCATCCCGACCAGAATCGCCTGACGCAAAGCCTCGGCGGCGACGCGCAGCCGATGCCCGATTTCGGCAACGACACCGTCAGGCCGCACGACGCGTTCCTGGTCTGCTCCGACGGGCTCTGGGAGATGATCCCGCAATCGGAGATGGCGGCGGCGCTGGCGGCCAAGAAGCTCGGCGACGACGGGGCCAAGCACCTGGCCGATCGCGCCTTCGACCGCGCCAAGCCCAAGAGCGACAACATCACGGTCGCCATGCTGCGCATCGACGGGCCGCCGCCGGGCGGCATCAGCGCCGAGATCGACGATGCGCGGACGACACGGATTCCGGACGCGATGCAACGGCGCGCGGCCGGCGGCGCGCGCTGGGGATTCGTGGCGGCGACGGTGGTGGCGCTCGGCGCCGCCGCCGCGGCGGTCTACAAGCCTTGGAACAAGGACGGCCTCGATCCCGGACCGACTCCCACGCTCGGCCCCACGGACAAGCCGGCAGAGAAAGCGGCGCCGCCGCAGCAGGAGAGGCGCGCGGAGCCGCCGAAGACCGAGTCTCCGAACCCGGAGTCTCCGAAGCTGGAGTCTCCGAAGCCGGAGTCTCCGAGGTCGGAGTCTCCGAAGTCGGAGCCTCCGAAGTCGGAGTCTCCGAAGTCGGAGCCGGCGAAGCCGGACGGCGAACCCAAGCCCGCCGACCGCCGCGAGGCGCCGCCGGCGGATAAAGGCCCCGAGGCGACGCCGCCGCAAAAGGAGCAGCCGACGCCCGGATCCGCGCCGCCGGGAGAGCCGGCGCAGCCCAAGCCGTCCGATGATCAGGGCAAGACGCCGCCGCCGAAGACGGAACCGCCTGCCTCCGGCGGCGCGCCCGAAAAGAAGCAGGCGGTGCCGCGGCACGCGCCGCCGCGCCCGGCGCAGCCGGCGACGCCCCGCCAATCGGGCCTCGGTCCCGACGAAAAGAAGAAGGGCACGGAGCCCCCTTCGAACAACGACAAGCCCGCCAACACGGAAAAACCCGGCGACCCGCAGCCGCAAGGGCCTGCGCCGGAAGCGAAGCCGCAATAGGCGCTCTTCACCGCCGGCGCGGGCCGCGACGCGCGTTGCGCGCGGATTCGGCCTTTGACATGATCCCGCCTCGATTGCGGGCTAGCGCAAGGCCGGTCTTGGCCGCCGCAACCCTGGTGAGCGTCGTCGCCCCCGTGAGTCCGTCGACTCCTTTCCGCCGCTACGGCGCCGCTTTCGCGGCTGTCTTCGCCGCGACGACGCTCGTTACGGCGGCGGACGCGGCCGCGTTCGACGTGAAGAAGCTCGACCTCAGCGTCGTGCGCGTCCAGCACATCTTTTCTTACCAGGGCAAGGAGATCCTCGGCGTCCACGGCACCGGCTTCGTGCTCAACGACGAGGGCTACGTCGTCACCAACTACCACGTCGTCGACGTGAGCGGGAAAATGCCCGACGGCGTGAAGCCCGTCGCCATCGTCGTCCCCGACGGGAGCTGGGGCCGGCGGCTCAAGGCGACGCCGCTCTGGAGCAACAAGGAATTCGATCTCGCGATCCTGCATGTGCCCGAGCTGAAGCGCCCGCCCGTGGTGCTCTCGGCGGCGCCCTGGCAGAAGCTCGAGAAGGGCGAGCCGGTCTTCGCGTTCGGCTTCCCCAAGGCGGGCGACACCACCGGCGCCACGCTCGAAACCTCGTTCACGCGCGGCGACGTCTCCAAGACCGAGCGCGCGCGCGGCACCAAGGACGGCGCCGTGCAGCCGATCGTGCAGCACACGGCCTCGCTCAATCCCGGCAATTCGGGCGGGCCGCTCTTCAATCAATGCGGCGAGGTGGTCGCCATCAACACCTTCGCCGCGCAATCGACCTTCAAGCTCACCAAGGGCAGCGGCGGCGAGACGGTCGCGCATGGGCCCGCCGTCTCGGGCGTCTACTATTCGCCGCATGTAAGCGCGCTCGTCCGCTTCCTCAGCACCGAGGACGCGCTCAAGAAGATCAAGTTCGAGAGCAACAGCGCGGTCTGCAGCAAGAGCGCCACCAGCATTCCCTACGAGATGTACCTCGCCATCGGCGTCGTCTCGGTGCTGGCGCTGGCCTCGCTGATGCTGGCGCTGACGAGGAAGCGCGGAACGGTGCAGGTGATCGAAACCTACAGCCAGTGGATCCGCCGCCGCGGCGGCAGCGCGTCGGCGCACACGCCGCCGCCGCCCGTGCTCGGCCCCGGCGGCGGCTGGATACTGACCGGCAAGGACAGCAACGGCGAGCAGGTCTATCTCCCGATCGGCCGCAACGAGCTCGAGAACGCCAGCCTCGGCACCGACAAGGGCCTCGTCATCGGCCGCAGCAAGGCGCTCTGCGCCAAGGTCGTCGCCGACGGCAGCGTCTCGCGCCGCCACGCGCGCATCATGGCGCTCGGCAAGGGGCTCGCCATCGAGGATCTCAACTCCTCGTTCGGCGTCACCGTGAACGGCAAGCGCGTCGAGCCCTACAAGGCCGTTCCCATTCCAAACGGCGCCACGGTGACGCTCGGCGACGTGAAGCTGCAGCTCGCCGAGGCCTAGAGTCGCGGCTTTTCCCGGACGCTTGATCTAGTTCAAAGACGCCTCTTGGCCGGCCGCTAGTGTGGCATATTGTGCTCGGCGAGCGCAGGGGGAGGGGCCGGTCCGACATGGCGCGCAGAAATTGGCATCGGTATTGGGCCGCCGCCGTGGTGGCCGCCGTCGCGGTCGCCATCGCGGTCGCCATGACGCTGGCCGGCGTGCCGGCGGCGGAGGCGCTGCAAGTCAAGCGATACGAGCAGAGCGTCGTGCGCGTCTTCGTTGTGTTCACGCGCGCGGACGGGACGAGGGTGTCCGGCAGCGGCACCGGCTTCGTCATCGCCTCCGACTACATTGCCACCAACAATCACGTCGTGACCCTCGACGCCCCCGCGGCTTCGGAGGAGGCGCCGGCGCGGGCCGTGACGGTGCGCGAGCCCGGGACGATCGAGGACCGCAAGGCCGAGATCGTCTGGACCTCGCGGGAACTCGACCTCGCGGTGATCCGCGTGCCGGGCATGAATCGGCCGGCGCTCAAATTGTCCCGCGCGTCCCCGCTCGAATACCCGGCCAAGGGCGCCGAGGTCTGGGCGCTCGGATTTCCCGGGGTCGCCGATGTGATCATGCCCGCCGAAGCCGAGCGGGCCAGCGCGACCGTGACGCGCGGCGTCGTCGGCCGCATCGGCATGAGCGGCGGCGATGCGATGCGCGCCCCGCGGCCCGTCATCCAGCACGACGCCAGCATCAACCGCGGCAGCTCGGGCGGGCCGCTGCTCGACAATTGCGGCATCGTCGTCGGCATCAACACGTTCCTGCCGATGACGGTCTTCGACATCGGGCGCGATGCCACCGGCGCCTTCAAGGCCTATGGCACGCCGAATACCGGCGTATTCGCATCGCCGCACATCACGAGCCTGGTCGAGGCCGCGCGCAACACGCCCGAATTGCGCGTCGTCAAGATCGAAACCACGGCGAAGTTTTGCGGCGCCGACGAGACGCCGCTCGGGCTCTACATCGCGGTCGGGGCGGCGCTCCTCCTGGCCGGCGCGGCATTGGCGCTGGTGCTTCACGGCGGCGCGCTGCGCCGTCTGATCCAAACTGCGGAGCTCTACGGCGCGTGGCGCCGCCGCCGCCGCGCCGGCCCGGGGCGGATCGAACCCGCGGCGCCCGAGGGCGGGCCAGGGGTGCGGGCCGCCGATCTCGGCCCTTGCGCGCTTTGCGGCTGCGACTCCGAGGGCAAGCCGATCAAGCTCGAAGTCGGAGCCGAGCGGCTGGCTGCGGCCACCAATGGGCGCGAGCGCGGCCTCGTCATCGGCCGCAGCAAGCGCCTCGCCGATGTCGTGGTTCCCGAGTCGGGCGTGTCGCGCCGGCACGTGCGGCTCGTGGCCATGCCCGACGGCTCGCTCGCGATTGAGGATCTCGATTCGGCCCGCGGGACGAAGCTCAACGACAAGCCGCTGCCGCCCTACGAACGCGTCTTGATCAAGGCCGGCGACAAGATCGCGCTCGACGGCGTGGTGCTGACGCTGGAGCGGGAGCGGGAGCGGGAGCAGGAGCAGGAGCAGGAGCGGGAATAGGCCGTCCGGAGGTCTTGTATTCCGCGCCGGGGCCGGCAGAATCGAGCTTCACGGCGGGGCCTCCGGGA
The DNA here is from genome assembly GCA_036555425.1 of Alphaproteobacteria bacterium. GTDB lineage: Bacteria > Pseudomonadota > Alphaproteobacteria > Bin65 > Bin65 > SBBV01. Next base: position 30,890 of record DATBLL010000187.1, on the reverse strand, counting down.
CAAGGGTGCAAGATGCTGCGGCAGTGCCACTTCGGCGGGGCAGTCCCGGCGATTCTCCTCGGCGTCGCGCTCGTCATTGCGGCTCCGCCGGCGCCGGCCCGCGCCTTCGACGCCAAGAAGGCGGACCAGAGCGTCATCCGCGTCGTCGTCTTCGAGATCAAGAACGGCAAGCGCACCGGAACCTACAGCTTCGGCACCGGCTTCGTCGTCGACAACGAGTTCGTGGTGACGAACAACCACGTGACCGACGACTCGGAGTTCATCAAGGATGGCGGCTCCTCCGAACGCGTCGTCGTCGACGGCTCGACCAAGAATCTGCGCCCGGCGCAGCTGATCTGGAATTCGCCCGAGCTCGATCTCGCGGTCGTGCGCGTCCCCGGGCTGACGCGCCCGCCGCTCACGCTGTCGAGCGCGCCGCCGATGGAATATCCCGACAAGGCCGCGGCGGTGTGGGCAATCGGCTTTCCCGGCCTCGCCGACCGCTCGATCACGTCGGACACCGCCTTCACGCTGTCGACGGTCACGCAAGGCGTGGTCGGCAAGGTGGTGATGGGGCGCGCCAGTCAGCGCGACAAGGTGCGGCCGGTCATCCAGCACAACGCCAGCATCAACAAGGGCAATTCGGGCGGGCCGCTGTTCGACAATTGCGGCCTCGTCGTCGGCGTCAACACCTTCGGCGCGGTCTCGACGATGGAAGTCAGCCGCGACCAGCGCGGGCGCGACATCGCGGCCGGCATGCCCAACACCGGCATCTTCTACTCGCCCCATATCGGCAATTTCATCGAGGCGCAGAAGACGGTGGCGGCGCTCGCGCCGATCAAGCTGCGCCTTTCGGCGACGCCGTGCTCGGCCGCGATACCCGAGGCCGCGGGACTGCCGGTCTGGGTCTACGGCATGATCGGCGTCGTGACGCTGCTGGCGCTCACCTCGACCGTCGTCGCGTTCAGGAAGGGCACGACGCGCGAGATCGTCCGCGTCGTCGAATCCTACAGCGCCTATATCCGCCGCAAGGGTGACCCGCCGTCCGTGAGGGCGCACAAGGCCGAGCGCTCGCGGACCGCGCAACGCGGGGCGCCGTCGCGCGGTCCCTCCGCGGCGCCGTCCCGCACCGCCGCCGCGCGCCCCGCCGAGGCGGCGGCAGCCGAGGGCGCGAGCAAGCTCGTGCTCACGGGCCGCAGCAAGGAGCAGAGCTTCCGCGTCGAGATCGGCGCCGACGAGCTCGAGCGCGCCGCCGCGAGCAAGGACCGCGGCGTCGTGCTCGGCCGCAGCCGCAGCTTGAGCGACAAGGTCATCGACGATCCCTCGGTGTCGCGCCGCCATGCCAGGTTCTTCCTTGCCGACGGCGTGCTCATGATCGAGGACATGGGCTCGGCCTACGGCACCAAGATCAACGGCAAGGCGCTCGGCGCCAACGAGGCCGGCGCCCTCAACCCCGGCGACAAGCTCGCCATCGGCGGTGTCACGCTCGAGGTTGGGCGGGCATAACAACCAAGTCGCCTGTCTCCATCACGTCACCACGATTTCGCCCTCCATCTCTTCGTGGCCGTCGCCGCAGAAGACGTTGCAGGTGAGGGCGAAGCGGCCGGCGCGACTCGGCGCGAAGGCGAGGCGCGTGATCCGGCCGGGCAGGAACTCGCCCTCGAGGCCCAGCGCCGGCGCATCGAAGCCGTGCAGGCGATCGAGCGATTCCAACGCGAGCACCACCGGGTCGCCGCGTGCGAGCGCGATCCCGCGCGGCGCGATTTCGAACTTGCGCGCGGTGATGCGCAGCGTGCGCGGCGCGCCGGCGCGGACGAGCTGCGGCGCCAGCAGTGCGGCCGCTGCGCGCGGTCCAGCCCCACATGTTGCGAAAATCGCCCGCGAAGCTCTTGCTTTAGTGGCGCGCGGGAAGGATCATGCGCGCGCCCGCGGGCGCCCATGGATGGGCGCCGCGGCGTGTTCGGCCGGCCAGGAGACGACGGATGAAATCGGTGCGGTGGATGGCGCGCGGCGCGCTCGTGGCGTTCGGCCTTTGCGCGGCCGCGATGCTGGCCGGCACGCCGCCCGCGTATGCCTTCGACGTGAAGCGGGCCGATGCCAGCGTGGTGCGCGTCTTGGCGCTCGTGGTGAAGGAGCAGGGCGGGCGCCTGCAGCCCGTCATGGGCGGCACCGGCACCGGCTTCGTCATCGACCGCGAGCACGTCGCCACCAACTATCACGTCGTGCACATCGAGGATCAGCTCGCCAAGGTCGAGGGCGGCAAGGAATACATCGCCGTGCGCGAGCCCGGTTCGAAGACGAACCTCCGCGCGACGGTGATCTGGAAGTCGAAAGAGCTCGATCTCGCGGTCCTCAAAGTTCCCGGCCTCAAGCGCGATCCGCTCGTGCTATCGAGCGCCACGGCCATGGACTATCCGCCCAAGGGCGCGAAGGTGTATGCCCTCGGCTATCCCGGCATCTCGGACCAGGCGCTCCAATCCGAGGAAGGCTTCGTCACCTCCACGCTCACCTCGGGCGTCGTCGGCAAGACGGTGCGCGCCGGCGTCGGCGGCACGGTGCGGCCGGTGATCCAGCACGACGCGGCGATCAATACCGGCAACTCGGGCGGCCCGCTGTTCGACAACTGCAACGTCGTCGTCGGCGTGAACACCTTCGTCGCGCTCTCGCGGCTGCAGGTGATGGAGGACGACAAGGGGCAGCGCATCGCCACCGGCGCCACCTCCGCGGGCATCTCGCTCTCGCCCCACATCGGCAATGTGGTCGGTGCCGTGCAGACCGTGCCGGCGCTGCGCGGGATCAAGCTGCAGCTTAGCGGCTCCAGCGACTGCGCCGACGAATCGGCCGGCATTCCGGTCTGGCTCTACGGCGCCATGGGCGTCTTCGCGCTGATGGCGATGACGGGCATGGTCGTCGCCTTCACGCGGCGGCGCGAGGTGGTGCGCGTGGTCGAATCCTACAGCGCCTGGGTGCGCCGCAAGGGCGTGTCGCCCGGCGCGCCGCGCACCTCGGGCGTCAAGCCCGCGGCCGCGCCGACCTCGGTGCCGCGCGCCGCACCGCCGCTGCAGACCACCGAGCCCACCGCCGGCACGGCGATGCCTTCGCCGCGCGGCCGCATGGACGCCAAAGGCGATTCGAGCGCCGCGGTACCGCCTGCCGCCGGCGACTGGGTGCTCTCGGGCTTCGATACCCAGGGGAACACGCTGCGCGTGGGATTTTCCCGGGCCGATCTCGACAAGGCCATGGCCGGAGCGGAGAAGGGCATCATCCTCGGCCGCAGCAGCAGCCTTTCCGACAAGGTCGTCAACGACGCCAGCGTCTCGCGCCGGCACTGCAAGATCGCGCGCGCGGAGGACGGCGGGCTCACGATCGAAGACCTCAACTCGGCCTACGGGACCAAGGTCAACGACGAGGCCGTGACCGCGTTCCGGTCGCGGCCGCTCGCCGCCGGGGCCAAAGTCACGATGGGCGCGATCACGCTCGACCTCTCGCAGATGCCTTGAAGAACGAACTATTCGGACCGCGCCCGGCGATTGCTAACGAAGTGTTAACCATAGGCCAGCACAACACCGGTGGAACCGGGCCGCGATGAATCCAGAAGCGGCATGAGTACGGCCAAGAGGATGCACGGAACGCGCGCGGAATGGAGCGACGCTGACGCGAACACGACCGCTGGCGCGCGGCCGAGCCCCGCCGCGCGCGCGCGCGTCCCGTCCGTCTCTTTCGCGATCATCGCCGGCATGCTCGGCGCCGGCGTGCTGGCCGGATTGGCCGGCCTCGCCGCCGTCGTCATGCCGGCTTGGGCGAAGTTCGCGATTCTCTTCGCCATCCTGGCACCCGCGGGCATGCTCGCCTTCATCGCCTTGCACCGCCGCGGCGCGCTCACGGGCGCGCCGCCCGAGAGCCGCAGCCGCCTGCTGCGCCGCGCGGCCGACGCCGTCGACGAGCCGCGCGCGGTGCTGGGACCCGCCGGCGAGACGGTGCACGCCAACGCCGCGTTCATCGATCTCTTCCGCCGCTCGGCGGGCGCCGGCGTCGATCCCGTCGCCGGGGTCTTCGGCGCCGATCCCGAGCAGCTCCGCTCCTTCGCCAAGCTTTGCGCCGACGCCAAGATGGGCCTGGCCGGACAGGCCAATTTCCCGCTCCCGGCGGCGCAGGGCGGGCCCGGCATCCGCCGCGTCCACGCGACGCCGGTGCCGGATCATCCCGGCCACATCGTGCTCCGCATCCAGGACGTGCCGCATCAGCGCAACCCCGCCGCCGACGACCGCGAGCGCTTCGTGGCGTTGCTCGACGCGATCGGCCTCGGCTACTACGAGATCGACGTCAACGGCCGGCTTACCTATTGCAACGCCACCTTCGGCGAGTGGCTGGGCCTGGCGCCGGTCGATCTCCTGGCGCGCGGCGTGCCGCTCGGAAGCCTCTTGGCCTCCGGCATTCCGCGCTCCGGCGCGCCTTACGATCCCTTCGGCGGCCGCAGCGGCGAGGGCAGCGGCCAGGTCGTCCTGCGCGGCTTCAACGGCCGCGACGCCGCGGTCCACATCGTCCAGACCGTGGCACGCGACGGTCCGCCCGGGCTCCTCGCCCGCGCCGTGGTGCGCGATCTTTCCGCCGAGCGTCGTTGGCGGCAAAGCCTCGCCGAGTCCGACGAGCGCCTCCAGCGACTTTTTGACGACGCGCCGATCGGCCTCGCGCTCATCGATTCCTCCGGCTTGATCCGGCGCTGCAACGATCCATTCCGCGAACTCTTCGGCGGCGAGGGCGGCGAGCTGCGCGGCATCCGCATCGGCGATCTCCTGACCGACGAAAGCCGCGACCGGCTCATGGAACTGCTGCGCCATGCGCTCTCGGGCCAGGATGACGTCACCGCCGTCGACCTCATGCCGCGCCGGCGGCCCACGCGCGTCGTCGCCGCCGACCTCTCGCGCATGGGCATCGACGGCGAGCCGCTGTTCATCGTCTACGGCCTCGACGCCACCGAGCAGCGCCATCTGCAGAGCCAGGTCAACCAGGCGCAGAAGATGCAGGCCGTCGGCCAGCTCGCGGGCGGCATCGCCCACGATTTCAACAACCTTCTCACCGCCATGATCGGCTATTGCGATCTCGTGCTGCAGCGGCACCGGCCCGGCGAGCAGAGCTTCGCCGACATCATGCAGATCAAGCAGAACGCCAACCGCGCGGCCGATCTCGTCAAGCAGCTCCTGGCGTTCTCGCGCCAGCAGACCTTGAAGCCCAAGGTGCTGAAGGTCACCGACGTGCTGACCGATCTCACCCATCTGCTACAGCGCCTCGTCGGCACCAACATCTCGCTGCGCGTCGTGCACAGCCGCGACTTGGGCTTCGTCCGCGTCGACCAGGGCCAGTTCCAGCAGGTGATCGTGAACCTCGTCGTCAACGCGCGCGATGCGATGCCCGAAGGCGGCACCATCACGGTCGAGACCAAGACGTTGAAGCTCGCGCGCCCGATGCAGCGCGGCCACGAGCTCATCCCCTCCGGCGATTTCGTCGAGATCGACGTCATCGACGAGGGCACCGGCATCAGCCCCGAGAACCTCTCGCGTATCTTCGAGCCCTTCTTCACCACCAAGGAGGTGGGGCGCGGCACCGGCCTCGGCCTCTCGACCGTCTATGGCATCGTCAAGCAGACCGGCGGGCACGTGCTCGTCGACAGCACCGTCGGCAGGGGCTCGATGTTCACGGTCCTCATCCCGCGCTACCACCCGCAGAGCGAAGCCGAGACCGACCGCTCGGTGCTGAGCGGCGAAGTGCCGACGCGAGATCTGACCGGCGCGGGCACGGTGCTCGTGGTCGAGGACGAGGACCCGGTGCGCGCGTTCTCGGTCCGGGCGCTGCGCAACAAGGGCTACACGGTGATGGAGGCGCGCACCGGGATCGAGGCGCTCGAGGCGCTGATGCGGCTCGACCGGCCGGTCGATCTCATCGTCACCGACGTGATGATGCCGCAGATGGACGGCCCGAGCCTTATCAACAAGGTCCGTGAGAAGTGGCCCCACATCAAGGTCATCTGCATCTCGGGCTACGCCGAGGAGAGCTTCCGCGACAAGATCGGAAGCTGGGACGACATCTGGTTCCTGCCCAAGCCCTATAGCCTCAATCAGCTGGCGGGGCTTGTCAAAGACGCGATCGGCGCCGGCAAGCGCGCGGCTTGACGCGGAAAGCGCGACGGACATCTCGCGCGTAGGGGCGCGCCCCCACGCGCGAGACGCTAGGCAAACTGCGGAAACAGCTTCAGCGCGTGCTCGCGCTCGATGCCGCGCAGCACCTCGGCGCCCAGATTCATGGCAATGAGGCCCTTCACCGTGGCTTCTAGAGTGGCCTCGGGCGCGAACGGGTAGTCGCTGCCGAACAGCACCTGCTGCGGCACCACGAGCTCCAGGAGCGAGCGGAAGGCGAGCCAATTGGCCGAGAGCGCGGTGTCGTAATAGAGCCGCTTCAGCTCGGGGATGACGCCGTTCGGCACCTTCTCCTTGTATTGCGGCCGCGCCGCGAGCCGCGCGATGCGCTCGGCCAGGAACGGCGTAGCACCGCCGGCGTGCGAGAAGATCCACTTGATGTTGCGGCAGCGCGCGAGCGTCCCGCCATAGAGCAGGCTCGTGATCGCGCGCGTCGTGTCGAACGGAAAATCGAGTGTCGCCGGCGGATATTCGGGCTGGCACTGATTGCAGTTGGCCGTCGTCGGATGGAAGTAGACGACGGCGCCGCGCCGGTCGAGCTCGTCGAACACCGGCGCGAAGGCGGGATCGCCCGGATATTTGCTGCCGTAGTTGGTCATGAGGCCGATGCCGTCGGCCTTGAGTTCGTCGAGCGCATGGCGGATCTCGGCGAGGCTGGCGTCGATATCGGGCAGCGGCAGTCCGGCGAAGACGCCGAAGCGGCGCGGATGGTCGCGTCTGAGCTTGGCGGCGTAGTCGTTGGCATGGCGGCAGAGCCGCGCCGTCGCCTTGATGTCGCCGAACCAGAAGCCCGGCGCCGAGATCGATGTCACCGCGGTCGCGATGCCGTGCCGGTCCATGACCTCGATCGACTTCGCCGGCGACCAATCCGGCGTCTTGCCCGCGACGCTGATCGGCCCGATGCGGCCGTCTCCCACCTCGGCCACGTAGTCGGGCGGCAGGATGTGGTGATGCACGTCGATGCGGTGCGGCGGCATGCGCGGGGGCTCCCCTCGAGGCGGTGGCGCCCCGTAACTATTGCAATTTGGCGCGCGAGGCCAGCGCGGTCAGCCGCGGAACACGCGCTCGGCGTTGCGATAGGCGATGTTGCGTGCGGCCGCGGGCGAGAGCTGCCGGAAGAAATAGCGCCAGCGCGGCAAGTGCCGATCGTAGATCGAATAGACGCGGGCATGGGCGATATCGGTGCCGATGAAGAAACGCTGCGAGAATGCCTCGAACAGCGACTTCATTTCGGTCAGCACGTCGCCCGTATCGCTGACCACGAGATGCATCCACTCGGTGCGGCGCGGATAGTAGATGCCGTAGTGCTCCACGTTCGGCCCCGAATAGACCATGCCGCCGAGATCGGCGTGGAGGTTGGGAAAGCGCGTCATCATCGCGCGGATGTTTTCCGCGCTGGATCTCCCGCAATTGTGCGCCCAGACCACGATCGCCTGCGGATGCGCTTCGAGCAGCCGGATCATCGCCGCCGCCACGTGCGGCTCGGCCTCGGCATGCACGACCATCGGGCGGCGATATTTCGCCGAAAGCTCGGCGCAGCGCTGCATGTACCAGGAGTCGGCGGGAAAGTCGCGCTCGCGCGTGGCGCGGATGCCGAACCGGTTGGTGTAGGGATAGAACCGGATCATGAGCTCGCCCATGCCGAAGAATTCGCCGGTGCGGAGCTTCGCTTCGGTTTCGCGGATGAGGCGCGGGCCCTCGCCACCCCCGCGCCAGGCGTTGGCGTCGTTGAGCTCCGGCCGCTGCAGCCCGACGAAGGGGACGAAACGTTCGGGATAGCGCCGCGCATAATCGCGCGCCTGCTCGTCGGAACCCTCGCCATCCATCTCGGAAGGTCTGTTAGCGCCGTAGTAGAGCGGCATCAGCACCATGCGCGAGACGCCGACGCCGTCCATGTGCGCGACGAGCTCCTCCGCCGTCACGCGGCGCTGGAGATGCGTATGAAAATCGACCACGGGGAGCTTTCCCGGCGGCGATTTGAGCGGCGCGTCGAGCGGCGGGAGCCGGCGCAGCGGCGCTTCTTGCGCGAGAGAGCGAGCGAGGGGCAGGGCCGCCGCGAACGAACCGGCTGCGGTGGCGAACAGGCGGCGGCGCGAGATCATTTCCCTTCGACCGGGATTGAGCGGTGAGACAGCGTGTCTCAGCCGCACTCAGCCTCCATATCCGGGACAAAAATGCAATGTGGATTGTGAAGAGTGACTCAGCGCGCGCGGGTGAGGGAAGCCGCCCATTCGCCGGCCCAGCCGTCGAGGGCCGATAGCGCCGGCAGCAGGCGGCCGGCGAGCGGCGTCAGCGCGTAGCCGCTGGCGCCGTCATGCGCGACGAGCTTCGCGGCGCCGAGCTCGGCCAAGCGCTGCTGCAGCACGCTCGGCGAGAGCCCGCCGCAGGCGGCCTGCAACGCGCGGAAGGTGAGCGCGCGTTCGCGCAGCTCCCAGAGGACGCGTAGCGCCCAGCGCCGGCCGAGCAGATCGAGCGCCGCCATGATCGGGCGGCCGGAGGAAGAGCCGCGCACGCGGCGGCCGGGGAGCGGCGCGCGGAGAGGGCGGGGGCGGGGCATCGATACCTTGCGCTTCTAAAATCGTAGCAGTAGATTGCTTCGGAAACAGTAGCATAATCCTCGAGCCCGGAGAACCCAAATGCCGCGCCTCGCCCCGCTCGCGCCGCCCTACGCGCCCGACATTGACGACGAGCTGACGCGCCTGATGCCGCCCGGCATGGCGCCGATCGCGCTGTTTCGCACCGTGGCGCACAATCCGCGCGTGCTTGCGCGCTGGCGGGGCGGCGCGCTGCTCGACAAAGGCTCGATCACGCTGCGCCAGCGCGAGCTCCTAATCCTGCGCACGACGGCGCGGCTCGGCGCCGAGTACGAGTGGGGCGTGCACATCGCCTACTTCGCGGACAAGGCCGGCTTCAGCCCGGCCGAGCGCGCCGCCACGGTCCATGGCGGTCCCGAGGCCTGGCGTGCGGAAGAGGCGGTGCTGGTGCGCATCGTCGACGCGCTGGTGGACGAAGCCAGGCTCGGCGACGCGCTATGGCAGGCGGCTATGGCGCTTTTCTCCCCGGCGCAACTCGTCGAGATCCTGTCGCTCGTCGGCCTGTATCACATGGTTTCGTTCGTCGTCATCGCGACGGAAGTGGCGCGGGAGCCGGGCGCTCCGGGCTTTCCCGCGCCTTGAGGCGCGCTGCGCCGGCGCGGTCAGGATTGGTCGTCGGGCTCCGCGTGCAGGCGATTGAGCGGGCCGCGCAGCTATGGCGCCACGAGCACGGCCGTGCTGCTGCGGATTGCGCCCGCCCGCAATTCGCCTCACTCTCGGGCACCGCCCCCAGCCTCGAGGAGGTTGCGATGCCCGATTTCCGTCTCCCGCTGTCCGGCGACGTCGTGCAATCCATCAATCCCTGGAACTGGGTGTTCCGGCCGCTCGGCAGCCAGATCGGCCTCGTCAACATCACGCTCGGAAACGCGGGCGATCCCGAGCTCGAGCGGCGCATTCTCGACGACGTCGGCACCTATGGGCGCCAGCTCGGCCGCATCGGCGACGTCTTGAGGATTCTCGTCGATCGGCTCGAGCCCAAGGATTTGACACCCGCCGAACGGCGCGCCATCGACGCCCTCAACGGGCAACTCGGCGAAATCGACCGCATCAAAGCCGCCCGCCGCGCCGAGCGCGACGCGTCGTAGCTGCGGACGCCCGGCGCACCCTCGTTGAGGGCATGAGAGAACGCTTGACGAACGTGAACGAACAGGGTACAGAGCGGTGTGAATAAGGTTCCGTTGCGCCGGCGCGCGGCGCTGTGAAATAAGGAGGCTGTTTCATGTCGCAAGCGGCGGCGTTGCGGTTGGTCGACAAGGACGAAAAGGGCGGGATGGACAAGAACAAGGCGCTGGAATCGGCGATGGGCCAGATCGAGCGGGCCTTCGGCAAGGGCTCGATCATGCGGCTCGGAAGCGGCCAGAAGGCGCTCGAGATCGAGGCGATTCCGACCGGGTCGCTGTCGCTCGACATCGCACTCGGCATCGGCGGGCTGCCCAAGGGCCGCATCGTCGAGATCTTCGGGCCGGAAAGCTCGGGCAAGACGACCTTGGCGCTCCACGTCGTGGCCGAGGCGCAGAAGCGCGGCGGCGCCTGCGCCTTCATCGACGCCGAGCATGCGCTCGACCCCACCTACGCCGAGAAGCTCGGCGTCAAGCTCGACGATCTGCTGATCTCGCAGCCCGACGCCGGCGAGCAGGCGCTCGAGATCGCCGACACGCTGGTGCGTTCGGGCGCCATCGACGTGCTGGTGATCGATTCGGTCGCCGCACTGGTGCCCAAGGCCGAGCTCGAAGGCGAGATGGGCGACCAGCATATGGGCCTGCAGGCCCGGCTCATGAGCCAGGCGCTCCGGAAGCTCACCTCCTCGATCTCGCGCTCGCAGACCCTCGTCATCTTCATCAACCAGATCCGCATGAAGATCGGAGTCATGTTCGGCAATCCCGAGACGACGACGGGCGGCAACGCGCTGAAATTCTATGCCTCGGTCCGGCTCGACATCCGCCGCATTGGCCAGATCAAGGAGCGCGACGTCGTCGTCGGCAACCAGACCAAGGTGAAGGTGGTCAAGAACAAGGTGGCGCCGCCGTTCAAGATCGTGACCTTCGACATCATGTACGGCGAGGGCATCTCCAAGGCCGGCGAGCTGGTCGACATGGGCGTCGCCGCCGGCATCATCGAGAAATCCGGTGCCTGGTTCTCGTTCGACGACCAGCGCATCGGCCAGGGCCGCGAAAACGCCAAGCAGTTCCTGAAGGAAAATCCCGACATTGCCGGCAAGATCGAGGCCCAGCTGCGCGAGAACGCGGGCGCGCTGGCCGGCAAGATGGAGATCAGCGGCGCCGAAGAGGGCGGCTCCGACAACGAGTAGCCGCGCCAACGCCTTCTCTTGGCCGAGAACGGGCGCCGGTTCCGACGAGGAGCCGGCGCCCGAAATTCGTTCGGCTTCGGGACCCCCTCAGTCGGACCTGCAAAGGCGCAGGTCCGACAGCTCCTCCTCAAGTGGGGAGCGAAGAAGGACGGTCCCGACTCTGCCCTTCCCCCTTGAGGGGAAGGTGGCTGGCGCGCCCTCTGGGGCATGCCAGACGGAAGGGGTTTCGCCGCCGCGCCAAGCGCTGCTGTTGAGGCGCGGTGCCGGTGCCGGTAAAAGCCATCCGCCGGCCGGCGCCAGGAAGAGGCCCGTTGCGCCGGGCGGCGGTCGAACCAACATAAAGCCCATGAGCACAGGCAACGACATCCGCGCGAGCTTCCTCGATTTCTTCCGCCGCAACGGCCACGAGGTCGTGGCCTCGGGCCCGCTCGTGCCGAGGAACGACCCGACGCTGCTGTTCACCAACGCCGGCATGGTGCAGTTCAAGAACGTCTTCACCGGCGTCGAGAAGCGCCCCTACCAGCGCGCGGCCACGTCGCAGAAATGCGTGCGCGCCGGCGGCAAGCACAACGACCTCGAGAACGTCGGCTACACGGCGCGCCACCACACCTTCTTCGAGATGCTCGGCAATTTCTCGTTCGGCGACTACTTCAAGGAGCGCGCGATCGAGCTCGCCTGGACGCTGATCACGAAGGAATACGGCCTGCCCAAGGATAAGCTCACCGCCACCGTCTTCTCCGAAGACGACGAGGCCTTGGGCCTTTGGAAGAAGATCGCGGGCCTGCCCGAGAGCCGCATCATTCGCATCCCGACCTCGGACAATTTCTGGTCCATGGGCGAGACCGGCCCGTGCGGCCCGTGCTCCGAGATCTTCTACGACCACGGCCCCGATTTCGCCGGCGGCCCGCCCGGCAGTCCCGACGCCGATGGCGACCGCTTCATCGAGATCTGGAACCTCGTCTTCATGCAATACGAGCAGGTGTCGCCGGGCGAGCGCATCCGCCTGCCGCGCCCCTCGATCGACACCGGCATGGGGCTCGAGCGCCTTGCCGCCGTGCTCCAAGGCAAGCACGACAACTACGATACCGATCTCCTGCGCCCGATCATGGAGGCGGCGGCGGGCTTCGTCGGCGCGGGCCCCGACGGCCCGGTGCGCCCGAGCTTCAAGGCGATCGCCGATCATCTGCGCTCGTCATGCTTCCTGATCGCCGACGGCGTGCTGCCCTCCAACGAAGGCCGCGGCTACGTGCTCCGCCGCATCATGCGCCGCGCGATGCGCCACGCCTACATGATCGGCGCCAAGGAGCCGCTGATGTGGCGGCTCGTGCCGTCGCTGCTGCACCTCATGGCCGGGCACTACCCCGAGCTGAAGCGCGCCGAGCCGCTCATGACCGAGACGCTGAAGCTCGAGGAGACGCGCTTCAAGCAGATGCTCGAGCGCGGCCTGCGCCTGCTCGAGGACGAGACGCGCAAGCTCGGCGAGCAGCAGCCGCTGCCGGGCGCGGTCGCGTTCCGCCTCTACGATACCTACGGTTTCCCGCTCGACTTGACGCAGGACATCCTGCGCGGCCAAGGCCGGCCGGTCGATGTCGCCGGCTTCGACCGCGCGATGGACGAGCAGCGCGCGGCGGCCCGCAAGGCCTGGACCGGCTCGGGCGAGCGCGCCGAGGAGACGATCTGGTTCGAGCTGCGCGACCGCGTCGGCGCCACCGAGTTCTTGGGCTACAGCGAGGAGAAGGCCGAGGGCGTCGTCAAGGCCGTCGTCGTCAAGGGCAAGGAGATCGACGAGGCCGGCCCCGGCAGCGAGGTCGCGATCCTCGTCAACCAGACGCCGTTCTATGCGGAGTCGGGCGGGCAAACCGGCGACCGCGGCACCATCACCACCGCCAGCGGCGCCGTCGTCAAGGTCCACGACACGGCGAAGCGCGCGGATTCGCTCCACGTCCATCTCGGCAAGGTCGAGCAGGGCAATGTCAGGATCGACGAATCGGTCGAGCTCGAGATCGACCACGACCGGCGGCGGAAGCTCCGCGCCAACCACTCGGTCACGCATCTGGCGCACGAGGCGCTCCGGCGCGTGCTCGGCTCGCATGTGACGCAGAAGGGCTCCGAGGTGCGCGCCGACGGCATGCGCTTCGACTTCAGCCACCCCAAGGCGATGACGCCCGAGGAGATCGCCAAGGTCGAGGACGAGGTAAACGCGCGCATCCGCGGCAATGCCGAGGTGGTGACGCGCCTCATGACGCCCGACGAAGCCGTGGCCGCGGGCGCGCTCGCGCTTTTCGGCGAGAAATACGGCGACGAGGTGCGCGTCGTTTCGATGGGCGACGACGAGTCGGGTAGGCCGTATTTCTCGACCGAGCTCTGCGGCGGCACGCATGTGCGGCGCACCGGCGACATCGGCCTCTTCAAGATCGTGAGCGAAGGCGCGGTCGGCGCCGGCTTGCGCCGCATCGAGGTCGTGACCGGCCCCGGCGCCGAGGCCTATGTGCGCGAGGAAGAGAAGGCCCTGCGCCAAGTGGCGAACACGCTCAAGGCCACGCCGGTCGAGGCCGCGCAGCGCATCCAGGCGCTGCTCGATGAGCGCAAGAAGCTCGAGCGCGAGCTGGCCGATGCGCGGCGCGCGCTTGCCATGGGCGGCGGCGCCGCGAAATCCGGCGGCGACGAGGCGAAGTCGATCAACGGCATCAAGTATATCGGCCGCAGCGTCGCCGATGTGCCGGCGCGTGATTTGAAGCCGCTCGCCGACGAGCTCAAGAAGAAGGTGGGCTCTGGCGTCGTCGCCGTGATCTCGTCGAGCGAGGGCAAGGCCTCGATCGTCGTCGGCGTCACCGAGGACCTGACGAAGCGCGTCAGCGCCGTCGATCTCGTGCGGGTGGGCTCGGCAGCGCTCGGCGGGCAGGGCGGCGGTGGCCGCCCCGACATGGCCCAGGCCGGCGGCCCTGACCCGAGTAAGGCAGACGCGGCGCTCGCCGAGATCGAGAAGGCGCTGGCGCAGAAACTGGCAGCGTAGCGCGTCCGGCGACCGGTTCGCTCAGGCCCTCGCTGCCGATGCCAAGCGGAAGCGATTGCATTGCGCGATCGCACCATCTGCGCCGGCGAACGGCCCGAATGTCGCAACGACGGCTTTCTTCACCGCCTCCTCGCCAACGTGCCGGACCGGCGCGCCCGAGCGGGGCCGAAGCGGCCAGCGCGAGAAGCGCCGCGCCGAGCCAAGTCGGCAGTCGCGCTGTTGCGGGCATCGATGGCCGCTCCAAGGACGTTTCCATCGGCGTGAAACCTGGGGAACGCGACTTTCGCAAGTCTCAAGCGCAACGGGCGCTTATCGCGGCTGTATGACGCGGATCGCCACCGCTTCGGCCTCAACCGCGCCCTCGGCGTCGAGCTGCTGCTTCTTGACCGGCCAGCCGAGCTCCGCCGCGAACCAGATGCGGGCCCGGACGGTGACGACGTTATCCAGCCCGACTTCCTCGATCGCCACGTCGTGGCGGATCACGATCGACTCGAAACGGCCGGCGGGAACGCTCACGGCTTCGCGGCGCTCGATGGCGATCGTAAGAGCGGCGGAGAGATCGGAGGTTCGAAACGGCGCGCTGGCCGTGAGCCCGAGGCGCGATGCCGCGCGGCCCGTGATGTCGAAGCGCCCCCGACCGCCGGGGGAAAGCGGAACCAGCGCCTCGAGCGCCGGCAGGTCGAGCGTGAAGGCGACGGTGGATTCGGTGAATGCGTCCGATTGCGGGATGTGCCGCTTGATCAGGACGAGGCCGCGCCAGGTTTCGAAGTGGGTCGGGGCGGCGGCCGTGTTGGATGCGCTCTCGCGATGGACGACGATCGGGCCGTTTGCCGACACGATCTCGTGACGCACCGCGGTGCTGTCCATGCCTTCGATGCTTTGGCGCCATTCAACGACGAGGCCCGGGCGCGGCGGCGGCAGGGTTTCTGCGGCGGCGCCAACCGGGGTCTGAGACGCAACGATCGCCACGAAAAGCGCGGCCTGTCGAAACATGGCGGCCCTCCCCAAGGCGCGCGGCGAAGCGCTGTCCTTGCCCGAAGACTAGTTTAAGATCGCGCTGCGGGGAATGACAAAGCGGTGGTCGGGGGCGAATGCGCGCCGGCGCGAATGCAATTTCCGAGATCGACCGGCTGCTGGCCGGTACGGGGCTGTTCGTCCGCGGCGCCTTCCATCCCGCGCCGGAGGACGGGGTGCGGGCGCTTGCCGATGGACGGAAGCCGGAGACTGTCGTCCTTGTCGGCAATGCCGGCAAGGCGATGTGGCGCGCGTTCCGGCACGACGTACCGAACATCGCCGGCAAGGACCCGCTCGACACTTGGGTCGACCAGCATCTCGAGCGTGCGGCGGCCGCGGTCGGCGCCGAGACCGTGTTCGCGACGCGCAAGCCCTGGCCCCCGATCCAGCGCTGGGCGATGAAAGCGGGCGGCGTCCACCGCTCGCCCATCGGCATCCTCATCCATCCCGAATTCGGCCTCTGGCACGTCTATCGCGGGGCGCTGCTGTTCGCCGAGAAGCTCGAATTGCCTTCGCCACGAGCGGCGCCGAATCCGTGCGACACTTGCGCCGCGAAGCCATGCCTTACGGCCTGTCCCGCGGAGGCGTTCAAGCCGGAAGGCTTCGACATGCTCGCCTGCGTCGGGCATGTCGAGAGTTCGAAGGGCAAGTCCTGCGCCACGGGCGGCTGCCTGGCGCGGCGCGCCTGCCCCGTGGGCCGCGCGCATGCTTATGTGGCGGAGGAGGGCGCCTTCCACATGGCCGCCGTCGTCAGAACGGTTCGCCGCTGGTCCGCGCGGAGCGCCGATTTGACCGGCCACCGCTGATCGCGATTTGGGCAGCGCGGTCGTGCTAACCGCAGGGGGCGGTCGCCTGCTCGCGCCGCCCCCTACTTTCGCTTGGCGTAAGATCGTCGCCCGATTACGGCCTGCGGTCGCCGATGACGCCACCCGAAGGGCCGCCCGCATGGGCGGCAGTGGCGATGGTGCCGACGCTACCGGCGGCGGCGATGACGAGGCCAAGGATGAGAGCAAGACGGCGGAACATGGGTGACTCCGGGGTTGGAATGTTTGATAGCGCCAATCTAGGCCGAAGCCGCACCTTTCGCTGTGAAGTAGTTAACGGAGAGATGGAATTTTCGTCCCTGGCGTCGCCTGCGCTTGAGGATGTTGATTGTGATCGCAGCGGCCATCCAAGCAATTGTCGGCGGCACGCCCAGCGCACCGAGCGAACGAAGTCAGCGAACGCCGTAGTGGCCTCTTGCCGCCCTCTGGCGCCGCCCCTAAGTTGCGCCGCGTTCCCGCTCTCGATCCCTACATTCGACAAGCAAATGAAATTCACCGGCACCGATTCTTACGTCGCGACCGACGATCTCATGGTCGCGGTCAACGCCTCCATCGCGCTCCAGCGCCCGCTGCTGGTCAAGGGCGAGCCCGGCACGGGCAAGACCATCCTCGCGCACGAAGTGGCCAAGGCGCTGAAGCGCCCGATCCTTGAATGGCACGTCAAGTCGACGACCAAGGCGCAGCAGGGGCTCTACGAATACGACGCCGTCGCGCGCCTGCGCGATTCGCAGCTCGGCGATCCGCGCGTCCACGACATCAAGAACTACATTATCCGCGGCAAGCTGTGGGAGGCCTTCGCGGCCGAGCAGGCCCCGGTGCTGCTCATCGACGAGATCGACAAGGCCGATATCGAGTTCCCGAACGATCTCCTGCTCGAGCTCGACCGCATGGAGTTCTATGTCTACGAGACGCGCGAGACCGTGAAGGCCCGGCACCGGCCGATCGTGTTCATCACCTCCAACAACGAGAAGGAGCTGCCCGACGCGTTCCTGCGCCGCTGCTTCTTCCACTACATCCGCTTCCCCGACGCCGAGACGATGACGCGCATCGTCGACGTGCATTTCCCGGGGTTGAAGAAAGACCTGCTGCGCCAGGCGCTCTCGGTCTTCTACGAGATTCGCGAGGTGCCGGGCTTGAAGAAGAAGCCATCGACCTCGGAGCTGCTCGACTGGCTGAAGCTCCTCGTCGTCGAGGACATCCCGCCCGACGCGCTCAAGAGCAACGACGCCAAGGTGATCCTCCCGCCGCTCTACGGCGCCCTCGTCAAGAACGAGCAGGACGTCCACCAATTCGAGCGCCTGCTGTTCATGGCGAAGCGGAACAAGTAACCCCTCTCCGCTTGGGGGAGAGGGGCAAGGGGTGAGGGCCCGAACGTGCGAAAGCCGCTCTACAAGCCACTGCAACGGACGATCCCGTTTGCGCGGAGCCGGCGCAAGGATCCCACGGTCGAAGAGCGACGAATGTGGGAACGCTTGCGCGATCGCAAGCTTGACGGCGCCAACTTCCGATGCCAAGGCCGCATCGGCCCTTATGTGGTTGATTTCGTCTGCCTCGAATCCAAGCTCATCGTGGAGATCGATGGACGCTTGCACGAGTTACCAGGACGGCGCGAAAAAGATGCGGTGCGCCAGCGTTGGCTCGAAAGCGAAGGATTTCGCATCGTGCGATTTACCGGTATGGAATGCCATCACGACATTGACCGCGTCTTGAGTTCGATCACGGCAGCGCTTCGCGGAGACGGGCCCTCACCCCCGCCCCCTCGCCCCCAAGGGGAGAGGGGGGAATGATGTTCACCCAGCTCTTCTTCGAACTGCGCAAGGTCAACGTCCCGGTTTCGCTGCGCGAGTATCTGACGCTGCTCGAGGCGGTGAAGGAGGGGCTCGCCTGGTACAGCGTCGATGATTTCTACTATCTCTCGCGCTCGGCGCTGGTGAAGGACGAGCGCAACCTCGACAAGTTCGACCGCGTCTTCGGCCACGTCTTCAAGGGCCTCGATGCGCTCGCCGAGCTCTTCTCGGTCCACAACATTCCCGAGGAGTGGCTGCGCAAGATGGCCGAGCTGCACCTCTCCGAGGAGGAGAAGAAGCAGATCGAGGCCATGGGCGGCTGGGAAAAGCTGATGGAGGAGCTGAAGAAGCGCCTCGCCGAGCAGAAGGGACGGCACCAGGGCGGCAACAAGTGGATCGGCACCGCCGGCAAGTCGCCCTACGGCGCCTATGGCTACAACCCCGAGGGCGTCCGTATCGGCCAGGACGGCAACCGCAATTTCAGCGCCGTGAAGGTCTGGGACCGGCGCGACTTCGCCAATCTCGACGACAAGGTCGAGCTCGGCACGCGCAACATCAAGGTGGCGCTCCGGCGCCTGCGCCGCTTCGCGCGCGAGGGTGCGGCCGACGAGCTCGATCTCGACGGCACGATCCGGAGAACGGCGAAGCAGGGCTGGCTCGACATCGAGATGCGGCCCGAGCGCCACAATCACGTGAAAGTGCTGATCTTCTTCGACGTCGGCGGCTCGATGAGCCCGCACGTGCAGGTGTGCGAGGAGCTGTTCTCGGCCACGCGCACCGAATTCAAGCACCTCGAATACTACTACTTCCACAACTGCCTCTACGACCATGTGTGGAAGGACAACCGCCGCCGCTACACCGATCCGCTCGACACCTGGCAGGTGCTGCACACCTACGGCCACGACTACAAGGTGATCTTCGTCGGCGACGCCTCGATGAGTCCCTACGAGATCATGATGCCCGGCGGCTCGGTCGAGTATTGGAACGAGGAGGCGGGCGAGGTCTGGCTGAGGCGCGTCGTCGCAACCTATCCGCACTCGGTGTGGCTCAATCCCGTGCCCGCCAAGCACTGGGACTACACACCCTCCATCGGCATCATCGAGAAGATCTTCGAGGAGCGCATGTTCGAGCTGACCCTCGACGGGCTCGACAGGGCGATGCGGGAGCTCTCGCGCTAACCGTCGCCTCTATGCGTTGCCGGCGCGGATGGGTACGCTAATGCGATGCGCAAGCCTGCGTTCCTCATGGCGCCTCTTATCCTCTTCGGCCTCGTGCCCATCGGCGCATGGGTCTGGACGGCATCCGTATTCGTCGAATTCTCCCGCCATCCGGAAGGGCGCAAGGGAGGAGATGCGGCGGCGATCATGTTCCTCATCGTGCTCGTTTTCATCCCAGCGTTGATCGGCGGGATCATGATCGTTACGGGCGGAGGTCTGCTCGTGCGCAAGCCGCGGATCGCCCGAATAGTGGCTTCAGTAGGGACCGGGATCGTGCTCGTGTGGGGTGTTGCGGCACTATTCTTCGTGAGAGAGGCGCCGCTTGCTGTCTGGGTCGGCACGATTGCATATCTTCTCGTCCTGTGCGGCCTAGTTGCGTGGTCATGGCGAAGCTATTCACCTCCGGCTGAACCCGGAGGAGCTGTCGTTGGGCAACATATGCCCAAATAGGAAGGCAGGCCCCGGCGCGGAAATTGCGGGGTCTCATATGCCGACCCGGCATCGAGACTTCACGCTTTGCCTCGGCGTCATCGCGGAGATCTTCGAAGAGCCATGCTCGAGCGGACGCTCGATGGCCTGGACAGAGCGATGCGGGAGCCGAGCCGGTAGCCTGCAGCGCTTTGCATTTCCCGCGGCGCGTTGCACAGTCTGGCGCGATGCGCAACCCGGTCCTCGTCATCGTCCTCCTGGTCATTTTCGCCCTCGTGCCGATCGGCGCGTGGGGCGCGATGCTGGCCAGCCTCGAGCCCGTGGGCCTTGGCCGCAACATCGGCAAGGCGATTCTCGTTCTCCTGTCGCCGCTCGCCTTCGCCGGACTGCTGATGATTCTCGGCGCCACGATGTTCAATCGCACGCGGCGCGCCGGGCGCATTATCGCCACGGTCGGCGCGGCTATCGTTGGCTTCGGCGCCCTCGCCCTCGCGGTCCTCTGGCTCGAGCGTGCCGGGCGCTGCGTCGAGGCCTCGCGCTTCTGCACCGATCGCCTCGCCGAGGGCAGCGGATTCCTCTTGTATGCAATCGCACACATCGGATTGATCGTCCTCGTCTGGCGCGCGCGGCGCGACGAAATGTCGTCGGCCGCGTGAACACTGCGCGGATGCGCCACGCGGAATCGTTCATGACGTTTGCAGCGCATGTGCGAAAGGTTCCGCTGCGCCGCAAAACAAAAAAATTTGCCCGCGTCACACTCTGGCCATCAATCACGACTAAAGAATGGGCATCGCGCGATGCGATATCACCCCGATGCGTCGATCCTCTCGTCGGGGCCGGGGCGCGATATGCAAAACCAGCGAATGCGAAAAGGTCTCGCCGCGGCGGCGTGCGGGAGATTGAGCCATTTCATCCGGCCGGCTATCGGCAGGCCGAACCAAGGAGAATCGGCGATGCGCTGCTATATCGCTTTGCTCACCAAGGACGGCGCGGACCGCTACCGCATCCAACTGCCCGATTTTCCGGAGTGCGCGACGTGGAGCGACACTTTGGCCGACGCACGCCTCTTGGCCGAGCGCATGCTCGCCGAGGAGATCGCGCTGCGCGCGACCGCGGGCCTGCCGATTCCGCGGCCGACGGCGCCGGAATGGCTGCTCGACCGCGCCGCGCGCATGAAGGCGATCCCCATCGTCGTGTCCGCGCCCGAGTCGGTGGCGGATGGTGCGGCCGGCCGTGTCAGCGTCAACGTCGAGCTGCCGGCGGGCCTCGTCGAACGCGTCGACGCGCGCGCGCGTGTGCACGGCGTCGGCCGCTCCGATTTGCTCGAGAAAGCCGCGCGCCTCGCGCTATGGGAAACGGCGCGCGGCGAACGGGTGGGGCGCTGAGCGGCACATTGGCGCGCCGCGTCGGCGTGCCGCGTCAGCGGACGTTGAGCACGAGCGCGATGCCGAGAACGAGCAGCGCGACTCCGATCACCTCGTTCTTGGCCGGCTTTTCACGGAACGCGAGGACCGAGATCGCGAAGGTGAACACCAGCTCGATGAGGCCAAGCGTTCGCACATAGGCGACGCTTTGCAGCGTCATCGCGGTGAGCCAGCAGATCGTCCCGAGCACGCCCGCGATGCTGGGCAGGCTCGCGATGCGCCAGAGCTTGAAGACCCGCCGCACCTGGTCGCGCTCGCGGGCGTAGAGATAGGCCGTCAGCAGCAGCGTCTGCAGCACGGTCGCGAAGACGACCGTGTAGGCGGCGGCGATGAGGAAATCGGGGTGGCGGAGCGCCAGCGACGCGGCGCGGAAGGCGACCGCCGAGATCGCGAAGACGCCGCCGGAGGCGATGCCGATCAGCGCCGGGCGCTCGGCCCAGCCCAGCAGGAACGCGCGGGTGAGCGGCTGGCGCCGGTCGAGCGACATCAGCATGACGCCGATCGTGCCGAGCACGATGGCGACGGCGCCGAAGCCGGTGACGGTTTCCCCGAGAAACACGAGGCCGAAGACCGCGGCCTGGATCACCTCGGTCTTGGAGTAGGCGACGCCGACCGCAAAATTCTTGTAGGTGAAGGCGTAGAGCAGCAGCGAGGTGGCGACGATCTGCGTCAGCGCGCCAAGGGCCATCCAGAAGGCGAAGCTCCAACTGAACGCCGGCATTGCCTCGCCGAAGCCGGCGTTGAGCGCGGCGAGATAAAGAATCGCCAGCGGGAAGCCGAAGACGTAGCGCGTATAGGTCGCGGCGGTGGTGCTGAGCCGGCCCTTCAGGTGCTTCTGCAGCGCCGTGCGGATGTTCTGCAGCAGCGCGGCGGCGATGGTGGTCGGGATCCAGAGCCAAGTCATGACGCAACGCCGATGCGCTGCTCACGGCCGAACCGCGCTTTGCGCGTTTCGGCCGGCAGGGACCGCGGGACCAGCGGAGCGTCGATGGCTCAGGCGGCCTTCGCCATCGCGGTCTTGAGGTTGGCGTCGAGCTTGTCGAGGAACTGCGTCGTCGTCAGCCATTTCTGATCGGGGCCGATGAGCAGCGCCAGGTCCTTGGTCATGAAGCCGGCTTCGACCGTGCCGATGCAGACTTTCTCCAGCGCCTCGGCGAAGCGCACGAGATCGGGCGTGCCGTCGAGCTTGCCGCGGAAGGCGAGGCCGCGCGTCCAGGCGAAGATCGAGGCAATCGGATTGGTCGAGGTTTCCTTGCCCTTCTGGTGTTCGCGATAGTGTCGCGTCACCGTGCCGTGCGCGGCCTCGGCCTCGATCGTCCTGGCGTCGGGCGTCATCAGCACCGAGGTCATGAGGCCGAGCGAGCCGAAGCCCTGCGCCACCACGTCGGACTGCACGTCGCCGTCGTAGTTCTTGCACGCCCAGACGAAGGCGCCGCTCCACTTGAGCGCGGCGGCCACCATGTCGTCGATCAGACGGTGCTCGTAGCCGATACCGGCGGCCCTGAACTTCTCGGCATATTCCTTGTCGAATATCTCTTGGAACACATCCTTGAAGCGGCCGTCATAGGCCTTGAGGATCGTGTTTTTGGTCGAAAGGTAGAGCGGAAACTTGCGCTGCAGCGCGTAGTTCATGCAGGCGCGCGCGAAATCGCGGATCGAGTCGTCGAGATTGTACATCGCCATCGCGACGCCGCTGCCCGGAAACGCGAACACCTCGCGCTCGATCTTCTTGCCGTCGGCGCCGACGAAGGTGATGGTGAGCTTGCCCTTGCCGGGCACCACGAAGTCGGTGGCGCGGTACTGGTCGGCGAAGGCGTGGCGGCCGATGACGATGGGCTGCGTCCAGCCGGGCACGAGGCGCGGTACGTTCTTGCAGACGATGGGCTCGCGGAAGATCGTGCCGCCCAAGATGTTGCGGATCGTGCCGTTCGGCGACTTGTACATCTCCTTCAGGTTGAACTCTTTGACGCGCGCCTCGTCGGGCGTGATGGTCGCGCACTTGACGCCGACGCCGTGATGGCGGATCGCCTCGGCCGCGTCGATGGTGACGCGGTCGCGCGTCGCGTCGCGGTGCTCGATGCCGAGGTCGAAATATTTGAGGTCGATGTCGAGATAGGGAAGGATCAGCTTGTCCTTGATCAGCTTCCAAATGATGCGGGTCATCTCGTCGCCGTCGACATCGACGACGGGATTCTTCACCTTGATCTTTTTCATTTTGCTGCAGTCCGGCTGGGGCGAAAGAGGGGGCGCGGTGGCCGCTAGGGCCAGCCGGCGCCGGACCATAAGCGGCCATTCGCCAACAGCGCAAGCGCAAGCTTCGCCGCAGCCGAAGCTTCGCTCGCGCTTACGCGCGACGCAGGACCTCGGCGTGGGCGGGGGCGGCGAGCGTGTCGAGGCGCGCGAGCACGTCCGCGATCGTCTCGTGGCGCTCGAAGAGGCGCGTCTCCTCCGAATAGACGAAGCCCTCGGCGACGGCGCGCTGGATCTGGCGGAAGAGATCGCTCCAATAGCCGCCGATATCGGCGATGAGGATCGGATGGTCGTGCAGGCGCAGCTGGCGCCAGGTGAGGATCTCGAAGGTCTCGTCGAGCGTGCCGAGCCCGCCCGGCAGCACGACGAAGGCGTCGGAGAGCTCGGCCATCTTCGCCTTGCGCTCATGCATGCTGCCGACGCTGTGCTGCTCGGTGAGATCCTTGCGCCGCACCTCGCGCTCTTCGAGGAAGCGCGGGATCACGCCCACCACGCGCCCGCCTGCGGCCAGCGCCGCATCGGCCATGGCGCCCATCATGCCGACATTGCCGCCGCCATAGACCAGGCTCATGCCACGCTCGGCCAAGCCGCGTCCCAGCGCCTCGGCCGCCGTCACGAATTCCGGGTGGCGGCCCTTGCGCGAGCCGGCATAGACGCAGACGCTGGCGATGCGTGTCATGGCTTTCAAAACGATCCCGGGAAGGGCGCGTGCCTATCCGGAAGTGTCCTCTTTGTCAAAGACTTGCAGCAGTATCACAGTTTCGTGAGCGGGCAATGAAGGACGCTCAAGGTTGTTCTCGGATTGAGGCAGACTGCCTCCGCCGGCCGGCAAATTCCAGGCACGACCGGGCGGCGCCAAACAGGAGGGATAAATGAGAATTCTTGGCACTGCGATCTCCGCGCTTGCGCTCGCGGCGGCGGTCGCGTTGGCTCCGATCGGCGCGGCGATCGCCGGCGACGGCGCGGCAGCGATCACCGAGCGGCAGGCGCTGATGAGGCTTCAAGGCGCTGCGGCGGGTGCCATCAAGTCCGCGATCGATTCCAAGGATCCGGCACGGCTCAAGCAGGTCGAGGGCGCGGCCCGCGCGCTCACCTTTTCGGCGACCGCTATCCCGACCATGTTCCCCAAGGGCTCCGACGCCAAGGCCGGCAAAACCAACGCGCTCGACAAGATCTGGTCCGACGCGCCCGGCTTCAAGAAGTCGGCCGATGCGCTCGGCGCCGCCGCCGCCAAGCTCGCCGACGCGCTCAAGAGCGGCGATCCCGCCGCCTCGCTCGCGGCCTTCGGCGAGGTCGGCAAGGACGGCTGCGGCGGCTGCCACGGCACCTATCGCGCGAAGATGAACTAGCCCGCGTTTTACGCGCTTGCACGACGGACGGCGCGGCGGAACACTCCCGCCGCGCCGTTCGCGTTTCGGGGCCGTCCGCATGAAAGCCGCCTACAAGATCGTGCTCGGAATCGCGGTCGTCGGCGCCGCCGCCGTGCTGGGCGCCGCGCTCTGGGAAGGGCAGCGCGCGCCCCTCGCGCTCTCGATCACGGTGGCGCCGGACGCGAAGCGCGGCGAGTATCTCATCCGCGCCGGCGGCTGCGTCGCCTGCCATACCGACGCGCAGACGCTCAAGGACAAGGGCCCGATCCTCGGCGGCGGCCGCACGCTCAAGACGCCATTCGGCGCGTTCCTCACCCCCAACATCAGCAGAGATCCGGCGCACGGTATCGGCAAGTGGACGGACGTCGAGTTCGTGCATGCATTCCGCACCGGGCGCTCGCCGGCCGGGCACAACTACTATCCGGCCTTCCCCTACACTTCGTTCGCCGGCGCCGACGACCGCGATCTACTCGACATCAAGGCCTACATCGTAACGCTGCCGGCGGTGGCGACGCCCAACAAGCCGCACGCGCTCGGCTTTCCCTACAACATCCGCTTCGGCCTCACTTTCTGGAAGTGGCGGTTTTTCGACCGCGCGCGCTTCAAGCGCGACGAGACCAAATCGGCCGAATGGAATCGCGGCGCCTATCTCGTGAACCATCTCGCCCATTGCGGCGAGTGCCATACGCCGCGCAACGGGATCGGCGGCTTGAAGCGCGATCTCTTCCTCGCCGGCGCGCCCGACATCGAAGGCGGCACCGCGCCCAACATCACGCCTGATCCCGAGACCGGCATCGGCAAGTGGAGCGAGAGCGCCGTCGTCGATGTGCTCAAGTCGGGGCTCCTGCCCGACGGCGACTTCGTCGGCGGCGCCATGACCGACGTCGTCAATCACGGCACGAGCCATCTCACCGACGAAGACCTCAAGGCGATCGCGGTCTATTTGAAGTCGGTGAAGCCGATCAAGAACAAGGTGGAAAAGAAGAAATAGGGGCGGGCGCCACGCCTTCGCCGCTTACGCCAGCGCGCCCAACTGGCGCATCAGCGTCGCCATGTCGAAATAGACCTTCTCGCATTCGAGCCTGTCGCCGTCGAACTTGAAGAGGCTCAAGGCCGGCACGTCGATGCGGCGGCCCGTCGGCGGAATGCTGGCCCAGGGGCCGCGATGGGTGCCGGTTATGCGGAGTTCGACGGCGACGACACTGTCGCTGTGATGCAGGCGGTCGATCTCGGCGCGGAAATCGGGAAAGCCCTCGAGCAGCCCCTTGAGCAGATCGCGCACGTTGGCGGCGCCGTCGATCGGCTCGCCCAATGGCACCACCTCGTAGCGCGGCCGGTGGAAGGTCTCGAGCGTCGCCTCGACGTCGTGGCGGTTCTCGGCGTCCGCGTGGGCGCGGATCAGCGCCTCGCGGCGGGCGCGGAGCTCGAGGGCGATCGCATCGGGCATGGCGTTCTCCGTACGAGAGGGTGCAAGCGCTCTACGCAGCGCGCCTGCGATCGGATGAACGGTTTGCGTCCGGCGCATCGCGACCGCACGGCGCGTTCGCTCCGAGTTACGGCGCTGGATCGCGTGGCGACTCAGGCGATGGCAAAATAAGTTAATTTTACCAACATCGTAGAAATCGTAGTTAATGTGGCATTACCAAGCTTCTCAGCCCGCGCCAAACATAATACTCTTCTTAACGTCTGGATGGCGGTGCGCCTCGCGGGCGCGATGATGGGGGACGGGGCATGCGCGGCTACGCGATTGATGCGATGCAGGACGACTCGGCGGCGCCTCGGGGCCGCGGCAAGCTCTGGCTGCAACGATTTGCCGGCGTCGTACTGGGCGGCCTCGCCGGCACCGCGGCCGCCTATTCGGTCGATATCTGGAACGTGGTCTGGGACGGCGGAGTGACGACGCCGAGCGAGCGCGCGGCCGCCGCCGAAAGCGCACGCCCGACGCCCATTCCCGCCGCCGACGCTGCGGAAAGCGCGCGCCAGATCGCTCACACGCTGCTGATGCAGGCGCGCGAACTCATCCAGCGCGGCGAGATCCGCGAGGCCGAGCGCTTCCTGGCCGCGGCCGAGAAGCTCGAGCCCGACTCCACGGTGCTGGCCGAGACGCGCCGCCTGCTCGACGTCGCCAAGGCCAAGATCGAGCTCGCCAAGACGGCGCCGGCGACGGGCCGGCCGGAAGAACGCGCCGACGCCGAGCGGCGGGCGCCCTCCGCGCCGGCGCGGCCCGGCGACCGCGCGGCCCCGAGCGCGCCGGCGTCGGCGGCCAATTTCGCGGCGGGCGTCAAGGAATTCCGCAGCAAGAACTACAATGCGGCGCTCGCCGCCTTCGGCGAGGCGGCGGCGGCCGGCTACGCGCCGGCGCAGAACTACCTCGGCTACATGTACCGCCACGGCTTCGGCGTTACGCAGGACTTCGCGCGCGCGCTCGCCTGGTATCAGAAGGCGGCGGCGCAGGATCACGCCGGCGCGCTCAACAACATCGGCTACATGCACCGCCACGGGCTCGGCGTCGATCGCGACTACGCCGAGGCGCGCAGCTGGTTCAAGCGCGCGGCCGAGCGCGGCGATGCGGCCGGCCAGTACAACCTCGGCCAGATGCTCGCCGACGGCGTCGGCGCCGCGCCCGACTATCGCGAGGCGCTGAAGTGGTACAGGACCGCGGCCGACCAGGGCCATGCGCGCGCCGCGATGGGCTTGGCGCATCTCTACGCGCAGGGCCTGGGCGTTACCGCCGATCCCTCCGAGGCATATTTCTGGTACGGCGTCGCGGCGCGCAGCGGCGTCGAAGGCGCGCAGCGCTTCCGCACCGCGCTGGGCGCCGAGCTCTCGACCGCGCAGCGCCAGGCCGCCGACAGCCGCCTCGCCACCTGGAGGACCCAGAGCGCCGACGGCGAGACGAACTAGCTTCGCCCGCCGCCGGCCGAACTCTCCGCTCTTGACGCAGATCAAAGTATAGGCGCTGCGGCGCGCGCATCTTCCGCAGGCAAGCGGAGGACGGCGCAATGGCGGATTCAGCCGAACGGATTCAGGACGTGGCCCATCTGGGCTCCGTCGAGCTGTTCACGCCCAAGCCCGAACGCACGCTCTGGTATTTCCGCGACCTGCTCGGCATGGAGGTCGTGCACCGCGAAGGCGAGGCACACTATCTGCGCGGCTATGGCGACTACGCCGCCGCCACGCTCAAGATCAGCGCGGCCAAGGGTGCCGGTGTCGGCTGCATCGCCTGGCGGGCGGCGAGCCCGGCCGCGCTCGACCGCCGCGTCGCCGCGATCGAGGCGGCGGGCCTCGGCCTCGGCTGGAGCAACGGCGATTTCGGGCGCGGGCGCTCGTTCCGCTTCCGCGACCCCGACGGCCACGCGATGGAGATCTACTACGAGGAGGAGCGCTACGAGCCGCCGGCCGAACTGCGTTCGACGCTCAAGAACCTGCCGATGAAGTTCACGGGCCGCGGCGTCAATGTCCGGCGCATCGATCACCTGGCGCTGTTCTGCAAGTCCGTGCCCGAGAACCGCCGCTTCGCGCAGGAGACGCTGGGCTTCCGCCTCTCCGAGCAGGTGATCTTCAACGAGGGCCGCGACGAGATCGGCTCGTGGCTCTCGCCCTCGCCGGTGCATCACCAGGTCGCCTACGTGGCCGACGCGGCCCGCGCGCACGGGCGGCTGCATCACTTCTCGCTCTGGGTCGACAACCGCGACGACGTGATGCGCGCCGCCGACATCCTCTCCGAGAACGGCGTCTTCATCGAGGCCGGGCCCTCGAAGCACAACAATTCGCAGGGCTTCTATCTCTACTCCTACGAGCCCGGCGGCAACCGCATCGAGGTCTATTCGGGCAGCTACCTCATCTTTGCCCCGGATTGGCAGACCGTGGTGTGGAACGAGAAAGAGCGCGGCACCGGCGTCTATTGGGGCGCGAGCCTGCCCGAAAGCTTCGCCACCTACGGCACGCCCGTGATCGAGACGCCGAAGGTGAAGGCGCCAGTCATCGATCCGATGTGACGGCGATCGGCAACGTAGGGGCGCGCTGCGCGCGCCCTTGCTCCTCCGGCGAACGGACGTCGGCGCATGTTGCGCCCGCGCGGCAATCGGCCGATGCCGCTCCCGCGTCCGCAGGGCGCGCGCAGCACGCTCCTACGCGGCAAGCGCCTCTTTGACCCACTCGAGCCGGTCCTGGCCCCACCACATCTTCTCGCCGACGAAGAAGGTGGGGAGGCCGAAGAGCCCACGCGCCACGGCCGCATCGGTGCGAGCCTTCAAATCATCCTTGATCGCCTGCTCCTGCGTGCCGGCAAAATAGGCCTTGGCGTCGAAGCCGCTCTTGACGAGCGTCTGGCCGATCACGGCCGGATCGCCCATGTTGAGCGCGTCGCGCCAGATGGCGAGGAACATCGCCTCGGAGTAGCGCTCGAGCTCGCCACGCCGCTCGGCCACCAGCGCGCCGCGCATCAGCGGCAGCGTGTTGATGACGAAATGCGGATTGTGCACGAATGGCACGCCGTAGCGCGCCGCGTAGTTGCCGAAGTCCCACATCGTCCACTTGCCCTTGGGCGCGATCTCGACCGGCGAGCGGCTGCCGATTGCCTTGAAGACCGCGCCCAACAGGATCGGGCGCCACAGAATCTCGGCGCCGGCGGTGCGCGCGATCTTCCTCAGCTCGAAAAACGCGAGGTGCGAGGCCGGGCTGCCGTAGTCGAAGTAGAACTCGACGGATTTGCGCATTCCACATCCTTTCCGGCGCGTTATTGTGAGCGAGCGAAGAGGGAAGATCGATGCCGGACCTCGTCTGTCTCGGCGAACCGATGATTGAGTTCAACCGCCAGCCGCCGGGCAAGGACGGGCGCGTCTATTGGCTCGAGGGGCATGGCGGCGACACGTCGAACTGCGCCATCGCGGCGGCGCGGCAGGGTGCCTCGGCCGGCTACATCGCGGCGATCGGCAGCGATCCCTTCGGCGACGCACTGATGCGGCTCTGGGCCGACGAGAAGGTCGATGCCGGCGCCGTCATCCGCCGCCAGGACGCGCCGACCGGCATCTATTTCGTCACCCATTCCGAGCGCGGCCACGAATTCACGTTCTTCCGCACCGGCTCGGCGGCGAGCCGGCTGACCAAGGCCGAGATTCCCGAGGACTACATCGGGCGCGCGAAATTCCTCGAGACCTCGGCGATCAGCCAGGCGATCAGCGACAGCGCCAACGAAGCGGTGCTGCACGCGATGGCGCTGGCGCAAAAGCGCGGGGTCGCCACCGCCTACGATACCAATCTGCGCCTGCGCCTGTGGCCGCTCGAAAAGGCGCGGCCGGCGATCGAGGCGGCCTGTCGGCTCGCCGATGTCGTGTTCACCAGCGACGAGGAAGCGGAGCGGCTTTGGGGCTGCAGCGACGCCGACGCGGTGCTCGGCCTCGGCCCGGCGACAGTCGTCGTGAAGCGGGGCGGGAAGGGCGCCTTCGTGGCGACACGCGCCAAGCGTGAACACATCGCCGGCCATGCGGTGAAGGCGATCGACGCCACCGGCGCAGGCGATACCTTCGCCGGCGCGTTCCTCGCGCGCCGCCTCGCCGGCGACGATGCGTTCGCCGCCGGGCGCTACGCCAACGCAGCTGCGGCGCTCAAGACCGAGGGCTACGGCGCCGTGGCCCCGATCCCGCGGCCGGCGGCCGTGATGAAGCTGCTGCGCACCACGTCTCACGCGTAGGGGCGCGCTGCGCGCGCCCCTTGGCCGCATGCTGTCCGATCCGGGTGTTGTACCGCTTAGGACGGGGCTCTGGCATTGGCGTGCATCACGCAAATCATTGCGCGGGCGGACGCAGGGCGCGTGCAGCGCGCCCCTACGCGTGAGAGGGTGACTCACCACGTCTCGGACCATGGGCGAAGATCCGTCTCGAACGTCCACGCGGTGCGCGGCTGCCTGTGGATCTGCCAATAGGTCTCGGCGATGGCGTCGGGTGCCAAGAGGCCGTCGGCGCCTCTGCGCTGCTCGTAGATGTCGGGCCGGCTTTCGCGGATGAAGGGCGTGTCGATGCCGCCGTCGATGACGACATGGGCGACATGGATGCCCTTGGGGCCGAGTTCGCGCGCCATCGATTGCGCGAGGGCTCGCTTCGCGTGCTTGCCGCCGGCGAAGGCGGCATGGCCCGCGCTGCCGCGCACGCTGGCCGTGGCCCCAGTGAACAGAATGGTCCCGCGCCCGCGCTGGACCATGTATTTCGCGGCCTCGCGCCCGGCGAGGAACGCGCCCATCGCGCACATCTCCCACACCTTGAAGTAGACGCGCGACGTCGTCTCCAGGATCGGGAACCGGACATTGCCGCCGACGTTGTAGACGCAGACTTCGATAGGGCCGATGTCGCGCTCGATGCGCCCGAACAATTCGACGACCTGCTCCTCGCGCCGCGCGTCGCTGCCGAAGGCCTCGGCCTGGCCGCCGTCGGCGCGGATTTGAGCCACCAGCGGCGCCAGTTTGTCGGCGTTGCGGCGCGTCACGCAGGCGACG
>DATBLL010000174.1:0-7736 GCA_036555425.1 Alphaproteobacteria bacterium | reverse complement strand
GCGCGCTCCGGCCTGCCGCTGCCGCGCAATCCGTGGCCGGGCAAAGTTGCGCGGTTCGCCAGCGTGCGCGCGGCCTGCCAAGCCGGCGTCACCGCGGAGATCGAGAACAGCCGGCTCTATGATCGGTTGCTGGCGCGCGCCCGCCACGCGGATGTGCGGGCGGTGTTCCGCCGGCTCCAGCAAGCCTCGCAGCTCCGGCATTTGCCGGCGTTCCGGCGCTGCCTCGCCCGCCGGCGCCAGGAACCACGCGCCGGAGTGCCAGCGAAGGGAGTCACGCCGTCCCGCGCCGGTCCGCTACGGCACCGCCGTCGCCGGCGGGCACAAGGCCAGAGAATCAGCAAATAAGGAGCATGACGATGGCACACGAAGGCCTGCACGAAGCCGCAAGCGACCTCAGCGAGGCAACCCGCAACATGCACCGGGCGATCGTTTCGCTGATCGAGGAACTGGAAGCGGTCGACTGGTACCAGCAGCGCGCCGATGCCTGCACGGACAAGGACCTCAAGGCCGTGCTCGCCCACAACCGCGACGAGGAAAAGGAGCACGCGGCGATGCTGCTGGAGTGGATCCGGCGCAAAGACCCGGCCTTCTCCAAGGAGCTCAAGGATTATCTGTTCACGGACAAGCCGATTGCTCACGAATAGGCGTGGGCGCGGCGCAAGGGCAGGGGCCGATGACGGCATTGCTCGAGAAAGGCGGCGGGAGCTTCGCGGGCATCAAGCTGCTGCTGTGCGAGAATCCGCTGCCACCGCTCGACGAGGCGATCGCGGCGGCCGCAGCCGAGTTGCCGCGCAGCAACTACTACACCGAGGCCCATTCGGCGCCGCTGCGCCGCCGCCTCGCCGCCTCGCATGGCGTTCCCGAGCGCCTCGTCCACATAAACGCCGGATCGGAGCTGATCCTGCGCCAGCTGTTCGACCGCTTCGGGCAGCAGGTGCATCTATTGACGCCGACCTACGCGCTCTTCCCGGAAATCGCGGAGCGCTTCACCGAGACGCGGCTTCTGCCCGAGCGGGATTTCCGCTTCGACCTGGCCGCGCTCGAAATTCCGCCGGGGACGACGCTCGCAGTCATCGTCAATCCCAACAACCCGAACGGGCTCACTTTTAACGTGGACGCGCTTCCGGCGCTGCTCACACGCCAGCCGAAGACGCGCTTCCTGGTGGACGAGGCCTTCATCGGCATGGCCGGCGACACGGTCGCGCATCTCGTTCCGCGCTTTTCCAATCTGCTGGTCACGCGCACGCTCTCGAAGGCGCACAGCCTCGCCGGTTTCCGCGTCGGCTATGCGGTGTTGCCGGAGACCATCGCCGACGATCTCAACGCCAACAATGACGCCTATCCCCTGGCCCGGCCGAGCGAAGCGGCCGCGCTGGCAACGCTCGCGCACGAAGACAAGATTCGCGAGCGCGTGGTCATGCTGCGGCGATGGACGGAAGCGCTGGCCGCGCAGCTGCGCGCGCTCGGCGTCCGCACCTTCCCGACCGAGAGCTATTTCTTCCTCGCCGATTTCGCGCCCCATGACGCGGCGGTGCTCGCCGAACGGCTCAAAGAGCATGAAATCTTGATCAAGCCGTTGAACGATGCCCGGCTCGGCAAAGGCTTCATGCGCGTCACCACCGCGCGGCCCGACGACAATGCACGCTTCGTCGCCGTGCTGCGCGAGCAGCTCGCGCTTCCCGCGGCGGCGGCGGCGATGCCATGACGGCCGACAGCGCAGCAGCATGCCCGGTGCCGGAACTGGGGCCGGACGCCTATGCGAGATGGCGCGCATCCACCACCGGCGCGGTCACCGAGCGCCTCGAGCAGGGGCTGATCCTGGAGCTCGTGGGCGACGTCCGCGGCCGGCGCGTACTCGACGTCGGCTGCGGCGACGGCGCTCTCGCGGTGACATTGCACGAGCGCGGCGCCGAGGTCGTGGGCATCGATTCGTCGCCCGCCATGATCGCGGCGGCGCAGCGGTGCGCGGAGCGGCACGGCGCCGACATCGCCTTCGAGGTCGCGGATGCGCACCGCTTGCCGTTTTCGGCGGAAAGCTTCGACGTCGTGGCTGCCATCACCATCCTGTGCTTCGTCCCGGACGCGGCCCCCGTATTCCACGAAATGGCGCGCGTTCTCCGGCCCGGCGGCCGGCTCGTGATCGGCGAATTGGGCAAGTGGAGCTCCTGGGCCGCGATGCGGCGCATGCGCGCCTGGCTGGGCTCGCGGCTGTGGCGGAGCGCGCGGTTCCGCACCGCGCGCGAGCTTCGCGCTCTGGCCAAACAAGCCGGGCTTGAGCCCGAAACGCTGCGCGGCGCGATCTATTACCCGCGTTGCGGCCTGGCGGCGCGGCTGCTCGCACCCTGCGACCGCGCGCTGGGCCGGCTCACCACCTTCGGCGCCGCGTTCCTGGCGCTCGCCGCGGTCAAGGCCGCGGGAAGGCGCTAGCGCTCGCCATCATCGCCGTCTTCTGCGCCGGCCGGTTCCGTTGGGCCGCCCGTGCTGCTTGGTCGGGGCGACGTGCTCGACGTCGAGGCCGTGGGTCAGCTGCTCGAGGGCAAGCAGGATTCGCCGCAGCAGATCGCCGTTTTCGGCGCCGGGCATGCCTTCCTCGCTGGCAACGGCAATCTCGGACGCATCGTATTCCCATCGGCACAGGATTTCGATCTTCTGCTCTGCGCTGAGCTCGGCGTGGTCGCGCACCTCCTCCGGCGAGGCGAATACGGAATCCGGGTTGAGCAGAGCTTTGTCCAGATTGATCGGCGGTGCGGCTGCTTCCTTGGCCATGGGATCCTGCTCCCTGCGGATTCAATGCGGTTTCGAACCATCGATTCGTCGCGCCCTCAGACTTCGTTCGGGCTAGCCGACCGTGACAATCGCCAGCAGACGGTGTGCGGCGACACTCAGGACGACGCCGGCCGCAAACCACCCGATGCGCCCGAAACGCCGGGCCATAGGCACGAGCTCGTGGATCGAGACGAATATCATGGCGCCGGCGGCGAAGCCCATGAAATAGGCGTTGAGCCCGGGCCAAATTCCTACGGCGAACAGCCCGATAATCGCTCCCACGGGCTCGGCCAGGGCCGAGAGGATCGCCGCTCCGAGCAAGAACGGTTTGCTGCGCAGGGCCATGGCCGGAATTGCCATGGCCAGCTCCTCCGGCAGGTTGTGAAGCGCGATCGCTAGCCCCACGAGCAGGCCGAGTGAGGGCGACGCAACATAGGCATTGGCCATCGCGAACCCCTCAGGCACGTCGTGCAGGATGAGTCCGGCCACGATCAGGTACACCGAGCGGACGAGCCTGGTGTCGGCAAGGCCGTGTTCGGGGACGATGTGGGTATGGGGAATGGCGAAATTGGCGAGCAAGAGGAATCCCGCGCCCAATGCGACGGCCAGGCCCGCCGCCTCCGCGCCGAGGACGGCGTGCGCCGCGGGGATCAGCTCGACCACCGAGACGAGGATCATGATCCCGGCCGAAAAGCCGATCCCGATTGCGATTGCCCGGGTGCTCTCGCGGATCAATGCCGCTAGGATCACGCCGACGCATGTCGTCGCGACGGATAGCAATGAGAGCAGGAGAACCGCGACATAGGCCGACGGCAT
Source organism: Alphaproteobacteria bacterium (assembly GCA_036555425.1). Taxonomy (GTDB): domain Bacteria; phylum Pseudomonadota; class Alphaproteobacteria; order Bin65; family Bin65; genus SBBV01. The sequence continues at coordinate 4,154 of DATBLL010000174.1, read as the reverse complement.
GCGCCGGTGCCCCTATTCAATTGGCCTCAAGATACCTGGTACGGCGCACCGGACGCTTGATTCGGGTCAACGCGCCGCGTGGGCCGCATCGGGCTGTTGATCTTGGTCAACGTCGGATCGCGCCGCAAACGGTACTCGATGCTCATCGGTGTCCGTCCGGCGTGCGCTCTATCGGTGCGCGAACGTGTTCGCGGCGTGTCTCGATCAAGGAGCATCGGCTCATGGACGAAGCCCGGCGCGCGGGGAAGCGGCGTTGATCCGCGCGGCGCAGCTGCTCGTGGCCGCGGCGCTGTTCCTCGCCGGCATCGTTTCGGCCGCCGCGCAAGCGCGCGAGGTGGCCGAACCGGTCGACGTCTACCTCTTCTGGAGCCGGACCTGCCCGCATTGCGAGCGGGCGCTGGAGTTCCTCGAGCGCCTCGGCGCCGCCGAGCCGCGCCTGCGCCTCCACAAATTCGAGGTTGAAAGCGGCGGCGGCGAACTGTTCCGCCGCGCCAACGAGAAGTTCGCCGTGGACCGGCCCGCGGTGCCAATGATCGTGATCGGCGAGCGCGTCCTGATCGGATACGGCGACGACCGCAGCACGGGCGCGTCGATCGTCCGCTATGTGCGCGCCTGCCTGGCGAGCGCCTGCCCCGATTTGATCAAGCCGCTGCTGGCGAAAGAGGGCGGCGGCCAGCCGCAGATCGAGCGGCCGCCGCCGCCGCGAACAGTCAAGCTGCCGCTGATTGGCGAGATCGAGACCGCCCGCCTCTCGCTTCCGCTGCTCACCATCGTCATGGCGGCGGTCGACGGATTCAACCCCTGCGCCATGTGGGGCCTCGTCTTCCTGCTCGGCTTGCTCATCGGTCTCGAGGACCGGCGGCGCATGTGGGTGCTCGGCGGCGCCTTCATCGCGGTCTCGGCGCTGGTCTATTTCGCCATCATGGCGGCGTGGCTGAACGTGCTGCTGCTGCTCGGCGCCCTCGTCTGGATCCGCGTCGGCGTCGCGCTCGTGGCGCTCGCGGGCGGCGTCTACTACTTGCGCGAATTCGCGCGCGGCGAGGCCGTCTGCCAGGTGACGGCGCCCGCAGGCCGCCGGCGGCTCCTGGACCGCCTGAAGGACATGGCCCAGCGGCGGCGCGTCGTGCTGGCCCTGCTCGGCGTCGCGGCGCTCGCCGTTGCCGTCAATCTCATCGACCTCTTGTGCTCTGCCGGACTGCCGGCCGTCTACACCGAGGTGCTGACGCAAAGCCGGCTGCCCCTCTGGCAGTACTATGCGTATCTCGCGCTCTACATCCTGGTCTTCATGGCCGACGATCTGCTCGTGTTCGCCACGGCGATGGCGACGCTCACCCTGAGCGGGTTCGCGACGCGCTACACTCGCTTTTCTAAACTGGTCGGTGGCGTCGTGCTGGCCGGCATCGGCGGCCTGCTTCTGTTCCGCCCGGAATGGCTGTCGTTTCGCTGACGCGAAACTCGGCCCGTCACACGCGGCCGATCAGCCGATCCGCGGCAGGAACCAGGCGAGCAGCCCGGCCGCGATCGCCCAGGCCAGCGCCGAGGTGGCGATCACGCTTGCCGCGATGCGCGCCACCAGCGTCTCGTAGCGCATCGCGAGCACGAAGGCGCTGACGCCGGTCGGCATCGCGCCGCAGAGCGTTGCCACCGCGACATAGAGCGGCGCCAGGTCGAACACGTAGCGGGCCGAAACGAAGGCGGCGGCCGGCAGCACGAGGAGCTTCAGGACGCCGAGCGCCGCCACCTGCCGCAAATCCCCGCCGAGCTTGAAGCGGGTCAGCGAGGCGCCGAGCGCGAAGAGGGCGGTCGGCGTCGCCGCCTGGCCGATGAATCCCAGCGTCTTGTCGACGACGGGGACGAGACCCAAACCGGTCGTGCTCCAGAGCATGCCGGCGATCATCGCGACGATCACCGGCGTGGTCAGCAGCGAGAGCGCGGCCGATCGCAGCACAGTCCCGACGCCGCTTCTTTCGCCCGCGCTCGCGCCGCGGCCCGTCTCGACCACGATCGCAGTCAGCGTGAAGAGAATCGGCGATTGCAGCGCCAACAGCGCGCTCGCCGGCAGCACCGCCTTCTCGCCGAAGGCCGTGATCACGAGCGGCAGGCCCAAGAGTAGGATGTTGGAATACGTGCCGCCGACCGCGAACAGCGCCTGTTCGCCGAGCCTCAAGCCGAACAGGAAGCGCCCCGCCGCCATCGCGATGCCGAAGGTCGCGAGCACCGCGGCGTAGAACGCGGCGGCGATGAGGAGCGCATCGCCATGCGGCGCATCGAGCTGCGCCATCGAGCGGAACAGCAGCGCCGGGATCGTGACGAAGAAGCAGAAATTGCTGAGCGCGCGGATGCCGTCGTCGCCGAAGAGGCGCGTCTTGCCGATGCCGTAGCCGAGGAGGATGACGGCGAAGACGGGGAGGACGATGGCGAGAGTTTGGGGCATGGGCCGATTGCGCGGCGTCTGCCCTCACTTTCCATTCACGGCCGAGAGCCGCGAACCGGCCCCTTCTCTCCCGCAAGCGGGAGAGAAAAGTCGAGTGCGCATCGCCTCTATCTTTTCTTTCCCACGCAGTGGAAGAGAAGGGGCCCAGGCAATGCCGAAGGCGATGCTTGGGAAGTGAGGGCCGGCGAGCGGCTCAAATCTTGAAAATCCGCATCGCGTTGGTGCCGCGCGCGGCTTTGCGCTGGTCGAAGGGCAGCGCGTCGACGCGCGAGAGGCAGCCGCGCATGTCGCCGATGTTGTGCGGATAGTCGGAGCCGTAGAGCACCTTGTCGGCGCCGCCGACCTCGACCGCCATCTTGAGCGCGTCGAGCGTGAAGGTGACCGAATCGTAGTAGATGCGGCGCAGCAGCTCGGAGGGGCGCTGCTTCACCTTCTCGCGCACGGCCACCATGTTGTCGAAGCAGATGTCCATGCGCCCGACGAGATAGGGCAGGGTGGCGCCCGCGTGCGCGGCGATGAGCTTCACGTTCGGATAGGTGTCGAGGAAGCCGTCATAAAGCATGCGCGCAACGGCGAGCGAGGTGTCGAACATGAACCCCACCTGCGCGATCAGGTTGAAGCGCTGGATGTCGAGGTGCTTCGTCGCCGGCGGCGCCGTGGGGTGGACGAGCACCGGCAGGCCCTTCTTGTCGATCGCCTTCCAGATCTTGGCAAAGCGCGGATCGGTCAGGGAGCGTCCGGCGACGTTGGCGAGCACCATCACGCCGATGGCGCCGGCCGTGGTGGCGCGCTCGAGCTCGGCGAGCGCCAGCTCCTCGTGCTCCCACGGGATCGAGCAGAACCAGCGGATGCGGTCGGGCCAGGCCGTCTGCGCCTTGGCCATGTCGTCGTTGACGAGCTGCGCGGCCTTCAAGCTCGTCTTGGGCCCGCCCCAGAAGCAGTTGGGCGCGGTCAAGGAGACGATGGCGAGGTCGACCTTGGCCTCGTTCATCTTCTTGATGCGCAGCTCGTAGTCGAAATGCCCTTCCTGCGGCGTCATGAACGGCGCGCCGTCGGAATGGATGCCGAGCGGCGCCGGCCAGTCCTTGGACGGCTTCACGGTATAGCGCGGCTTGCCCTTCGCCTTCAGCAGGTCGAACCAGGCGTGGCTCAGCATGTGCGTATGCACGTCGATGACGATCATGGCGTGGCTCCGGGCGTTTCCTTGTTATGGGGTTCCGGCAGGCGTAAGGGATCGCGAGACGCACCGCAATCGACCGGATCGCGGCGGCGGCGGCAACGGTGATCTCGACAGCGCTCCTATGCAAGGGTTTCGCCGTATCGGCAAGCGCGACCGGGCGCCTCTTATCGCTTGGTGTCGGCCAGCGCCTCGCTGTCGGAATATTCGATCAGCACGTTGAGCACGGCCTGCTTCTTCTCCACCTCGACCGCGTGCAGCGCGCGCTCGAACGCGGCCGGCAGGTCCTCGACGCGCTCGACGCGCTCGCCATAGCCGCCGGAGGCGCCGACGATCATCTCGTAGGCCGGCGCCGGCTCGAGATAGGTGAGCGCCGCGCGGTTGACCTTGGCCGCGGCGCCGTCGGGATAGACGCTCAGGGTCGCCCGGCGCACCGCCGCCCACATGCGGTTGTTGACGACGACGGTCAAGGTCGGCAGCCCCATCGCGGCCGAGACGAAATGCGCCGGCGTCGGATTCGCGAACATGTAGGTGCCGTCGCCC
>DATBLL010000154.1:0-9225 GCA_036555425.1 Alphaproteobacteria bacterium | reverse complement strand
CGCGACGAGCAGCAGCGTGAGCACGCGGTGATAGACGTCGATGATGCGCCGCATGTTTGCCCCGGCAGGGAGAACGCGGGGGGCGGCGGCGTGGCCGCCCCGCGCGTCGTCAGCGGTTCGTCACTTGATCGCGTTGATCTTGGCCAGGATCGCGTCCGCCCCGATGTCTTTGGCATAGGCCTGGATCACCGGGTCGACGAGCTTCTTCATCTGGTCGCGCCCTTCGAACGGAATGCGCTTCAGCTTGCCGGCCTTCTCGAGCGCCACGAGCTTCTGCTCGTCCTCGCTCGACTCGATCTCGCGGCCGTATTTCCCCGCTTCCTTGCCGGCCTTCAAAACCGCCTCCTGCAGCTCCTTCGGCAGGCGCTTGAAGGTCTTGCCCGAGAAGCAGAGCGGGCGGATGGTGATCGCGTGCTGCGTCATCGAGAGGTTAGGCGCCACCTCGTAGAACTTCATCTGCTCGACCCCCGCCGCCTCGTTCTCGCCCGCCGCGATGACACCATTTTGGATCGCGTTGTAGACCTCGTTGTAGGCGATGACAGTCGGCGCCATCGTGGCCGCGGCGAAGGTGCGGCTCCAGATGGGGGCGCCCTGCACGCGCACCTTCAAGCCCTTCAATTCGGCCATGTTGCGCACCGGCTTGTTGACGAAGATGTTGCGCGTGCCGCCGCCGGCATAGCCGATCAGCATCACGTCGGCCTTCTCGGCGATCTCGTCGGCGATCGGCTTCAGCACGTCCTGATCGAGCACCTTGTTCCAGTGGTCGAGGTCGCGGAACAGGAACGGCGCGTCGATGAATGGGGCGGCGCGCGAGAAGGTCGACATGTGCGCCGGCGAGACGATGGCGTAGTCCACCGCCTTGCCCTGGTTCATGTAGGCGAAATAGTCCTTCTCGAGCCCGAGCTCGCTGTTCTTGTGGAGGACAAAGTTGACGGGCTTGCCGTAGTACTTTTTCACCAGCTCCTCGAACCTCACCATCGCCTTCGTGAAGGCATGCGCGTCGCTGAATTGGCTGGCGCCGTGGAGGGTGATGGCTTGCGCGCGGGCCCCGCGCGGCAGCGCGCTCACCGCCAGCGCGCCCATGGCAGTAGCGCCCAATGTCAGCACCCGGCGCCGCGTGTGTCCCTGGCGGGAAGCGCGGCCGGAAGTCCCGATCTTTGCAGCGTTCATGGCGTCCACCCTAGGTTTTATATTTGCGAGCCCGTTTCGGGCTTGGGCCGGCGGCCCTGTTTCGTACACCTCCGTCTTCGTATTGCGTCCTTCGATGCAGGCACGTCCGTCGTCGTCGCGTCAAGGCCGCAGGCCTCACAACCCGAAGAGCCGGGGCAGCCAGAGCGAAAGCGCGGGGATGTAGGTTACGAGCAGCAGCACGACCAGCATCGGCACATAGAAGATCAGGATGCTCTTCGAGACCGCCTCCATGGTCACCTTTCCGATGGCGCAGCCGACCACGAGCGTGGGACCGACCGGCGGCGTCAGCAAGCCGATGCCGAGGTTGAGGATCATGATCATCCCGAAATGGACGGGATCGATCCCGAATAGCTTGATCGCCGGCAGGAAGATCGGCGTGCAGATCAGCAGCATCGGCGCCAGGTCCATGAAGGTGCCGAGCAGCAGCAGCAGGATGTTGACCAACAACAGGAAGACGTACCTGTTGTCCGAGACCGCGATGAAGAACTCGGTCGCCTTCTGCGCGAGCTGCAGCTGCACCATCATGTAGCCGAACGCGACCGAGAAGCCGATCATGATCATCACCATGCCGACCGTGCGCACGACGCGGCCGATCAGCAGCGGCAGATCGCGCCATTTGTAGTCGCGGTAGACGAACATGGTGATGACGAACGCGTAGATGCATGCGACCGCGGCCGACTCGGTGGGCGTGAACACGCCCGAGATGATGCCGCCCATGATGATGAACACGGTGATGAGGCCCCAGAACGCCTCGACCGCGATCCTGAGCGCGCGGCGGCCCGTGATCAGCTCGCCCTTGGGGAAATTCCTTTTTCGCGCGATGACGAGGACGAGGATCATCAGCGACAAGCCGAGCAGTACGCCCGGGATGACGCCGGCCATGAAGAGGGCCCCGACCGAGATCGTACCGCCGGCCGCGAGCGAGTAGATCACCGCGTTGTGCGAGGGCGGGATCAGCAGCGGCTGCAGCGAGCCCGAGACCGTGACGTTGACGGCGAATAGGCGCGGATAGCCGTTCTTGATCATCTGCGGGATCATCACCGAGCCGATGGAGGCCGTGTCGGCCACCGACGAGCCCGAGATCGCGCCGAACATGGTCGATGCGAGGATGTTCACCAGCGCCAGGCCGCCGCGGATGAAGCCAACGAACACCTTGGCGAGGTTGACAAGGCGCTCGGCCATGCCCCCTTCGGCCATGATGGCGCCGGCGAAGATGAAGAACGGAATGGCGAGCAGCGCGAAATCGTCGGTGCCGTCCGAGGTCTTGATCATCACCGCTTCGAGCGGGAGATCGATCCAGAGCGCGGTGAAGATGCAGGCGAGCCCGAGCGCATAGGCGACCGGCATGCCGAGCAGGCAGAGCGCGATGAAGCCGCCGATGAGGATGACGATATCCATGCGGCGGCCCGCCTATTCGGTCGACACGTGGCTGAGCTCGTCGGCCGTCTGCTCGTGATAGAGCTTCCCGGTCCACAGCCGCTCGATGACGAAGAGCGTCACGATCCCGCCGCCGATCGGCACGGGGAGGTAGGAAATGCCGGTCGAGACGATCGGGAAATCGGCGATGCTCTGATACCAGAACGCTTTGACCACCTCGATGCCGTACCAGAACATGAAGATGCTGGTGCCGGCCATCAGGATCTCGATGAGCCAGCCGCAGGCGATGCGCGCATTGCCCTTCAGCATCGCGGGGATGATCTGCACCCCGATGTGGAGATATTCGCGGTAGCAAACCGCGGCCGCCATGAACGAGAACCAGATCATCAACAGCACGGCCAAGGGCTCGGGCCATGATGCCGCGCTGTTCAGCACGTAGCGCGTGAACACGCCCCACGGGATGATCAGCGTGATGATGACGAGGCAAGCGCCCGCAACGATCAGGCAGAAGCGCTGGAGGTAATCCATCGCCCGGACGTATTGCGCCTTCATGCCATACCCTCGGCTTCGCAAAAGGAGAGCCGGCGCGATCCTCGGAGGGGCCGGCCGGCTCTTCGATGCGACGATCTACAAGACGAAGCGCGCTACTTCACGTCCTGGATGCGCTGGATCAGCGCGGTGTGCTGCGAGCCGTATTTCTCCCACACCGGCTTCACGGCGTCCTGGAACTCCTTCTTGTTGGCGATCTGGGTAATCACCACGCCGGCCTTCTTCATCTCGGCGAGCGACTTCTCCTCCATCGCGTACCAGAGCTTCCGCTGCTCTTGCTGCGCCTCCTTGGCGAGCTTCGCGATGAGCTGCTGATCCGCAGCCGGCATCGCGGCCCAGGTCTTCTTCGAGAACACGAGGATTTCGGGGATCATCAGGTGGCCGGTAAGCGAGTAGTATTTGGCGTAGCGATAGTGCTGGCCGCTGGCGTAGCTCGGATAGTTGTTCTCGGCGCCGTCGACGACGCCGGTCTGCAGCGCGTTGATGAGCTGGTCATAGCCCATCGCCACGCCATTGCCGCCGAGCGCGTTCATGGTATCGACGAACACCGGGTTGCCCATCATGCGGATCTTGAGGCCCTTCAGATCGGCCACCGACGCGATCGGCTTCTTGCTGTTGTAGACGTTGCGCGTGCCCGCGTTCATCCAGCAAAGGCCGATCAGGTTGGCCGTCGGATGCTCCGAGAGCTTCTTCAGCATCTCGTCGCCGATCGGGCCGTCGATCACCTTCTCCATGTGCGCGTTATCGCGGAACATGAATGGAAGGTTGAACACGTTGAGCTCGGGCACGATCGGACCCATCGGGCCGACGCTGATGCGCGCATAGGCGAGGGCGCCCACTTGCGCCTGCTCGATCATCTCCTTTTCGCCGCCGAGCTGCATCGAGGGATACATCTGGATGCTCAAGCGGCCGTTGGTGGCGGCCTCGAGCTTCTTGCCCATGCGCACCACGGCCTCGACCGTGGGGTAGCCGAGCGGGTGCACGTCGGTGGCCTTCAGCACCGTCTTGGCCTGGGCGAAGGCGCGTGCGCCCAGCCCAAAGCCGACGGCGCCCACCGCCGCGCCCGCCACACCCATGCGAATGACATCACGACGCTTCATGAGAATTCCTCCCGTTTGTTTGCTCTGCTTCGCGCTCGCCGCCGGTCCCGATCAGCTCGGCGCCGCGGCTTCGCGGTTTGATTCTTTCCGGATGGCCTCTCGCGCCGCGAGCCCTGAAGCTCGCCTTCGATTGACCGTCCGTTCGTCGCGTGCTAGTCATCATACGATACGATGACCATACGTCATATGAGCGTAGCATTGTCGCGATCCACTGACAAGCTTTCCCTGAGGCCGCTCTCGCCGCCGCGCAATCTCACGCGCGAGGCGGTAGATCGGCTCTCCGCCGAGATCACCAGCGGCAAGCTGGAGCCCGGCGCGCGCCTCCCCACCGAGCAGGAGATGATGAGCGCCATGGGTGTCAGCCGCACCGTCGTGCGCGAGGCCGTGGCGGCGCTGCGCGCCGAGGGCCTCATCGTCACGCGCCAGGGTGTCGGCGCCTTCGTCGCCGCCGGCGTGCTGCGCCGCCCATTCCGCATCGATCCCGAGGGCCTGCGCTCGCTCGCCGAGGTGCTGAATGTGATGGAGCTGCGCCTGGGCGTCGAGGTCGAATCCGCCGGCCTCGCGGCCGAGCGCGCGTCGGCGCAGCATCTCCGCACCATCGCCGACGCCTTGAAGGCCATCGACCGCGCGATCGAACGCGGCGAATCCGCCATCGACGAGGACTATGCGCTCCACATGACGATCGCCGAAGCCACCGGCAACGGGCATTTCGTCCGCTTCCTCGAATATCTCGGCCGCTACATCATTCCGCGCCAGAGCGTGCGCGTCGAATCCGGCCGCCTTGCCGGCCAGCGCGCCTATCTCGAGAAGATTCAGGGCGAGCATCGCGCGATCGTGGCCGCGATCCGCAACCGCGATCCCGCAGCGGCGCGCGAAGCGATGCGCCGCCACTTGACCAGCGGCCGCGAGCGCTATCGCAAGCTGGCGACGGTGGACGTCCAGGCATGAGCGTCAAGGTCGGACGTTCGGAGGCCAGTGTCGCGCGCGTCCTTCTTACCGGCGCTGCGGGCGGCATCGGCACGCGACTGCGCGGGATGCTGAAGGGCGCCTATCGCGAGCTGCGCTTGAGCGATGTGAGGGTGCCGAAGGGCGTCGGCAAAGACGAGAAATTTGTGCCGGCGGACCTCGCCGACATCGCCGCGGTCGAGAAGATCGTCGAAGGCATCGACGGCATTATCCATTTGGGCGGCATCTCGATCGAGAAACCCTGGGAGATGATTCATCCCGCCAACATCGTCGGCTGCTACAACCTGTTCGAGGCCGCGCGGCGGCATGGCGTGAAGCGCGTCGTCTTCGCCTCGTCGAATCACGTAATGGGCTTTTACCGCCGCCGCCGCCGCGTCGGCACCGATGCGCTGGTCCGGCCCGACAGCCGCTACGGTGTCAGCAAGGCCTTCGGCGAAGCGCTCGGTGCGCTCTACGCCGACAAATACGGCCTCCGCGTGCTCTGCATCCGCATCGGCAATTTCGCCGAAAAGCCGGTGGACATGCGGCGGATGTCGATCTGGATCAGCCCCGACGATCTCGTGCAACTCATCCGCATCGGCCTCGAGCACCCCGCGCTTCGCTACGAAGTCGTCTACGGCGCCTCCGACAATGCGCGGAGCTGGTGGGACAATGCCGCCGCGTTCCGGCTCGGTTACCGACCGAGCGGGCGCGCCGAGGAGCATTTGAAGGACGCCCTCGCCGGGCAGGCCAAGCTGCCGCCCGATTCCGTCGCCGAGATGTTCGAAGGCGGCCCCTTCTGCAGCGACGAATTCGTGGGCGATCCCGAGACGCGCGGCAGCTGAACGCGCGATGCCGCCCGTCCGCGTCTTTCTCACCCATTCGCCCGAGATGCGCGCCAACTACTACGGGGAGCGCGCGCTGGCCGCGCTGCGCGCCGTCGCCGAGGTGCGGCTCAATACGCTGGGACGCGTCCTGTCCACGGCCGAAGTCATCGCCGAAGCCAAAGACTGCGAGATCATCATCTCCGACCGCCAGACGCCGGGCGAAGCGGCGGTATTCCAAAGCCTGCCTGATCTCTGCGTCTTCGAGCGCGTCGCGGTCGACATCCGCAATATCGACGTCGCCGCCGCGAGCCGCGCCGGGGTCCTCGTCACGCGCGCCTCGCCGGGCTTCGTGCCGGCGGTGGCCGAGTGGATCCTGGGCGCCATGGTCGACGCGGCCCGCCATGTCACCCACTATAGCGGCGCCTATCGCACCGGCGCGGCGCCGCCCGAATCGCGCATGGGCCGGCAGCTCAGGGGCAGCACGATCGGCATCATCGGCTACGGCGCGATCGGCTCGTATCTCTCGACCATCGCGCTCGCGCTCGGCATGCGCGTGCTGGTCCATGATCCCTATAAGAAAGTCGCGGCGCCGCTCGTCCAAGCGGATCTCGCGGCACTGCTCGGCGAAGCGGACTTCGTCGTACCGCTCGCGGTCGCGACCGAGGAGACCGAGAATCTCATCGACGCGGCGGCGTTGGCGCGCATGAAGCCGACGGCGTGGCTGATCAACGCAGCGCGCGGCAATCTCGTCGGCGAAGCCGCGCTCAAGCGCGCGCTCGACGGGAAACGCATCGCCGGCGCCGTGCTCGATGTCGGCCGCGCGCCCGACCAAATGCCCTCGCCGCATCTGGCGCGGCGCGCCGACGTGATCGCGACGCCGCATATCGCCGGCTTGACGCCCGAGGCGATCGAGCACCAGGCGCTCGAAACGGCGCGCCAGGCGGCGGCACTCATCCGCGGCGAGATCCCGCCCGGCGCCGTCAACGCCGACAGGGCTACGAAGCTCGCGTGCCTCAAGCGCTAGTCGGAATGGGGAGCAACGCCATGGCTGCCAAGGAACCGAAGCAACCGCGCTTGCAGGCGCCGCCGCGTGCGTGCGACACGCACATGCACATCTACGAGGATCGCTTCAAGCTGGCGCCGACGGCGACGTTCAAGCCGCCGGTCGCAACGGTCCCCGACTATCTCGCGATGCGGAAGCGCATCGGCGTATCGCGCTCGGTCGTCGTGCAGCCCTCGGCCTACGCGGCCGATAACACCTGCACGCTCGAAGCGATGGCGGCGATGGGCGGCAGCGCGCGCGGCATCGCCGTGGTCGAAGCCGGCGTCGCCGACGCCGAGCTCGATCGCCTCACCAAGGCGGGCATACGCGGCATCCGCTATTTCATGCTGGCGGGCGGCATCCTGCCCTGGGAGGGACTCGAGGCGATGGCCGCGCGCGTCGGCAATTTCGGCTGGCACGTGCAGCTTCAGCTCGACGGACGGCTGCTGCCCGAGCGCGAGGCGCTGCTGAAGCGCTTGAAGGGCACGCTCGTCATCGATCACAACGGCAAATTCCTCGCGCCGGTGCCGACCGACCATGCGAGCTTCAAGTGCCTGCTGCGCCTGCTCGAAAACGGGCGCACCTGGGTCAAGCTCTCGGCGCCCTACGAAACCTCGAAGAAGGGCCCGCCGCTCTATCCCGACGTGGGCGCGCTCGCGAAGGCGCTGGTGAAGGCCGCGCCCGAGCGCTGCGTGTGGGCCACGAACTGGCCGCATCCTTCGGTGCCGGCGGCGCAGCGCCCCGACGATGCCGACCTGCTCGATCTACTGCTCGATTGGGCGCCCGACGAGGCGGTGCGCAAGAAGATCCTCGTCGACAATCCGGCGCAGCTCTACGGCTTCTAGCGACAATGGCGAAACACCGTGTCGCCCTCATCGGTCTCGGCATGGCGGTGACGCCGCATGCCAAGAGCCTCGTCGATTTGAAGGACCGCGTCGAGGTCGCCTGCGCATTCAGCCCGAGCGAGGCGCGCCGGCGCGAATTCAGGGCGCGCTTCGATTTCCCGCTTGGCGGCGATCTCGATGCGATTCTTGCCGACAAGAGCATCGGCGCGGTCCTCATCCTGACGCCGCCCAACACCCATCTCGATCTTGTGCGCCGCGCAGCGGCGGCGAAGAAGCATATTCTGCTCGAAAAGCCGCTCGAGATATCCACGCCGCGCGCGCTGGAACTGGTCGCGGCGGCGCGCGCCGCCGGCGTCACGCTCGGCGTGGTGCTGCAGCACCGATTCCGCCCCGCCGGCATGAAGCTCGCCGAGATCCTGGAGAGCGGCGCATTCGGCGAGATAGTCGGCTGCTCGACGACCATCCGGCTCTGGCGGCCGCAGAGCTACTACGACCAGCCCGGCCGCGGCACCAAGGCGCGCGACGGCGGCGGCGTGCTGCTGACCCAGGGCATACACACGCTCGACCTCATGCTGAGCCTCGCCGGCGACATCGAGGAGGTTTGCGGCTACGCGACGACCACGCGCGTCCACCGGATGGAAACCGAGGACCTCGTCTCGGCCGCCGCGCGCTTCAGGAGCGGCGCCTTCGGCGTGATCGAGGCGACCACGGCGGCGTATCCGGGCTTCCCCGAGCGCATCGAGCTCATCGGGACGCGCGGCGGCGCCGTGCTCGCCGGCACCGAGCTCAAAGTCATGCTCCACGACGGCAAGACCATCGCGATGGCGCCCGACAACTCCGCCGGCGGCACCGGCGCCGATCCCATGGCCTTCCCGCACGATTATCACCGCGCCGTGCTCGCCGATTTCCTTGATGCGATCGAGCAGAAACGCGAGCCCAAAGCGAGCGGCCGCGAGGCTCTGCGCGTGCATCGCCTCATCGATGCGCTACTGGCGGCGGGCGAGAACGGCAAGACGGTGAAGGTCGCGCCAATACCCCCTCGCCTTGGAGCGAGGGGCAGGGGGTGAGGGGGTAAATCTCACTTCCGCGCCACGAGCGCGCCAGTCGCTCGTTGTGATCAAAGGTTTTCCCCCTCATCCCCTTGCCCCTTTGCCCGGGGCGAAGGGGGTCAGATTGGAACGTCGCCTTTCACCACGGTGCGGTGGATGACGCGGCGCTCCTCGGAGGCGTCGTATTCGGTCGCGCAATGCATCGTGCAGCGGTTATCCCACATCACCACGTCGCCGCTTTGCCAGCGGTTGCTGTAAACGAAGCGCGGGCTGGTCGCGTGCGCCATCAGCTCGGCGACG
>DATBLL010000092.1:0-1834 GCA_036555425.1 Alphaproteobacteria bacterium | reverse complement strand
TCGAGCTCGTTTTTCCGTTCATGTTGTTCCTCCCGGGAGCATGAAAGCCCCCTCCTGAAACTATCCCAGCGCCTGCGTTGAAACAACGGCGTGCGCCGCCCGCAACCGTTGGGCGCAGCGCGGCGCCGCGGGGGGAGATAGCCCCAATTCCGGCGCCGCCAAGGGCCCGGCTATTCGTGCCAAAGCGGCGCGCCCGCGAAGCCGGCGAGCCGCGCGTCTTCGACCAGAGCTTCGGCCGCCGCGATGTCGGGCGCGAAGACGCGATCGCGGTCGAGGAACGGAACGCGCGCGCGCAACAGCGCGTGCGCCTCTCTGAGCGGCGCCGAGGTTTCGAGCGGCTTGTGGAAATCGATGCCTTGCGCCGCCGCGAGATATTCCACCGCGAGAATGGTGCGGAGATTGTCGTTCATCGCGCCGAGGCGCCGCGCCGCGAAGGTCGCCATGCTGACATGGTCCTCCTGATTGGCCGAGGTCGGCAGCGAGTCGACGCTGGCCGGATGCGCGAGCGACTTGTTCTCGGAGGCCGCCGCCGCGGCCGTCACCTGCGCGATCATGAAGCCGGAATTGAGCCCGGGCTCGGCCACGAGGAACGGCGGCAGCGAGCTGAACGAGGCGTCGATCAGCAGCGCCACGCGGCGCTCGCCGATGGCGCCGACCTCGGCGATCGCGACCGCGAGATGATCCGCGGCCATGGCCACCGGCTCGGCGTGGAAATTGCCGCCCGAGAGGATGGCGCCGTCTTCGGCGAAGACGACCGGATTGTCGGAAACGGCGTTGGCCTCACGAGCGAGCACGCGGGCCACGTGGCGCAGCGTGTCGATCGCGGCGCCCATCACCTGCGGCTGGCAACGCAGGCTGTAGGGATCCTGGATGCGCTCGTCGCCGACGAGATGCGAGGCGCGGATGCCGCTGCCGGCGAGCAACGCGCGATAGGCCTCGGCCGCGCGCATCTGGCCGGGATGGCCGCGGAGCGCATGCAGGCGCGCGGCAAAGGGCGTATCGCTGCCCTTGGCCGCGTCGACGGTGAGCGCCCCGATGGTGAGCGCCGCACGGAACATCCGCTCGGCGCGGAAGAGATTGACGAGGGCCAGCGCCGTCGACACCTGCGTTCCGTTGATGAGTGCCAAGCCTTCCTTGGCCGCCAGCTCGAGCGGCGCAAGTCCGGCGCGGCGCAATCCTTCGCCGGCAGGAAGACGCTCGCCGCCGACGCGCACTTCGCCCTCGCCGATCAGCGGCAAGCTCAGATGGGCGAGCGGCGCCAGATCGCCCGAGGCGCCGACCGAGCCGCGCTCGGGCACCACCGGCAGGATGCCGGCACTGGCAAAGTGAAGGAGCCGATCGATGACCGCCGCCCGCACGCCCGAATAGCCGCGCCCAAGCGCATTGGCCTTCAAGATCAGAACGAGGCGCACCACGGCATCGTCGAGGGGCGGGCCGACGCCGGCGGCATGGCTCAGCAGCAGGCGGCGCTGAAGCTCACGCAATCGGTCGTCGGCGATGCGCGTGCGCGCGAGCTTTCCGAAACCGGTATTGACGCCGTACACGGGCTCGTGGTGGGCCAAGGCGCGCCCCACCGTGGCCGCGGCGGCCGCGATCGCAGGGCCAGCCTCGGGCGCGAGCGTCACGGCCTCGCGCACCTGGAGCAAGCGGCCGATGTCGTCGAGCGTGAGCGTTCCGGGTTGAAGCACGAAGCTCATAGGGTAAGTCTAGCGCGAAAGCGCGCCGCCTGTGAGCCGGGGTGTAGCTAGCTCGTCATCTGTCCGGTTTTTGTAGCACGTGAGTTGTCCGGTTTTGGAATCGCTCCAGGAAAGCGGGGGCGAGGATGGACCGGGCG
>DATBLL010000083.1:0-17407 GCA_036555425.1 Alphaproteobacteria bacterium | reverse complement strand
CGTTGAGCGCGAAGGCGTTCGCGAGCAGGAACAGCGCAAGGCACCAGGTGAGCGCGGCGGCGGTGCTGGAGCTGCGTCGGGAGTCGGGCGGCATGAGGCGTTACGCGGGCGATGCTTGGGAGGAAGGATGTGCGATCGGCGCGCGCCAGGCGCCGCGCGCCAGCGCCGCGAACATCAACAGTCCGCCCAAGAGGCAAACCGAAACCAGCGTCCGCGACAGGACCGCGTTGTACCAGCTCGGCTGCTCCGATGCCCACATCACGATCGGCAGCGCGGTCGCGAAATAGCCGGCGCGCATCAGCCAGCGCGTGGCGGCATCGTCGGGCAGGGGAAGCTGGCGGCCGAGATAGAGCGCCCAGGGCACGAGCAGGAACACGTAGTAGTGAGTCCAGGAGATCGGGCTCGTCACCAAGGCAAGGTTGGTCACCAGCGAGAATTCGAGAAGCTCGCGCTCGCTCGGGCCCTGCACCGCGGCGGCGGCGGGCCGCAGCCGGCTGCCGCGCCAGACCAGCCAGATCACGCTCCCGAACAGGGCCGCGAATGCGCAGGCCCGTGCGATGCGGTGCCACAGCGGCGGCGCCAGCGGCGGGTCCCAGTGGCGGAGGAAGGTTTCGCCCTTCGCGAGACGGACAAGGAAGCCGTCGATCGACTGCACGTTGAACGCGGGAATGTAGCCGGCGAGATAGGGCTCGACCCACTCCTTGTACCAGCCGACGAGGCCGTCGCTGCCGAACTGCGCCAGCGAGGATACGACGACAATGCCGATGACGGTGGCGGCGCCGGCCACGATGCGCCAGCGGCGGCGGAACAGCACGTAGGCGCAAAGGAACACCAGCGGCAGCTTGATGGCGGCGCAGAGGCCGAGCGCGAGACCGGCCGCGTATTCGCGCTTCGCGCGCCAGAGCGCCAGTGTCGCCGCGAGGAAGAAGAGGATGAAGTGCGAGGTCTGCCCCTCGCGCAGGCTGTTGACGATGGGGCCGTTGGCGAGGAAGCAGAACAACAGCGCCGCCGACATCGGCCCATCCAAGCGCGCCAAGCGGGTCAGCAAGACGCAGCCGCCGAGCAGGGCCGCGAGCCCCAGGCCCAGCCAGACCCACGGCGCCAAATCCTCGCCGAGCGGAATGAGCGGCACGTAGAGCCAGCCGATGCTGGGCAGGTTGGAGAAACCGCCCTTCTCGGTCAGCGGCCAATCCGCGTTCCAGCCGTCATCCCAGAGAAAGCCGGCGGCCGGCCAGTTGGCCTTGAAGAAGTCGCTGAACAGCGCCGAGGGTTCGGAGAATTCCCAGAGCAGGATGTGGACGGCGGATCCGCCCAGCGCCGCCACCAGCCACATCAGCGCGCGGCCGCGCGCCGACCGCTTGCCGTCGGCCGTTATTTCCGGTGTCACCATGGCGTCACGGCAGCCCCGACGGCCCATCCCCGAGTCATGCAAGGCTAAAGGCGATGCCGGTGGGTGGCAACGGACGAAACGCCTCGCGCGCAATCCGGGAAGCGGCGGCGTCTCCGGCGGGGCCTGAGCGAACCGTCCTCACGAGCGGCCGAACGAGCTCTCGACGGCTTGTTCCGCGCCGGGCGCAACCGCGGCGGCGGGCGCCGGCACCGCCACCCGGGCGCGCGTCAGTGCCGCCCACAGCACCGCGCCCCCATACATGATGAACGCCGCCCAATCCTGCTCGTCGTCGAGCGAATCGACCCACCACGCCACGATCGTGAAGGGCACGAGAATCGCCACGCCGATCACGAAGCGCGAGAGCCACCACGACGGGATCACGGCGGCCAAGCCGAGGATCCAGACGAGATACCAGGGCCAGATGTGCCCCACGAGCGCGAACGAGATCGCGCACATGATCGCCAGCGCGGCCTTCGCCGCTGCCTCGGCCGAAGGCTGCCGGTAGAGGGCCACGAAGCTCGCCGCGGCAACGAAGGCGAACAAAGCGGCGATCAGGTATTCGGCGGGAAAGAGCGAAACGTCGAGCACGTCCTCGAGCGCCGAGAGGGCGTCGCGCGGCATCAGGAAGCGCCACTCGTTGACGAGGCGCGTGCCGTCGAAGAACTGCATGGAGCGGAAGAACACGGCCACCACGCCGAGCCCAATCAAGCCCGGCGCCACGTAGCGCAGGACGAAGCGGCGAATCGAGAGCTTGTGGAGGCGCAGCGCGGCAACCGCATCGACGAGGAACAAGGGCGCGGTCACGTATTTCGAAAGCACCGATGCCGCGAGCGCCACCGGCGCCGCCCCGTGGCCGCGCGCCAGCAGGTAGAGCCACAGCAGCGCCGCCCACGCCATGAGGATGTCGTTGTGGCCCTCGGCCGTCGTCTGCATCACGCCGATCGGGATCCAGCCGAAGAACGCCAGAGCCAGGCATCGTTCGGCGGCGGGGCGGGCCGCGGTGATCCGCGCGACCAGGATCAGCGCGGCGATCCAGGCGGCGCCGAGGATGGCCTTGAACAGAATCGCGGTCGCGATCAGGCTTTTCCCGGCGACCGCCATCACCGCCCCGGACAGGAGGGCCCAGGCCGGCCCGTACGACATGGCCATCGGGAAATGGTCGAGCGGCAGCCCTTCGAGCGAGTGCGGCGTGAAGAAACGGTGATAGGGATTCTCCGCGGCGGCGACCATGCGGCCCCACGCCGCCGACAGCCAGAAATCCTGGGTGAACAGCGGGAAGGCGAACGCCATGACCACGGCAAACGCGATCGACCAGCGGAGGACCAGGGTCACGATCGAATCGTCGGCCGCGCCGCCGCGTCGCATCAGGATGCCGGCGAGCAGCAGCGCCGCCAGCGTCGCGAGGCCGAGCGGCACGAAGTGGCTGATGATGACCGCACCGTTGCCGGCGAAGAGCTTGTGCAACTCGATGGCCGGTATCTGCTCGGCCAGGGCGCGGAAGAACGCGTTCGCGTGGGGAACGTCCTTGCGGCTGCCCCAGAGCGCCGGCGCCTGCACATAGGAAAGCAGGGCCATCGCCGCATAGGCCGCGAGCGCCAGGGCGCCCAGAACATTGACGCGGAAACGAAGCGCGGCGATCGGCACGGCCAGCTCCCCACCCCGATTCCAAATTTGTGCCCGCTCGGCCCGCTTTGCGCAACCTCCCGCGTGGCGTATACGGGCCAATTCACTTCCGCGCTCCTCCGGGGCCAAGAGCCGGCGCCTTCATGCCACCCTCCACGCAACGCATCCTGATGCTCGAGGCCCCGCGCCAGGTGCGCTTCGTCGAGCGGGCGCTGCCGCGCGCGGGGCCCGGCGACGTCGTCGTCCGGTCGCTCTACTCCAGCTTCAAGCATGGAACGGAGATAATGGCCTATTCCGGCCGCAGCCCGTTCGCGACCCGGGCCTTCGATCCGCGCTTGCGGCTTTTCGAGCCGGCGGGATCGGCGCGGAATTTCTATCCGCGGCCGATGGGCAGCATGGTCGTCGGCACCGTCGCGGCGGTGGGCAGCGATGTCCGCAGCGTGCAAGCGGGGCAACTCGTCTATGCCTGGGCGCCGGTCGCCGATGTGCACGTGACGGCGGCAGAGAAGGTGAAGGCGCTCGGCGCGCTCACGCCGCACCAGGCCCTCTGCATCGATCCCGCGGCCTTCGCGCTCGGCGCGCTCTACGACGGCGCGATCGGCTCGGGGGACACGGTGCTCGTGACCGGTCTCGGCGCGATCGGACTCTTCGCGGTGCAGTATTGCCGGGCGCGCGGCGCCACGGTGCTGGCCGCGTCCGGCTTTGCCCCTCGGCGCGCGCTCGCCAAGGAATACGGCGCGCGCGCGGTCTACGATCCGAAGGCGCACGAAGATCTGGCGCGCCACATCAAGGAGCAGGTGGGCGGCGCCGATGCGGCGATCGAATGTTCGGGGAACCTCGCCACGCTCAACTTGGCGATCCGCGCCGCGCGCCAATGCGGCCGCGTCGTCTGCGTGGGTTTCTACGGCCCGGCCGATGCGCGGCTCAATCTCGGCGAGGAGTTCTTCCACAATCGCATCAGCCTCCTGGCGTCGCTGCCCGCGCTGAGCTGGGACAATCCGGTCCGCGGCGAGCACCCGCTCCGCGCCAAGGACCTGCAGGAGCTCGCGGCGCGCGACCTCGCGGCCGGAACGATCGTGCCGGAGGGAATCCTCGCGCCCACCGTGTCCTTCGCCGAGGCGGGCCGCGCCGTCGAGATGATCGCCGCCGAGCCCGAGCGCGTGATCAAGGTTCTGGTCAAACACGACTAGGCCTGGCGATGGCGCCGCTCTCGGGGCTGCACGACGCCGGCCTTGGCGCGAAATCGGACCTTCAACGGAGAGCCCAGGGCCATGGCGTCGCCGCCGAAGGAGCGGATCCGCTACATGCGGGCGCGCAGGAAGTGGTGGCCCTCGCCCGTGCTGATCGCGCTGCGGGCATTCGGCGGCCTGCGGAGCCTGGCGCAAAACTCCGCGATCGCGCGGCTCATCGGCACGGCGTTCTAGCGACGCGCCGCGCGCTGGCAAATCCGCGGGCGACCGCCTTCTGGTTACCATAAACGGCGAGGGGCCGGAGCGCGCGGTTCCGGGACGTCAAGTACCGCCGTCAATCGCCACGCGAAATTTTTTGCCGTTGCCGGCATCGACCCACGTCACTTCTACCGTTGCTCACGCCCAGCAATGTAGATAGTTTTGCATACATTGGCCCGATGGGGAGATTTCCGTAGGGAAATTATCGGCCAGTGAGGGTTGACAGGATGCAGATATATCGGGGACGTGCGACCGGCAGAATTTCCCGCTCCCCGCGAGCGGATATCCCGCCCTTCGTCTTCAAACCCCCTTTCCCAGCGCAACAGGCGCCTTGGCCGCCAGGCCGGTGCGAGCCGTAAGCATGATCCAGCCGCGGCGGCGCAGCGCGCCGATGCGCGGCTGATCGCCCGGGCGAAGGAGATCGTCCGGACCGTCGAAAAAGGGGCAGCGGGCTTCGGGGTAGCTTCAATGAATGCGGACGGAACGAGGCAAAGAGCGGCCGTAAGGATTGGCGCGCTGGAACGCGGCGGCGTCGGGCGGCGGGGAATCGTTTCCGCGCTCCTGAAATCGCTGCGCCTGCACCAATGGGTCAAGAACCTCGTCATCTTCGTGCCGCTGATACTGGCGGGGAAATTCCAGAGCCTCGAGGCTTGGCGCGCCTGCATCATCGGATTTTTCGCCTTCGGCATTCTGGCCTCGGCGACATACATCCTGAACGATTTGCGCGATGTCCGCTTCGACCGCCTGCACTGGACGAAATGGGCGCGTCCGCTGGCCAACGGCGATCTTCCGGTCATGCCGGCGCTGGCGGCCGTCGGCGCGGGCGTGTTGCTGAGCCTCGCGATCGCCGCCGCCATCGATTTCGGCGCGGTGCTGATCCTGCTCTTCTACTGCGCGCTGACCTTGGCCTACTCGTTCAGCCTGAAGCGCGTGCCGGTGCTCGACGCCTTCATCTTGGCGGCGCTGTTCACGCTCCGCCTCGTGTTCGGCATCTACCTCGCGAAAGTCACGGCGTCGCCCTGGCTGCTGGTGTTCTCCATGTTCCTCTTCATGTCGCTCTCGCTCGGCAAGCGCTACACGGAGATCAGCCGCGCGGTGGCCTTCGGCCGCGAGCGCATCCACGGGCGCGGCTATTTCACGAGCGACGGCCCGCTGCTGTTCGGCCTCGGCCTCTCGACCGGCGTCGGCGCCGTCCTCATCATGATCCTCTATCTGCTCAACGAAGCGTTCAGCGCCGGATTCTACAAGAGCCCGGTCCTGCTGTGGGCGCTGCCGGCGGCGCTGTTCCTGTGGCTCGGGCGCTACTGGCTGCTCGCCGGCCGCGGCGAGCTCGCCGATGATCCCGTCGAGTTCGCGATCAAGGACATTTACAGTTTGAGCCTCGGCGCGGCCATGGCGGCGATCTTCGTGGCGGCCTGGCAATTGTGACCGGCGCCGCGTCGGCGCCGCATTAACCAGTACTTTGTCGCGCATCGAGGCGGCGGCCTTCCACCGGCCGCTGGCACGGATATTTCGATTTCGATGCCGAGGGCGGCGCGTCGCCGGTATTCGAGGTCCGTTCATTTCGCTGCAAGACCCCAGCCCTCGCATCCTGCTCGTCGACGAGATCAAGGAGCGCGCGGCCGCGGTCGAGGAAGCGTTGCGCCGCGCGGGCACGCCCGCGGCGCTGGTCGATGGCGGCACGACGCGGAACCGGCGCGTCATCGCGGGCACGATCGCCAGTCTCGCGCAGCGCGCCGCCGCCGCCGGCACGAGCGAGCCCGCGCTCCTCATCGTTGGCGAGGTGGCGGCCGCCGCGGCGCGCGCCGCTTCAGCGAACAAGGCGACCGACTCCGAGACGCGGGCAGCCGCGCTTCAGCGCGTGCGCAAGCGCTTGGCGGCGTGACCCGTCAGCCGGGCCGGCCGTCGACGCGCGGACGGCAGAGAACGGGCACGTAGACCACGACGTAGATCAGGAATCCCGCGGCCCAGACGAGGCCGGCGGCGGGCAGGAGGAAGGCCACGTCGATCTCGATCAGGCTGGCGGCGACGCGGCCCGCCGCGCCGATCGTCACCAGCAGATAGGCGATCGTGGTCGGGACGGAGGCGACGAGCTTGCGGCCGGTATGGCCGAGCGAGGCGCGCGACATCACGGCGAGGATCATCGTCGCGACCGCGCCGGCGCCGAGCGCGTGCAGCGCCACCGCCTTCGGCCACGCGCCGAGCCCCGCGCCGGCGGCGGCCGCGAGCCCGAGCACGAGCCACGCGTAGCCGAGATGCAGAACCCAGACCAACGGCACGCGCAAGGTCGCAAGCGAGCGCCAGCGCAGCAGGCGCGCGCCGTGCGCGAACGCTGCCACGGCGGCCACGATGCCGACGGCGATTTCGGGCAGGTCGAGCGCCAGCGACACGGCCCAGGCCGCCGTTGCCGCCATCACGGCGCGGTCGAGCCACGGCGTCGGCGCGAGCTCGACCGGGTGGCCGGCCATGCGCATGCCGCCCATGGTGAACGGCGGGATGATGCGCCCGCCGATGAGCGCGATGAGGAGGATGAAGATGGACAATCCGAGATCGTTGCCCCAGCGCGCCGAGACGAACGGCGCGCCGAGCACGCCCAGGTGCGCGCCGGCATTCGCGGCGAGGATCGCCGTCAGAACGACGAGGACGATGCCGTTGCGCTTGAGATTCCGAGCGATGATGCCGGGCCCCACCGCGGCGAACAGCGCCGGGACGAACGCGAGATCGAGCGCAGCGTAAAGCCGCGGATCGGCGCCCGCCGCGGCGGCGACCCTGGCGGCGAGCCACAGCAGCACCAGCAGCGCCAGTTTCCAGCCGCGCAGCGGCCCCGAATTCGTCCAGCTCGGCACCGCGGTCAGCAGGAAGCCCGCAAGCGCGGCCGAGGCGAAGCCGAAGATCATCTCGTGGCCGTGCAGCGTCGAGGGCGGCCAGGCCTCGGGTGCCTCGAGCCAGCCCTGGAGCACGCCGACCCAGGCCGCGAGCCAGAGCGTGGCGTGCAGGCCGGCGAGCAGGAAGAAGGGGCGGAAGCCGCGCTCGAAGAACGTCGGTGCCGGAGCGGGGCGCGCCGTGTTGGAAATCGCCGTCATCGGTTCGGTCCGCCGTATCGATTGAGACTTCTATGCGCGCGTCGCCGACGTCCGCGCGGCCGCAGCCAGTGTCACGTTGCGGCGCGCGGCCAGTTTCTGGGCGAGGCGGCGCAGGTCCGCCGATTGCAGGCGGCCGCGCGCGACCGGCAGCAGGACGGCGTTTTCCCAGGCGATGTGCCGGCGCAACGCCTCGATGAAGGCGCGCGTCTCGGCGGCGAATTCGGGCGGGAGATCGACGCGCAGCGGCCCCTCGGCGACGTTCTCGAGGCTCGCCACCACCTCGGCGAGGCGCGCATCGTCGGCGCGGTGCTCGGCGGCGAGCGTGTCGAGCGTGGCGAGGAACGCCTCGTCGTCGGCGCAGCGCGCGCGCAGCAACGGGAAGAAATCGGTTTCCTCATCGGCGGTGTGGAGCGCGAAGTCCTCGGCGAAATAGCGCGCCAGTGCCCGCGCGAGCTTCCGCCGCGACTCGCCGACGCTGCCGCGCGCGAGCCAGTCGAGCTGCGTCAGCGCCGCGCGCAGGCGATAGTGCTCGGCGAGCAGGAAATCGAGCGGCCGCGCCAAGAGGCGCAGGTCGAGCGGCTCGAACGCGGGCGGCTGCCGGCGCGATACGTGCTTGGCCGAGGGCGCCGCCAGCATCGGAGCGCCTCATTGCACCAGCGGAGAATCCGCGGCGCGCAGCGCGATGCCTTCGATCGCGGCGCGGCCGGCGAGGAGCAAGATGTACTGGCTGACCGCGCGGCGCCACGACGCCTCGGCGAGGTAGTCGGCGATGCGCTGGCGCACGTTTTCGTAGGGCAGCGCGCGGCCTTCGGCGCGCTCGAGCACGCGCACAACGTGCCAGCCATAGCGGCTCGGCACCGGCACCGGGCAGGTTTCGCCGGCCCTCATCGCGAAGACGTAGCTCTCGAGTTCGGACACGAGCGAGCCGCGCCCGATCTGGCCGAGATGGCCGTCGTTGGTCTTGGAGGGGCAATCGGAATGCTCGCGCGCCAGCGCGCCGAAGGCGGCGGGATCGGCCGCGACCAGGCGCGCCAATTGCTCGGCCTTGGCCTTGGTCCGCGCGCGCTCCTCGTCGTCGTCGGGCGGCGCGGCAATGAGAATGTGCTGCGCCTGCACAAGGTCCGGCGAGCGGAAGCGCCTCTTGTTGTTCTCGTAGTAGCGCCGGCAGCTTTCTTCATCGGGCTCCGGCGTCGTGACCGCTTCGGCGAGAAGCTCCTCCACCGCCGCCTCGCCGTCGCCGAAGCCTTGCGCCCGCGCCTCCTGGCGCAGCAGCTCGCGCACGACGAGCGCCTCGGCGGCGGCGCGTTGCGCCGCCTCGGCCGACGCGGCGGGATGATATTGCATCTCCGCGGCCACGGCCGCCGCGGCGATCTCGACCTCGTTCACGCGGATGGTGTCCATGGCGGCTTCACTTCGGCAGGGGTGCCAAGGCGCCGCGGCGGCGCACGATCTGGGGCTTGCGGAACACGTACCAGACCGGGGCGCTCCAGATGTGCACGAGGCGGCTGAACGGGAAGACGAAGAAGATCAAGAGCCCCAGGAAGATGTGGAGCTTGTAGGGCCAGGCCACGGCCGCGACCATGTCGGCGGCGCCGCCCTGGAACGTGACCACCCGCTGCGCCCATTCCGACAGCGCCAGCATGACCGAGCCGTCGCGGTGCTCGAGCGAGTAGGGGATGGTGAAGAGGCCGAGCACGAGCTGCGCCCAGAGCAGCAGCAGGATCGCGATGTCCATCATGCTGCTGGTCTTGCGGATGCGCGAGTCGAACAGGCGCCGGTGGATCAGCATGGTGAGGCCGACGAAGCAGAGGGCGCCGGCGACGCCGCCCGCCATGATCGCCAGCATCTGCTTGTTGCCGGCGCTGATGAACGGCTCGTAGGCCCAGTGCGGCGTGAGCAGCCCGACGAAATGGCCGAGAAAAAGGAAGAGGATGCCGGCGTGGAAGAGGTTGCTGCCCCAGCGGAGCTGGCGCTGGCGCAGCATCTGCGACGAGCCGCTGCGCCAGCTATACTGCTCGCGGTCGAAGCGGATGAGGCTGCCGATCAGGAAGGTCGACAGCGCCACGTAGGGGAAGATGCCGAAGGCGGCGTGGTTGAGATAGGCCAGCATGGCTCTTCTCCTCAATTCCCTTGATTCATGCGCGCGACGATGGAGGCGGCGCGGTTGCAGCCGCCGCCGCGGGGCGCGCCGCCTTGGCGGGCGTTTTCGGCGCCGAATGTGACAGCGGCTTCCTCCCAAGCGCGGTCGAGCGCCTCGGGGCTGTCGTCGTCGTCGAACTCGACGAGGTCGGCGGTCGAATGGAGCCGTTTGCCGGCGAGCGCTGCGAGCGCCGCGAACACGCCGGCATAGGGCGAGTTACGCTTTGCGAGTCGCGCACCGAGCGCCTCGATTACGTGCGCGATCTCGGCGAGCATCTCGCGCCCTTCCGCCGCCGGCGCCACGGAGATGTATTCGAGCACCAGCGGCAGATAGTCGGGGAGTTCGTTGGCGGCGACGGCGAGGCCGCGTCCGCGATAGCGCCCGGCGAGCGCCACCATGGCCTGGCCGCGCTCGCGCGAATCGCCGTAGATGTGCTCGAACAGATGGAGCGAGTTGCCGCGGCCGAGGTCGAACAGCGCCACGTAGCGCTCCTGCGCGTCGATCAGCGGATCGCTTTCGAGCGCGGCGAGAAGGCGGTCGAGCCCGGCGCGGTGCCTGGCCGGCAGCGCACCTTCCCCGGCGATGACAGCGCGCAGCTCCGGCACCGCCGCTTGGAGCTCGGCGGACGGATAAACGAGCAGGCGCGCCAGGACGCGAAGCGTGCGCATGGCTACATCTCCACCGGCGTCTTGACGGCCTTCTTCTTCGGGCTGAACAGGCTCGGCGCGCTGGCGCCGTCCGAGCAGCCATTGCCGAAGCTGAAACCGCACGAGGATTTCAAGTCGTAGGCGTTCTCGGCGTATTCGCGGTGCGTGCTCGGAATGACGAAGCGGTCCTCGTAATTCGCGATCGCCATCACGCGATACATTTCCTCGACCATTGCGGCGCTGAGGCCGACGCGCTCGAGCACGGCCCTATTCTCGACGCCGTCGACGTTGCGCGAGCGCATGAAGGCGCGCATCGCCATCATGCGCTCGAGGCCGAGGATGACCGGCGCCTCGTCGCCGGCGGTCAGGAGATTGGCGAGGTAGCGCACCGGGATGCGCAGGGACCGCACGTCGGGCAACTCGCCGCTCATCGCAATCGTGCCGGCGTCGGCCGCAGCCTGGATCGGCGAGAGCGGCGGCACATACCAGACCATCGGAAGCGTGCGGTATTCGGGGTGGAGCGGAAACGCGACCCTCCACTCGATCGCCATCTTGTAGGCCGGCGAGTTGCGCGCCGCGTCGAGCCACGCGTCGGGCACGCCGTCCTTCGTCGCCTGGGCGATGATGGCGGGATCGCTGGGATCGAGGAAGATCGAAAGCTGCGCGGGATAGAGCTTCGTCTCGTGCTCGACGCTCGCGGCCTCTTCGATGCGATCCGCGTCGTAGAGGAGGACGCCCAAATAACGGATGCGCCCGACGCAGGTCTCCGAGCACACGGTGGGCTCGCCCACCTCGATGCGCGGATAGCAGAAGATGCACTTCTCGGCCTTCCCGCTCTGCCAGTTGTAATAGATCTTCTTATAGGGGCAGGCCGAGACGCACATGCGCCAGCCGCGGCACTTGTCCTGGTCGATGAGGACGATGCCGTCCTCCTCGCGCTTGTAGATCGAGCCCGAGGGACAGGAGGCGACGCAGGCGGGATTGAGGCAATGCTCGCAGAGGCGCGGCAGGTAGAACATGAAAGTGTTCTCGAACTGCCCGTAGATCTCCTTCTGCACGTGATCGAAGTTCTTGTCCTTCGCGCGCTTGGCGAATTCGGTGCCGAGGATCTCTTCCCAGTTGGGGCCCCAGACGATCTTCTCCATGCGCTCGCCGGTGATGAGGGAGCGCGGCCGCGCCGTCGGCATGGTCTTGCTCTCGGCCGCGGTCTGGAGGTGCTCGTAGTCGAACGTGAACGGCTCGTAGTAGTCGTCGATCTCAGGCAGATGCGGGTTGGCGAAGATCTGCGCGAGGATGCGCCACTTGCCGCCGAGCTTCGGGCGGATCTTGCCGTTCTTGCCGCGGACCCAGCCGCCCTTCCACTTCTCCTGGTTCTCCCACTCCTTGGGATAGCCGATGCCGGGCTTGGTCTCGACGTTGTTGAACCAGGCG
This sequence comes from Alphaproteobacteria bacterium, assembly GCA_036555425.1. GTDB lineage: Bacteria > Pseudomonadota > Alphaproteobacteria > Bin65 > Bin65 > SBBV01. The sequence continues at coordinate 5,645 of DATBLL010000083.1, read as the reverse complement.
TATTCGATGCCTTCGCGCGAGGTCCACACGTTCTTGCAGGTCACCGAGCAGGTATGGCAGCCGATGCACTTGTCGAGGTTCAAGACCATCGCGATTTGCGCGCGGACTTTCATGGTCGTCGTCTCCTTATTCGGCGGCCGCGGCGGAGGGACCTGCGAGCGGCTCCTCCATCCAGTCGACCTTGGCCATCTTGCGCACGATCACGAACTCGTCGCGGTTGGTGCCGATGGTGCCGTGGTAGTTGAAGCCGTAGCTCTGCTGCGCGTAGCCGCCGATCATGTGCGTGGGCTTGGGGCAGGTGCGCGTCACCGAGTTGTGGATGCCGCCGCGCGCTTGCGTGAGCTGGCTCCCCGGCGTGTTCACGATCTTCTCCTGCGCGTGATACATGAGCGTCATGCCCTCGCTCACGCGCTGACTTACCACCGCGCGCGCGACGATCGCGCCGTTGGCATTGAACAGCTCGATCCAGTCATTGTCCTCGACGCCGATCTTCTTGGCGTCGACCTCGGAGAGCCACACCACCGGCCCGCCGCGGTTGAGCGTGAGCAGGATGAGATTGTCCGAATAGGTGCTGTGGATGCCCCATTTCTGGTGCGGCGTGATGAAGTTGAGCGCGATCTCGGGGTTGCCGTTCGACTTCTTGCCGAGCAGCGGCGTCACCGTCTTGGTGTCGATCGGCGGCTTGTAGAGGCAGAGCGCCTCGCCGAACGCGATCATCCAGGGATGATCCTGATAGAGCTGCTGGCGGCCGGTGAGCGTCCGCCACGGGATCAGCTCGTGCACGTTGGTGTAGCCGGCGTTGTAGCTGACCTTCTCGGATTCGAGCCCGCTCCAGGTCGGCGAGGAGATGATCTTCCGCGGCTGCGCCTGCAGGTCGCGGAAGCGGTGCTTCTCGTCCTCGCGGTGGAGGGCCAGATGCGCGTGCTCGCGGCCCGTCTGTTTGCCGAGCGCTTCCCAGGCCTTGACCGCGACATGGCCGTTGGTTTCGGGCGCCAAGGCCAGGATCGCCTCGACCGCGTCGAGGTCGCTCTCGAGCTTCGGCATGCCTTGCGTCACACCGGGCTCGGTCACCATGAAGTTGAGCTCTTTGAGGAACGCGACCTCTTCTTCGGTCTTCCAAGTGATGCCCTTGCCGCCATTGCCGAGCTTGCCGAGCAGGGGGCCGAGCGCCGTGAATTTCTTGTAGGTGTTGGGGTAGTCGCGCTCGACGACGACCATCGCCGGCGCGGTCGTGCCGGGTACCAGATCGCAGTCGCCCTTCTTCCAGTCCTTGGGCTCGAACGGCTGCGCGAGCTCGGCCGGCGTGTCGTGCATGATCGGCGCGAGCACGAGGTCCTTCTCGACGCCGAGATGGCCGACGGCGACGTCCGAGAATTTCTTCGCGATGCCGCGGAAGATCGCCCAGTCGCTGCGCGCCTCCCAGGCCGGGTCCACCGCCTTCGACAGCGGATGGATGAAGGGATGCATGTCGGAAGTGTTGAGGTCGTTCTTCTCGTACCAGGTGGCGGTCGGCAGCACGACGTCGGAGTACATGCACGTCGTCGACATGCGGAAGTCGAGCGTCACGACGAGGTCGAGCTTCCCCTCCGGCGCCGGGTCGCGCCACGTCACTTCGAGCGGCTTCGTGCCGCCCTCGGCGCCCAAGTCATTGCCCAGCAGGCCGTGCTGGGCGCCGAGCAGGTACTTGAGGAAATATTCGTGGCCCTTGCCGCTCGAGCCCAGGAGGTTCGACCGCCAAACGAAAAGATTGCGCGGGAAGTTCTTGGGATTGTCGGGATCCTCGCAGCTCATCTTGAGCGCGCCCGACTTGAGCTGCGCCGCCACATAGGCCGGCGGCTCCTTGCCGGCGCCGGCGGCCTCCTTCGTGAGCGCGAGCGGGTTGGTCTCGAGCTGCGGCGCCGAGGGCAGCCAGCCCATGCGCTCCGCGCGGACGTTGAAGTCGATGAGGCTGCCTTTCAACGAGCCCTTGGCAAGCGGCGAGAGGATTTCGTCGACGCCGAGCTTCTCGTAGCGCCACTGGCTCGAATGCGCGTAGAAGAACGAGGTCGAGTTCATCTGCCGCGGCGGGCGATTCCAGTCGAGCGCGAAGGCGATCGGCTGCCAGCCGGTCTGCGGGCGCAGCTTCTCCTGGCCGACATAGTGCGACCAGCCGCCGCCGGTCTGGCCGACGCAGCCGCACATCGCCAGAAGATTGATGATGCCGCGGTAGTTCATGTCGGCGTGGTACCAGTGGTTCACGGCCGCGCCGAGGATGACCATCGACTTGCCGCGGGTCTTGTCGGCGGTGGCGGCGAATTCACGGGCGACGGCGACGACCTTCTCGCGCCCGACGCCGGTGACGCGCTCCTGCCAGGCCGGCGTGTAGGGCACGTCGTCGTCGAACGATTTCGCGCAGTCGCCGCCGAGGCCGCGATCGATGCCGTAATTGGCGAGGAAGAGGTCGAACACGGTCGCGACCAGCGCCTGGCCGTCCTTGAGCGCCACGCGCTTCGCCGGCACGTTGCGCATCAGCACCTCGGGATGCGCGGTCGAGCGGAAGTGCTCGTGCGCGATGCCGCCGAAATAGGGGAAGCCGACCGCGACGACTTCGTCGCTGGCGCCTTTCAACGAAAGGCGCGGCTTGAATTCCTTGTTGCCGGCCGCGTTGTGGGTCTCGAGGTTCCACTTGCCCTGCTCGCCCCAGCGGAAGCCGATCGAGCCGGTGGGCACCACGGCCTCGCCGGTTGCATCGTCGACCGCGAGCGTCTTCCAGTCGGGATTGTTCGCCTCGCCCTTGTTGTCGGCGAAATCGGAGGCGCGCAGGAAGCGGTCGGCGATCCAGCGGCCGTCCTTCTGCACGAGCCGCACGAGATGCGGCATGTCGGTGTAGCGCCGGCAGTAGTCCTCGAAATAGGCGCTCTTGCCGGGGTTGGCGTGATACTCTTTCAGGATCACGTGGCCCATCGCCATCGCGAGCGCCGCGTCGGTGCCCTGCTTCGGCGCGAGCCAGATGTCGCCGAACTTCGACGCCTCGGAATAGTCGGGCGTCACGGTCACGATTTTGGTGCCTTTGTAGCGCGCCTCGGTCATGAAGTGCGCGTCGGGCGTCCGCGTCTGGGGCACGTTCGAGCCCCAGAGCATGATGAACATCGAGTTGTACCAGTCCGCGCTCTCGGGCACGTCGGTCTGCTCGCCCCAGGTCTGCGGCGAGGAGGGCGGCAGGTCGCAATACCAGTCGTAGAAGCTCATGCAGACGCCGCCGATGAGCGAGAGATAGCGCGAGCCGGCGGCGTAGGAGACCATCGACATGGCCGGGATCGGCGAGAAGCCGATGACGCGGTCGGGTCCGTAGGCCTTGACCGTGTAGGCGTTGGCGGCGGCGACGATCTCCTCGGCCTCGCTCCAGCCGACGCGCACGAAGCCGCCGAGGCCGCGCATCTGCTTGTAGTCGCGCGCCTTGGCCGCATCCTCGACGATCGAGGCCCAGGCGCGTACCGGATCGGCGTGCTCGGCCTTGGCCGCACGCCACAGGCGCGCCAAGCGCCCCCTCACCATCGGGTACTTCAGGCGCTGGGCGCTGTAAAGATACCAGGAATAGCTGGCGCCGCGCGCGCAGCCGCGCGGCTCGTGATTCGGGAGATCCGGCCGCGTCCGCGGATAATCGGTCTGCTGCGTCTCCCAGGTGACGATGCCGCCCTTGACGTAGATCTTCCACGAGCACGAGCCGGTGCAGTTCGTGCCGTGCGTCGAGCGCACGATGCGGTCGTACGACCAGCGATTGCGGTAGGCCTGTTCCCAGCTCCTGTCCTCGTTCGTGACGACGCCGTGGCCGTCGGAGAACGAGTCGACGTTCTTCTTGAAGAACAGCAGGCGGTCGACGAAGTGGCTCATGGAATCCTCCGACGGCTCGGGCTCAGCAGGGCGCCTCGGCGCCTTTGCGCGCGTAGAACCACCAATTGATGGCGATGCAGATGGCGAAGAAGATCGCCGCCCAATAGAAGAAGGCGTTGGGCGTGCCGAACCAGGCATAGGCGAAGCCGATCATCACGCCGGCGGCGAAGGGGCCATAGGCGGCCATGGCGCCGGTCCAGCCGATCACGCCGCCCGCCTGGCGTGGCGGGAACAGCATCGGCATCTGCTTGAAGGTCGAGGCGTTGCCGACGCCGGCGAAGAAGAAGACGCCGAGCATGAAGCCGACGAAGTACGGGAAGTCGGCCAGCGCAGTGGGGCTGGTGAAGAAGGTGACGCCGACGACGCAGGCGAGCATGCCGATGCCGGCATAGTGCGTGACCTTGGCGCCGCCGAGCTTGTCGCTGATCGGGCCCGCGATGACGCGCGCGACCGAGCCCACGAGCGGTCCTAGGAAGGCGAAGGCGAGGGGGTCGGGCGCGCCCGGGAACCCGCCGTAGACCTGCTTGATCAGCAGCGGGAAGGTCGCCGAGAAGCCCGAGAACGAGCCGAAGGTCATGATGTAGAGCAGCGTCATGAAGAACGCGTGCTTCATCTTGAAGATGTCGACCTGCTCCTTGAAATTCGCGCGCACCGGCACGCTCTTGAGGAACAGCCAGGCGGCGAGGCCGAAGACGAGGACGAAGGGCACGTAGACGAGCAGCGCGTTCTGCAGCCAGATCGGCTTCTCGCCGGCGGCGGTCTTCAGCACCTGCGCCTCGCCGGCCATCGTGCCGAACAACGCGAGGCCGATGATCCAGGGGGTCACGAACTGGACGACGCTGACCCCGAAATTGCCGATGCCGGCCTGGATCGCGAGCGCCGTGCCTTGCAGGCGCTTCGGGAAGAAGAGGCTGGTGGACGGCATGAACGACGAGAAGTTCCCGCCGCCCAGCCCGGCGAGGAACGCGAGCAGCAGCAGCATCCAATAGGGCGTCGCCGGATCTTGCACCGCGTAGAACCAGCCGATCGCGGGGATCAGCAGCGAGAGGGTCGAGAACGCGACGACGTTGCGCGTGCCGTAGAGCGGCACCAGGAAGGTGTGGATGATGCGGAGCGTGCCGCCGGCCAGGCCCGGCATCGCCGCGAGCCAGAAGAGCTGCGTCGTGGTGAGCTTGAAGCCGATGCCCGGCAGCCGCACCACGAGCGCGCTCACCACGAACCAGATGATGAACGCCATGATCAGATTGGCGGTGGTGATGGCGAGGGTGCGCCAGGCCAGGGCCCTGCCGCGCCGATTCCAGAACGCCTCGTTTTCCGGTTCCCACCGCGCGAGCCAATTCCGGCTGCGCGCGGGGGCTGCGGCTGTGTCGACGGACGTGACCATGGCCAATCTCCGGGTGGTGATGCCTTGCTTTAGCTGTGTGCGGGCTGCGGGCGGTGCGCGTGCGCTTCGGCGGGGCGGCGCGATGTCGCTTCGCCTGTCACCCGCGCCGGTTTACCGAGGACTTCGAGCTCGGGCAGGTCGCGCGGCCCGGCGAGGGCCGGGATCCGCATCTTCTCCATGCGCAGGATCGCGAAGTGCATCCAGGTGAGCGCGGTCGCCACCAGCAGGAAGAGCAGCATGAAGCAGCTCGTCCACACGCCGGTGAGGTCGTTCATCGCGCCGAACGCGATCGGCAGCATGAAGCCGCCGAGGCCGCCGATGAGGCCGACGATGCCGCCGACCGAGCCCACGTGATTCGGGTAGTAGACCGGGATGTGCTTGTAGACCGCGG
>DATBLL010000060.1:0-5949 GCA_036555425.1 Alphaproteobacteria bacterium | reverse complement strand
CGACCTGCTCGGCCCGCCCGATTGGTGGTGGAGTGTGCTGGTGCTGATCCTCGCCGGCGTCACGACTGTGTTGGGCGTGCTCTACGCGCTGATGGAGCACGATCTCAAACGCCTGCTCGCCTACCACACGGTCGAGAACATCGGCATCATCTTCATCGGCCTCGGGCTTGCGCTCGCATTCCGTGCGAGCGGCCTCAATTGGGCCGCGGCGTTGGCGCTGACCGCCGCGCTGTTCCACGTGCTCAATCATATGCTGTTCAAGAGCCTGCTCTTCTTCGGCGCGGGCGCGGTGTTGACCGCGACCGGCGAGCGCGACATGGAGCATCTCGGCGGCCTCATCCACCGGATGCCGAAAACGGCGCTGACCTTCCTCGTCGGCTGCGCCGCCATCTCGGCGCTGCCGCCGCTGAACGGCTTCGTCTCCGAATGGCTGACCTTCCAGGCGATCCTGGTGAGCCCGCAGCTGCCGCAATGGGTGCTGAAGTTCCTGGTGCCCGCCGTGGGCGCGATGCTGGCGCTGTCGGCGGCGCTGGCGGCGACGTGCTTCGTCAAGGCGTTCGGGATCACGTTCCTCGGCCGGCCGCGCAGCCCGGCCGCCGCGAACGCCAAGGAAGTCGATCGCTGGTCGCTCGGCGCGATGATAGCGTTCACGGCGCTCTGCGCGCTGTTCGGCATATTGCCCGGCCTCGTGATCGACGCGCTGGCGCCAGCGGTCAGTGCGCTCGCCGGCGCGCGCATGCCGGTGCAGACCGACATTCCCTGGTGGTCGATCGCGCCCATCGCCGAGAGCCGCAGCTCCTACAACGGCCTCCTGGTCTTCCTCTTCTCGGCGCTCTCGGGCTTCCTCGCCGCCTACCTCATTCACCGCTTCGCCTCGCGCCGCTTGCGCCGCGCGCCGGCCTGGGATTGCGGCTTCCCGGATCCGCAGCCGGCGACGCAATACACCGCGGGCAGCTTCGCGCAGCCGATCCGCCGCGTCTTCGGCACGCACGTCTTCGCTGCGCGCGAGAGCGTCGAGATGCCGCCGCCGGGCGACATGCGGCCCGCGCGCTTCCACGCGCGCGTCCGCGATCTCATCTGGGAGCGGCTCTACGAACCCGTCGCCGCCGCCGTCGACTACGTGGCGCGGCGCTCCAACGGCCTGCAGTTCCTGACCATCCGGCGCTATCTCACGCTGGTCTTCTTCTCGCTCATCATCCTGCTGACGGTGCTGGCGATATGGCGCTGATCGGGGAGCTCCTGATCCAGGGCATCCAGATGCTGGTGGTGCTGGCGATTGCGCCGCTGCTCACCGGCTTCGTGCGCACGCTGAAGGCGCGCGCCATCGGCAAGGCGGGGCCGCCTGTCTTGCAGCCCTATCGCGAGCTGCTGCGCCTCATCCGCAAGGAGGCCGTTGTCGCCGAGAGCGCGTCGTGGCTGTTCCGCGTGGCGCCGTATTTGATCTTTGCCGGCATCTGGGTGGCGGCGGCGTTGGTGCCGACGTTCGCCGCCGGGCTCATGTTCAGCTGGAGCGCCGATCTCATCGCGATCGTGGCCCTGCTCGGGAGCGCGCGCTTCTTCCTGGCGCTTGCGGGCCTCGACGTCGGCACCAGCTTCGGCGGCATCGGCTCGAGCCGCGAGATGATGATCGCCTCGCTCGCCGAGCCGGCGATGCTCATGTTCGTCTTCACCATCGCGCTCATTGCTGGCTCGACCCAGCTCTCCTTTGTCGCCGCCTATACGATGAGCCAAGAAGTCGGCCTGCGCGTCTCGCTCGCGCTGGCGCTGGTGGCGCTGTTGATGGTCGCCATCGCCGAGAACGGGCGCATCCCGATCGACAATCCGGCGACGCATCTCGAGCTCACCATGGTGCACGAGGCCATGGTGCTCGAATATTCCGGCCGCCACCTCGCGATGATCGAGCTCGCGGCCTCGCTTAAGCTCGTCCTCTACGTTTCGCTCATCGCCTGCATTTTCCTGCCCTGGGGCCTGGCGCCGGCGGGGGCGGGGCTCGGCGCCTACGCGATCGGCTTCGGTTTCTATCTCGCGAAGCTGTTCGCGGGCGGCTTCCTGTTGGCGCTGTTCGAGATGGCGATCGCGAAAATGCGGGTCTTCCGCTACGCCGAGTTCCTCGGCGCGGCCCTGATGCTGGGCTTGCTCGGCACGCTCCTCGTCTTCGTCACCAAGAGCCTCTGATGGGCAAGCTCGAATTCGACATCGCGCATCTCTTCTCCGGCGGGCTCGTGTTGGTGAGCCTGCTGCTCCTCTATCAAGATCGCATGTTCTCGCTGCTGCGCTTCTTCGCCGGGCACGCGGTCGTGCTGTCGCTCGCCGTGGCGTGGCAAGCCTTCATCCAGGCCAAGCCCGAGCTCTACATCACCGCCGTCATCGCGCTCGCCTTCAAGGGCATCATCATCCCGCTGGCGCTCTATCGCATCGTGGTGAGGCTCGGCATCCACCGCGAGCTCGAGACCGTCGTCGGCGTCGGCCTCACCATGCTCGCCGGCATGGGCCTCATCGGCCTCGCGCTGGTGGTGATCCTGCCGCTGACGACCGCGGCCGATCCCTTCGCGCGCGAGGATCTGGCCTTCGCGCTCTCGGTCGTGCTGCTCGGCCTCCTGATGATGATCACGCGGCGCAACGCGGTGAGCCAGGTGATCGGCTTCATGTCGATCGAGAACGGCCTCATCCTCGCCGCCACCGGCGCCAAGGGCATGCCGCTCGTGGTCGAGATCAGCGTGGCCTTCTCGATCCTCATCGCGTTCATCGTGATCGGCGTCTTCTTGTTCCGCATCCGCGAGCGCTTCGATACGGTCGACGTGAGCGCGCTCCACGGCGCGCGGGGCGAGCAGCCATGAGCTGGATCGTCGCGCACGCGGCGGCGCTGGTGCTCGCGATTCCGGCGGCGGCGGCGGCGCTGCTCGCGTTGCTTCCGGGCTACCGTGTCACGGCGCGAATCAACGTGGGTGCCACATTCCTGACCCTGCTCTCCGCGACCGCGCTGCTGTTCGCGCGTCCGGCGCCGGGCCAGTTCCTGCTCGTCGACGATTTGAACGTCATCTTCGTGCTGCTCAACGCGTTCGTCGGCTTCACCACCAGCGTCTTCAGCGCCAGCTACATCGGCCACGAGCTCGAAACCGGACGGCTCACCCCGCCGTATCTCCGCTTCTATCACGCCATGTATCAGGTGCTGATGTTCGGCATGAACTTGGCGCTGCTCGCCAACAATGTCGGGCTCATGTGGGTCGCGATCGAGCTGGCGACGCTGACGACCGTGATGATGGTCGGCATCTACCGCACGCACGAGGCGCTGGAAGCGGCGTGGAAATACTTCATCCTCGGCTCGGTCGGCATCGCGCTGGCGCTGTTCGGCACGATCATCGTCTACGTGGCGGCCCAGCCGGTCGTGGGGCCGGGGCTCGACGCGATGGCGTGGACGAACCTCGTCATGTACGGGGCGCGTTTCGATCCGGCGCTGCTCAACCTCGCCTTCGTGTTCCTGCTGCTCGGCTACGGCACGAAAGTCGGCCTCGCGCCGCTGCACGCCTGGCTGCCCGATGCGCATGCCGAGGGCCCGACGCCGATCTCGGCGGTGCTCTCGGGCCTGCTGCTCAACGTCGCGCTGCACGCGGTGCTGCGCTACAAGATGCTGATGGCGACCAATGCCGGCGTGCTGGCGCCGGGGCCGATGATGGTGACGATGGGCCTGGTGTCGCTGATCTTCGCCGCCTTCATGCTCTACAAGCGGCGCGACATCAAGCGCATGTTCGCGTACTCGTCGATCGAGCACATGGGCATCATCACCTTCGCGTTCGGCATGGGCGGCGCGCTCGCGAACTTCGCCGGCTTGCTGCACATGACGATGCACAGCCTGACCAAATCGGCGATCTTTTTCGCCGTGGGCCATGTGGCGCAGGTGAAGGGCACGCAGCGCATCGCCGAAATCCGCGGCTTGACGGTGACGCATCCGCTGCTCGGCTGGGGCCTCGTGCTCGGCGTGATCGCGATCGCGGGGCTGCCGCCGCTCGGCATCTTCATGAGCGAGTTCATCGTCGTGAGCTCGACCTTCGCCCGCGATCCGCTGCTCGCGATCATCCTCGTGATCGGGATCCTCATCGCCTTCGCGGCGCTGTTCCTGCGCTTGAACGGCGTCGCGTTCGGCGAGCCGGTGGGCAGCACAGCGCCGGCGAAGGCCTCCTATGTGCCGATGTTCGCGCATCTCGCACTGGTGCTGACGGCCGGCCTCTACCTGCCGGCGCCGCTCGTCACCTGGTTCGAGAACGTGGCGAAGCTCTTGGGGTAAGTCGATGGCGGTCCGCGCGCTCAACGACATGATGGCAAAGGGCGAAGTGGTCGCCGCGCATCGTCCGTGGCCGCGCGCGATCGTCTCGGCGGGGATCTGGTCGGAAGCGGCGCAGCAATTGCACGATGGCCACCTGACTATGCTCGGTCTCTGGGGCGAGCCCAAGACGGTGCACATGGCGTTGCTCGACGAGGGCACGTGGCAGGGCGCGGTGCTGAGCCTCGCTTGCCCCGACGGGCGCTTCCCCTCGGTCGGGCGCCTGCATCCGCCGGCGATAAGGCTCGAGCGCACGATCGCCGACTTCTTCGGCCTCGTCGCCGACGGCGCGCCCGATACGCGGCCGTGGCTCGATCACGGGCAATGGGGTGTCGCGCATCCGCTGGCCGAGCGCGCCCCCGTGGCCAAGCGGCCGGGGACCGACTATCGCTTCCTCGCGGTCGAGGGTCACGGGTTGCACCAGATTCCGGTCGGTCCCGTCCATGCCGGCATTATCGAGCCCGGCCATTTCCGCTTCACCGCCAATGGCGAGGCGGTGGCGCGCCTCGAGCAGCGGCTCGGCTACGTGCACAAGGGCATCGAGTCGCTGATGGCGGGCGCCACGCTCGAGCGCGGCAATCAGCTGGCGCAGCGCACGTCGGGCGACAGCGTCGTCGCCTACGGCATTGCGTTCGCGCGCGCCGCCGAGGCCGCGCTCCGCCTCGAAGCCCCCCCGCGCGCGCTGTGGCTGCGCGTGCTCATGGCGGAATTGGAGCGTATCGCGAATCACTTCGGCGATTTCGGCGCCATCTGCAACGACGCCGCCTTCGCCGTCATGCATGCGCAATGCGGCATCCTGCGCGAGCGCGTGCTGCGTGCCGCCAATGCCGCGTTCGGGCACCGCTTGATGCGCGACCGCGTTGTCCCCGGCGGCGTCGCCGCCGATATGGCCGCGGGCGGGCGCGAAGCGATCGAGGCGGTGCTCGACGAAATCCGGCGTCGGCTGCCCAGGCTTATCGCGCTCTACGACGATACGGCCTCGCTGCAAGACCGCACCGTGACGACGGGCATCGTGAAGCCGGAGCTGGCGAAGATCTGGGCGCCGGGCGGCCATGTCGGCCGCGCCAGCGGGCGCAGTTTCGACACGCGCCGCGATCTCGCCTACGCACCCTACGACCGGCTCCGCTTCGAAGTGCCGGTACGCCACGAGGGCGACGTGAACGCGCGCATCTGGATCCGCATCGACGAGATCAAGCAGAGCGTCTCGATGATCGAGCAGATCCTCGCCGGCATGCCCGGCGGCGAATTACTGCGTGCGCCGGCGCCGTCCGGCGTCGTCGCCGAGGGCATCGGCCTCGCCGAGGCGTTCCGCGGCGATGTGCTGATCTGGCTGCGCGTCGATGCGCAAGGGCGCATCGAACGCGGCCATCTGCGCGACGCATCGTGGTTCCAATGGCCGCTGCTCGAGGCCGCGATCGAGGGCAACATCGTCGCCGACTTCCCGCTCTGCAACAAATCGTTCAACTGCTCCTACTCGGGCCACGACCTCTGAGGAAACCATGCGCAAGCTGCTGTTCCAGAGCCTGCTGCAATCCGCGCTCACGGAGCGGGCGCCTTCGGCCGATGACGTGCATCTGGCTGAGCTGGCGCAGAGCCTGGGCGGCACAGCACGCCGCCGTCTCGGCCGCAGC
>DATBLL010000058.1:0-10192 GCA_036555425.1 Alphaproteobacteria bacterium | reverse complement strand
GCGCCCGCGGCGGGCGCACCGGACCTTCGGGCCGGCACGATCTCGCGCCGGGGCCGCGCTTTCGTAGGGCTAGGCCGCCTTGGCCAGCGCCGCGGCTTTGAATTGCGGCATCAGGATCACGTAGAATTCGGCGGGCTCCGTGGCGCGGATCTCGTGCGCCTCGTCGATGCCGGTCGCGACCACGTCGCCCTTCTTCCACGAGCCGCTCGTGGGCTTGGCGCTCGCCGCGCCGGTGCCCGCGAGCGCGTAGTAGAGCCTGCGGCCCTTCGCCTTGTAGGCGGCTCCGGCGGCGAGCTTCACGAAGCGGATGCCGGTGCCGTATTCGTCGAAGGTGCCGAGCACCTTCTCGGCCGCGCCGGTCTGCCCCTCGACCGGCGTCCAGGCGAAGGCGGCCGAGTTCATGAACACCGGATGGTGGAAGCGCTCGGGCGGATAGGCGAGCTTGCGCTTGTTGATGTGCTCCCAGCACGCCTCGTAGCCGTCCTGCTGCTTACGGCCGGTGCCGGGCGCGGGATAGTAGACGCCGCCCTTGAACTCGCCGGACTGGCCGAGCTGGCGCGAGGCTTCGGAAATCTGCGCCTCCGACATGTAGCCGTTGCCGCTGGCGCCGGCGAATTGCAGCACGAGCGTGGTGAGATCGCTCTTGTTGCTCTGCGGCCCGTAGCGCGTGCCTTCGGGGAAGTAGCCGACCGTGCCGGGCGTCATCGTGCCATCGCGGTCGAAGCCGCCGTCGCCTTCGATCTGGAAGCGGAACTGATCGAAATTGTGCCGGTGGCGCGGCGAGAAGAAATCGCCGCCGGTGTTGACCAGCGTGAACTGGAAATTGTCGATCGCGCCTTCCTCGCCCTCGAGCAGGCGCCGCTCGATGAAGCGGCCCTGGCGGTGGCGGTTCTTGCGCTCGGTCACCGGAATCTTCGCGACATCGACGATCTTCATGGCGCACCTCGCTCGGCGGGCCCGACGGCCCGCGCGTTGCCGGCATCGTATGTGATTCTATAGATCGTTCGAAAAGTTTGAAATCGCTCTTCGCCCATGTCAAGGTTTCGAGCCTCGCGCGCGCGGCATGGCCGCGCTGCCCCAAGAAAACGGCATCCAGGGAGGATCCAATGTTTCGCGCCGCAATGCTGTGGGCCGCCGCTGTCGCGGCCGCGATCGCCGCCGCCCCCGGCGCGCGCGCCGAGCGCATCACCGTCAGCCAATACGGCATCCTCATCCCGACGCTGCCCTACGCCGTGGCGCTCGAGAAGGGCTTCTTCAAGGAAGAGGGGCTCGATATCGACGGCATCATCCAGAGCCATGGCGGCGGCACCTCGGTGCGCAACATGCTGGCGAGCGACCTGCCGGTGGCCGAGATGGCGCTGACTGCGGCGATCGCCGCGTTCAAGCAGGGCATCGACGTGCGCATCATTTCCGATGATGCCAACACGATCGGCGAGCTTGTCTGGGTGTCGAAGAAGGGCAGCCCGGTCAAGACCATCGCCGACTTGAAGGGCAAGAAGGCGGCGTTCACCAGCCCGCGCTCGGTCACCGAGATGATCATCAAGACCGTGCTGAAGCGGCACGGCCTGCTCGGCCAGACCGAGACCATCGCCGCCGGCGGCATCGGCGCCGCGGTGACGGCGCTCAACAACGGCGCGGTGGATGCGGCGACCCTGGTCGATCCGGTGCTGACCCGGCGCGGCGGCGACTACCAGATCGTGTTCCACGCCGCCAAGGAGCTGCCGGACCTCTCCTGGGCGATGTTCGTGACCACGGCCAAATACCTCGCCGCCAACGAGGACAAGGTGCGCAAGATCGTGCGCGCGCGGGTGAAGGCGGTCGATTTCATCTACGCCAACCGCGAGGAGACGGCGAAGATCTACGCCAAGCACTGGAACCTTTCCGAGGCCGACGCCAAGGCGATCCTGCCGAAATTCTACGAGATGAAGCACTGGAAGCGCGGCGCCTTCAACATGAAGGGCTTCGCGACGATGCTCGAGGGCATGGAGCTGGTGGGCGAGCTCGAGAAGGGCTTCGACCTCAAGAAGCTGCTCGACGACCGCTTCCAGGCGATGATGAAGGAGAAGGAATAGGTCGGCGGGTCATCTCCAGTCTGCGGAATCGAAATTGCTGCGACGAATTCGAATTGGGCAGAGCGGCATTCGCGAACATTCCGCAGGGGCGGGTCCAATACCAGCGGGAAAAAGTCGTGACACGCCAGCGTCTCCTTCCCCCGCAATGGCGGGGGAAGGCCGGGATGGGGGCGAGGACAGCGACGCGCTTGGGCCGATAGCGCACGCCGCGCCATCCTTCTGGGAAATGATCGGATATTGTTCTGCGGCCGCACCCCCATCCAACCTTCCCCCGCAAGCGGGGGAAGGCATTCTTGGAACGGTCGTGTCGCTTGAGCGCGCGGTCTTCGCCCGATGCTGACGCGGCGCCATCTCGTCTTCTGGCTGCGCATCGCGTTTCTGCTCGCCGCCGCCGCGGCGCTCGAAATTCTCTGCCGCACGGGGCGCATTCCGCGCCTGACCATGATCCCGCCCTCGGAGATGGCGGTCCATCTCGGGGCCGGGCTCGCGGCCGGACGCTACACCGCCGACATCGCGTTCACCTTCGCCAATATCGGCGCCGCGGTCGCGATCTCGATCGTGCTGGGAGCGGCGCTGGGCCTTCTCATCCACGCGCTGCCGCGCCTGCGCACGCTCGTCGATCCGATGCTCGCCTCCTACTATTCGGTGCCGACCTTCGTCTTCTATCCGCTGCTGATCGTGCTGTTCGGGCTGACGCGCTGGCCGCTGGTCGCCATCGGCGCGATGTTCGGCGTGGTGGCCATGATCTTGAACACGATCGGCGGCCTCGACCGCATTCCGCGCGTGATGGTGAAGGCGGGGCGCGTGCTGAGGCTTTCGCCCTGGGCCACGATCTGGCGCATCAAGATCCCGGCCGCGGCACCCTCGCTCTTCACCGGCATCAAGCTCGCGGTCACCTACTCGGTCATCGGCGTAATCGCGGGCGAGTTCATCCTCTCGGTGGCGGGGCTCGGGCGGCGCATCAAGTTCGCCTACGACAATCTCGACAACCAGGGCATGTACGCGCTGCTGCTGTTCGTGCTGACGGCGACGGTGCTGGTCTATTTCCTCGTCCATGGCTGGGAGCGGCGCGTGCACCGCCGCTGGCAGCGATGAGCGGCGAGACCACTGTCGCCGCGCCGGCGCGTCGCTATTTCGATCTGAGCCTGTTTTACGCGGCCTTCGCGGCGCTGTGGCAGGGCGCGCATGAGCTGGTGGGGGCCGAGGGGCTGGCGTCGCCGCTCGAGACCTTGGCGCGCACCGGCGCGCTGCTGGCGAGCGCATCCTTCTGGGACCATGCCGGCGCGACCGGCATCGCCTTCGTCTATGCGCTGGCGGTGGCGCTCGCGGGCGGACTGCTGCTCGGCCTCGTGCTCGGCTATTTCCGCCTCGCCGGCGAGGTGTTCGAGCCCATCGTCGGCGCGGTCTATTCGATTCCGAAGATCACGCTCTATCCGATCATCCTGCTCGTCTTCGGCCTGACGCTCTCGGCCAAGGTGGCGTTCGGCGCGCTGCACGGCATCTTCCCGATGGTCATCTTCACGATGAGCGGAGTGAAGAACGTGAAGCCGGTGTATCTCAAGGCCGGGCGCGCGCTGCGCCTGTCGCCGGCCGAGAGCATCCGCATGATCCTTCTGCCCGCGGCGCTGCCCGAGATCTTCACCGGCTTCCGCATCGGCTTCTCGCTGAGCCTGCTCGGCACGCTGATCGGCGAACTGTTCGCCTCCGACCGCGGCCTCGGCTTCATGCTGATCCGCAGCATCGAGCAGAACGACGCCGCGACGATCCTGGCGCTGACGCTGCTGCTGTTCGCGGCCTCGGCGCTGGCGGGCTGGCTGCTGCTGAAGCTCGACCGCCGCCTCCGCCGCCACGCGCCGCTCGCCTAGCGGTCGAGCGGGCCGCGCAGCTCGCGGTATTCGATCGCGCAATCGCCGCCCTCGCCTTCGCGGAAATGGATGCGCGTCTTCTTCGTCTCGTCGCGCCAGATGACGTGGCGCAGCTCGCCCTTGTCGGTGACGAGGTCGCGCTCGCCGTAGCGCTCGGCGAGCGCCGCGTCGAGCCGCGCGCAGGTTTCCGCCGCCGGCCCGTCGGCCTCGAGCGGCTCCTCGGTCACCGACCAGAGCCGGCCGTCGGGGTTGAACCAGAAGGTCGTCTGGACACGGACGCCGCCGATCACGCGCTCGCCGGCGACGCGGTCCTTCAAGGTCAGCGCCGGGCGGCGCGTCGGCTTCACGCGGCGGCCCGCCCAGCCGTCGGCATGCGCGAGCTGGCCCCGGCCCGCGGCCAGCACCTCGCGTTCGCTCATGTTCCAGCGGATGCCGTCCCACATCGCGGCGGCCGGCCCCGCGGCGGCAAGCGCCGGCAGCGTGAGCAACGCGATCGCCCATTTCAGCCGCATAGCCACACCGCGCCGTCGCGCAGCTCAAGCTTCAGCGCCTTCAGCGATTCGCCCGCGCAAGGGCCCGAGACGCAGACGCCGTCTTCGGGCCGGAACAGCGCGCCGTGCATCTGACAGAGCAGGAGCTCGCCCGCGGCATCGAAGAAACGATCGCCCGAAAGGTTGAGCGGCAGGCCCACATGCGGGCAGGCGTTGACGTAGCCGCGCACGTCGTCGCCCCAACGGATCACGAAGCCCCAGAACTGGCGCGGATTGCCGAACTCGAATTCCCGCGCGCCCGTCGCCGCAAGCTCGGCGAGCGCACAAATCCGCCAGGGCAGCGTGCTGCTCACGGCATGCAAAAGGGGTCAGACCCCTTTTTGCGCAAAGAGGGTCTGACCCCGTTTCTGGTTGAAGGGGTCTGACCACTGCTCATCGCATGCTCATCGGCCGGCCCCGGCGTCGACGACGGCGAGCGCGGTCATGTTGACGATGCGGCGCACGGTCGAGGTGGGCGTGAGGATGTGCGCGGGCTTGGCGGCGCCCAAGAGGATGGGGCCGACGGTGATGCCCTGCCCGGTCGTCACCTTGAGCAGATTGAACGCGATGTTGGCCGCGTCGAGGTTCGGCATGATGAGGAGATTGGCCTCGCCGGTGAGCCGCGCATGCGGCATGACCTGGCGCAGCATCTCGAACGAGAGCGCGGCGTCGCCGTGCATCTCGCCCTCCACCTCGAGCGGGAAATCGAGCTCGGCCGCCCGCGCCTCCACCCGCGCCAGCGCCTGGCGCATCTTGCGCGCCGAGGGGCTGTCGGCCGAGCCGAAATTGGAATGCGACAGCAGCGCCACGCGCGGCGCGAAGCCGAACCGGCGCACCTCCTCGGCCGCCAGGATCGCCATCTCGGCGATCTGCTCCGGCGTCGGGTCCGGATTCACGTAGGTGTCGCAGATGAACACGGTGCGCTTGGGCAGCAGCAGCAGGTTCATCGCCGCGAAACCGGCGACGCCGCGCCGGCGCCCGATCACGTTCTCGAGGTGCACGAGGTGCGCTTGGTAGCGGCCGACGGTGCCGCAGAGCATGCCGTCGGCTTCGCCGCGGCGGAGGATCATGCAGGCGATGAGCGTCGAGCTCCTCAGGATCGCGGCCTTGGCGTCGTCGCGGCGCACGCCCTTCCGCTCCATGATCCGGTGATACTCGCTCCACACTTCGCGGTAGCGCGGATCGTTGTTGGGATCGATCAGCTCGAAATCGACCCCCGGCTGGATGCGCAGGCCCAGGCGCTCGATGCGGCTCCGGACGACGTCGGGCCGGCCGACCAGGATCGGGTGCGCGAGGCCCTCGTCCTTGACGATCTGCACCGCGCGCAGCACGCGCTCTTCCTCGCCCTCGGCGTAGATGATGCGCCTTGGCGCCTTCTTGGCTGCGGCGAAGACCGGCTTCATGACGATGCCGGAGTGGTAGACGAACTGCTGCAGGCGCGCGCGATAGGCGTCGAGATCGGCGATCGGGCGCGCGGCGACGCCGCTCTCCATCGCCGCCTTAGCGACCGCAGGCGCGATCTCGGTGATGAGGCGCGGATCGAACGGCCGCGGGATCAGGTATTCCGGCCCGAAGCGCATGTTCTCGTCGCCGCCATAGGCGGAGGCGACAATGTCGGACTGCTCGGCCTGGGCGAGGTTCGCGATCGCGTGCACCGCCGCAACCTTCATCGCCTCGGTCACCTGCGTGGCGCCCACGTCGAGCGCGCCGCGGAAGATGAACGGGAAGCAGAGGACGTTGTTGACCTGGTTCGGATAGTCCGAGCGACCGGTCGCCAGAATCGCATCGGGCCGCGCCGCCTTCGCCTCCTCCGGCATGA
Source organism: Alphaproteobacteria bacterium (assembly GCA_036555425.1). GTDB lineage: Bacteria > Pseudomonadota > Alphaproteobacteria > Bin65 > Bin65 > SBBV01. Next base: position 3,906 of record DATBLL010000058.1, on the reverse strand, counting down.
TCTCGGGCACCGGATTGGCGAGCGCGAAGATGAGCGGCGTCTTCGCCATCGCCTTGACCATCGCGGGCTTCAGGACGCCGCCGACGGAGAGGCCGAGGAACACGTCGGCGCCCGCAATCACCTCGGCGAGCGTGCGCGCCTTGGTATCCTTGGCGTAGTGCGCCTTGATCGGGTCCATCTCCTCTTTCCGCCCAACGTAGACGACGCCCTTGATGTCGGTGACGATGACGTTGGCGATGGGCAGGCCGAGCGCCACCAGGAGATCGAGACAGGCGAGTGCTGCGGCGCCCGCGCCCGAGGTGACGAGCTTGATCGCCTTCAAGTCCTTGCCGACGACCTTCAGGCCATTCAGCAGCGCCGCCGCGACGATGATCGCCGTGCCGTGCTGGTCGTCGTGAAACACCGGGATCTTCATGCGCGCGCGGAGCTTCTTCTCGATCTCGAAGCATTCCGGCGCCTTGATGTCTTCCAAGTTGATGCCGCCGAACGTGGGCTCGAGCGCCGCGATGATGTCGACGAGCTTGTCGGCATCGCGCTCCGCCAGTTCGAGATCGAACACGTCGATGCCGGCGAACTTCTTGAACAGGCAAGCCTTGCCTTCCATCACCGGCTTGCTGGCGAGCGGGCCGATATTGCCGAGCCCCAGCACGGCGGTGCCGTTGCTGACGACGGCGACGAGATTGCCGCGCGCGGTCAGGTCGAAGGCCTGGCCGGGGTCGGCGGCGATGGCGAGGCAGGCGGCGGCGACGCCGGGCGAATAGGCCAGCGCCAGGTCGCGCTGCGTCGTCAGCGGCTTGGTCGGCGTAACCGAGATTTTCCCCGCCTGCGGCAGGCGGTGATACTCGAGCGCCGCGTCGTCGAACTGATGATCCATGGACAATGGCTGCGGGTGAAGGTCGGGCCGGCGCCAATCTAGCGCGTGGCGCCAGGCTTATCACGTGCGCGGAATAGCGTGCACCGCCGGGCGCCTCATCCGAGCTTGAGGCCGCGCTCCCAATAGGGCTTGGGGCCGAAGTGCTTGGCCAGGTGGTCCACGAAGACGCGCACTTTGGACGCGGTGAGGCGGTTGCCGGGATAGATCGCCTGGATGGGCGCGGGCGGCGGCGCCCAGCGTTCGAGCGTCGGCACCAGCGCCCCGGCGCGGAGCGCGTCGCCGATCATCCAGCTCGGCATCACGCCGAGGCCGAGCCCGGCCAGCGCCGCCGCGCGCAGGACCTCGCCGCTGTTGGTCACGAAGCTGCCGCCGATGGGCACGCGCAACGGCCCGTTCGCGCCGCGCAGGCGCCATTCCATACCCCAGCCGAGGGGCGCGAAGCGCAGGCAGTTGTGTTGGGCGAGCTCGCCGGGGTCGCGGGGCTCGCCGTGCCGCGCCAGGTATTCGGGCGTGGCGCAGATCACGAGCCGCGAGAGCGCGAGCCGGCGCGTTACATGGCTCGAATCGGGCAAGGCGCCGATGCGGATCGCGAGATCGAGCCGCTCGTCGATGAGATCGACGTGTTTCGAGGTCAGCGAAAGGTCGATCGTTACGCCGGGATAGCGCGCGGCGAAGGCGCCGAGCGCCGGCGCCACATGCATCCAGCCGAAGGTGTCGGGGGCCGAGATGCGCAAGGTGCCACGCGGCTCGGCGTGGAACGCACCCGCAGCCTGCTCGGCGGCTTCGGCCTCTTCCAGCAGCCGCGCGCAGTGGCGGTAGCAGGCGGCGCCGGCCTCGGTGAGCGAGAGACGGCGCGTGGTGCGGTGGAGCAGGCGCACGCCCATCCGCGCCTCGAGCCGGCGGACCTGGGCGCTGACCGAGGATTTCGACGTGCCGAGCCGCTCCGCCGCGCCGGAGAAGCTCTGCGCTTCCACGACGCGCGCGAAGGCCACCATCTCATTGACCGAATGCATCGCCAATATTGTCCATTTCTTCGAACAGTATGTTCGCGCCGCTCTGGCTAATCAAGCGCGCGTTCGGGGCTTATGCATCGCGTCCATCGGTCACCACCCATCATGCGGAGAAGGCCTATGCAGATCTCGGCCGATACGATCGTTCTTCCCGCCGGCGCCGGCACCGTCATCGATGTGCTCGGTGCGCCCGCCGTCTACAAGGCGAGCCACGAGAGCACCGGCGGCCGCTTCAGCATTTTCGAGCAGGCGATTCCGGCCGGGTACGGCGTGCCGCCGCACCGCCACGCGGCCGAGGACGAGGCCATGTATGTGCTCGAGGGCGACATCGAAATCGACGGCGATGCCGGTGCGCATCGTGTCGGCGCCGGCGGATTCGTATTCCTGCCGCGCGGTCGGTTTCACAGCTTCCGCAACGCCGGGCCGGCGCCGGCGCGGGCGCTGGTCATTTGCACGCCTGGCGCTGCGCTCGAGCGCTGCTTTCGCGAGTTCGAAGCGGCGGGTCGGCGCGGTGCGCTGGCACCCGCGGCCCTCGCCGCCATCGCCGCCGGCCACGGCGTCGAGATCGCGCCGCCTCCCGCCGCGTGAGAGCCTTCGCTACGCCGCGATGCCGGCCATCTTGCAGAGGAGCTTCCACTCCTCGGGCTTGACCGGCATGACCGAGAGGCGCGTGTGGCGAACGAGCGCCAGGTCTTTGAGCCGCGGCTCATTCTTGATGTCTTCGAGCGTCACGGACTTGTCGATCGGCATCACCGCCTTGAAGTCGACCGCGACCCATTTCCTTTCCTTGTCGGTGGGATCGGGATAGGCCGGGCGCACGACTTCGAGGATGCCCGCGAGGCGCTTCTCGGTGACCGAGTGGTAGAAGAAGGCGCGATCGCCTTTCCGCATGGCGCGGAGATTGTTGGCCGCCTGGTAGTTGCGGACGCCGTCCCATGCCGCGACACCTTCCGCCGCGTGCTTCTGATAGGACCAGCTCTCGGGCTCGTCCTTCACCAGCCAATACGCCATGTCCCCCTCCCCCTTCGCTCCCGGCGCGGAAGTTAACAGGGAGACTGGGAGACGGGGAGGACGAAGAATCACCACGAAGACACGAAGGGCACGAAGACGGGGATCAGCGCGCCGCCGGCGCGATGACACTCCTTCGTGCCCTTCGTGTCTTCGCGGTGAACGGTCGTCGGGCGGTTCTCCGCATCCCTATTCCAGCCCCGCCGGCCCTGCGGCACCTTGACCGGGGACGACGGATGTCGGCCATCCTTGCGTAATCGGCTGGGGATCACCGCAGAGTCGGAGACCGAGATGTCCTTCCGCAGCACGCCGGCCGCTTGGGGCGCCGGGGCCCGCGCGTTCCACTGGATCGGGGCCGCGCTCATCCTTTTCCTCATCGCCCATGGCTGGTGGATGACGCACATGCCCGAGCGCGCGGCGCGGCTCGGCCACTATCACCTGCACAGCATTGTGGGCATGTATTTCGTGCTCTTGCTGGCGCTGCGCTTCGTCTGGCGCGCGATGGACACGACGCCGCTGCAGCCCGCCGCCTCGAAGCCATGGGAGCGTTTCAGCGCCCATGCCGGGCACGCGGCCCTCTACGTGCTGATGGTGGCCGTGCTCGTCAGCGGCTGGGTGCTGTGGAGCGCGTTTCCGCGCCGCGCGCCGGTCGACGTGCTGGGCGTGCGCATCCCCTTCCTCTTCGCCGAACCCGAGCGCGCGATTTCGAGCGTCGCCGAGGACCTGCACAAATGGCTGTCCTACGCGCTGCTGGCGGTGATCGTCATCCACGTCGCCGCGGCACTGCGCCACCACTTCATCAAGCGCAACGACGTCCTCCGCCGCATGCTGCGCGGCGCTTGAAGACCAACAGGGAGGCGGGGAGAAGGAAGATTTGAACCACGGAGATGAGGTGATTGCGGTTCGGTGGCTGTCCTCCAGACTGAAGGTGCAAACGGGGTGCGCGTGGTGCGGCCCCAAGCAACAGTGGAGGACAGCCGTGAAGTACTTTGCCGGTTTGGATGTGTCGATGGA
>DATBLL010000057.1:0-21748 GCA_036555425.1 Alphaproteobacteria bacterium | reverse complement strand
CTCAGAGTTTGTGAGTTTTTGTTTGCGCGGGCGAGGGGAATTTGATTCGGTGGATCGAGACGGAGGTCTCGATGTCGAATGACGAGGAAGGTCTGTTCGGGGAGCTTGCGCGGCAGGACGCGCCGGTGCGCGATCCGGGGTTGGCGCGCTATGTCGAGGCTGAGCGCGATGCGATCGTGTATGAGCGCTTCGAGTTCGACGCGCTGATCGAGGCCGATCACCCGGCGCGGGCGATCTGGCAGTATCTGGAGAAGGCGGACCTGTCGGCGCTGTATGCGCGCATTCGGGCACGGGCACACACGCCGGGGCGTCCGCCGCCGGACCCGCGTGTGGTGCTGGCGCTGTGGCTTTATGCTTGCGTCGAGGGGGTCGGCAGCGCGCGCCAGCTCGAGCGCTTGAGCGAGGAGCACAACGGGTTCCGCTGGCTGCGCGGCGGGGTGCCGCTGAACTATCACCTGCTGTCGGACTTCCGCTGGCAGGCGGCGGAGGTGGCGGATCGACTGCTGACGCAAGGGGTGCTGGCGCTGTGGGCGGAGGAGCTGGTCACGCTGGCCTCGCTGACCCAGGACGGCGTGCGCATCCGGGCGGCGGCGGGGGCGTCGAGCTACCGCCGTCTGGCGCGGCTCAAAGAGCTGTTGGCCGAGGTCGGCGAGCGCGTGGCCGCGCTCAAGCGCGAGATCGACGCCGACCCGGACGCCTCGAACCGGCGGATGCGGGCGGCGCAGCGCCGCGCGGCACGCGAGCAGGCGGAGCGGGTCAGCGCGGCGATCGGGGTCGTGCAAGCGCTCGAAGCCGAGCAGGCGGCCAAGGCGCCGGAGCGCAAGAGTGGGCCACCCGCCGACGGCGGCACGCCCGCGACCGGTGCGGCGGTGCCCAAGAAGAAGGAGCCGCGCGCCTCGACCACCGACGCCGAGGCGCGCGTCATGCGCATGCCTGACGGCGGATACCGGCCAGCCTATAACGGCCAGATCATCGGCGATCTCGACAGCACGATGATCCTCGGCGTCGGCATCGACACCACCGGCAGCGACGGCGGGCTGATGGCGCCGGCGACGGAGGACATCGAGCGGCGTTACGGCCATTGCCCCGCGCGTTGGCTCGCCGACGGGGGCTTCGCCGTGCTCGACGATATTGCCGCCCTTGCGGCCAAAGGCATCACCGTCTTCTGCCCGCCCAAGCCGCGGCGCAATCCCAAGAGCGACCCCGCCGCACCTCGGCCCGGTGACCCGCCCGCCGTCGCCCAGTGGCGACGGCGTATGGTCGAGGACGCCGCCGCCGGCGCAGACAGCTGGATGCGACGACGCGGCGAGGCCGAACTGATCCACGCCAACTTCCGAAACCGCGGACTGCAGCGCTTCAACGTCAGAGGCGCATTCAAGGCGAGAACCGTTCTCCTCTTCCAAGCACTCGCCCACAACATCCTCACTGCGCTCCGCCTCAGAGCGGCCGCAGCCTGATACCGATGCGCACTTCTTCGACACCTCGTGAGAAAGGCGAAAAAACTCACGCTCTGTCAGGATGACGCGAAAGGGGTTGCGCCTGGCGTTTACGCCGCCTTGCTCGCGCCGTTGCCGTCGGTCAGGAGCGCGTAGAGCGCTTCGGCGTTGTCGGAGCCGCGCAGCTTCTCGGTGACGGCGCGGTCGCGCAGCATGCGCGAGACGCGCGCCAGCGCCTTCAGGTGATCGGCGCCAGCGGCTTCGGGCGCCAGCAGCATGAAGATGAGATCGACCGGCTGCTCGTCGATCGACTCGAAATCGATCGGTTGCTCGAGCCGCGCGAAGATGCCGTAGATGCGGTCGAGCTTCGGCAAGCGGCCGTGCGGAATCGCGATGCCGCCGCCGACGCCCGTGGTGCCGAGCCGCTCGCGCTCCAGGATCACGTCGAAGATCTGCCGCTCCGGCAGGTGGGTGAGCGCGGCCGCGCGCTTGGCCAGCTCCTGCAGCGCCTGCTTCTTGCTGCTGACGCGCAGCTTGGCCAGGACCGAATCCGGTCCGAGAAGATCGCCGATCTCCATCTCTTCACGTATCTCCGTGTTGCCGTGGACGGCGCGGCTCCCTGAGGCGCGCTCAGCCCTGACGTCCTTTGCGTGCGCCGGGATCGACCCAGCCGATATTTCCGTCGGCGCGCCGGTAAATCATGTTGAGCCCGCCATTGCCGGCATTGCGAAACATCAACGCCGGCGCGTTGCCGAGATCCAAACGCATCACCGCCTCGCCGACGCTCAAGGTCGGAATCTCGGCCTCCATCTCGGCCACCACGAGCGGCTCGCCGTTCATCGGCGTGCCAACGGGCTTCTCCTCGCCCTCGTCGCCCGGGCCCGCGAGTACGTATTGCCACGCCGCCTCCGACTTGCCGGCGCGCGAAACCGCATTATGGTGATCGCGCAAGCGCCGCTTGTGCCGGCGCAGGCGCTTGGCGAGATGCTCGAGTGCGCCGCTGAATGCCACGTAGGGATCGTCGGCCTCGCCGCCCGAATGGGCGACGATGCCGCGCCCGGCATGGACCGCGATGTCGGCCAGGAAGAATTGCCCGCGCTTATCGAACGTGACATGGGCCTCGATCGCGCGGTCGAAGTACTTCGCGACCGCGGCGGCGAGCCCTTCCTCGACACGACGCCTCAGCGAGGCCCCGACATCGAGGTGCCGGCCGGTTACCGTGATGTGCATTCGCTATGTCGTTCCGCTAGGTCGCCGTTCGGCGCGACGGGAGCCCCAAGACCACTGACGGGCGGCTCAGACGGGCGCGGACCATATGGGGGGACGAAAGCCGGAGTCAAGGCGCCGCGATGGTCAATAAACGCCCATGTTTCTAGGGAGTTGCGGCAAGTTGACGCCCGGGAACCCGCGCCGGCGGCGGGCGCGCCGACGGTGGAGCGTTCCTCAGAGCTGGCCCAGCGCCTTCATGCGGCGGCGCTCGACCGAGGACGGGATGCGCATCGCGTCGCGGTATTTGGCGACGGTGCGGCGCGCGAGATCGTAGCCCTCGCGGCGCAGCGCCGAGACGATGGCGTCGTCGGAGAGGATGTCGTTCTCGCCGGCGATCAGCGACTTGATGCGGTAGCGGATCGATTCGGCCGAGTGCGCCGCGCCGTTCGCGGCGCCGACCGCGGTCGAGAAGAAGAACTTGAGCTCGAAGGTGCCGCGCGGAGTCGCGATGTATTTGTTGGCGGTGGCGCGGCTCACGGTGCTCTCGTGCACCTCGATCGCCTCGGCGATGTCGCGCAGCACCAGCGGCTTCAACTGCGCGATGCCGTGTTCGAAGAAGCCCTTTTGGCGCTCCACGATGGCGGTGGCGACGCGCAGGATCGTGCGCGCGCGCTGATCGAGCGCGCGCACGAGCCAGTTGGCCTCCTGCAGGCGCGCCGCGAGGAAGCGCTTGGCGTCGCGCGCCTTGCCGTTCACGCCGCTCTTTGCGACCGTGTCGTAGTAGCGCCGGTCGACGATGAGGCGCGGCAGCGTGTCGGGATTGAGCTCGACGATCCAGCCCTGGCCGCCCGGCGCCGCGCGCATCAGCACGTCGGGAATGAGCGGGCTCGCCGGCGGCGCGTCGAAGCCGGCGGCCGGGCGCGGATCGAGCGTGCGGATTTCGGCGATCATGTCGTCGAGGTCGCCGGCGTCGACGCCGCAGAGGCGCATCAGCCGCGCCTTGTCGCCCCTGGCGAGCAATTCGAGATTGGCGAGCAGGGCCTTCATCGCCGGATCGAGCCGGTTGCGGTCGCGGAGCTGCACCGCGAGGCACTCGGCGAGCGAGCGGGCGAAAACGCCGACCGGCTCGAGCCCCAAGAGCTTTTCGACGACGGCGTCGAGGTCTTTCTTCGCGATGCCGAGCGTGGCGGCAAGCGCGTCGAGATCGCCCGAGAGATAGCCGGCCTCGTCGAGCTGATCGACGAGCTGGGCGGCGATCAGGCGCTCGGCCGGCTCGGCCAGCGCAATCCGGATCTGCTGGAAGAGATGCTCGCGCAGCGGCGGCTTGTCGGCGAGCGTCTGCGGATAATCGGGAAGATCCTCGCCGCCTTCGCCGCCGCCGCGGCCGCTCCAGCTCGGCGCGAAGCTCTGGGCACCCTCGCCCTCGCCGTCCCAGAGATTGGCGGCGGCGGTTTCGCCGAAGCCCTCGGGCGCCTCCAGGCCCGGCTCGGCGCCGAAATCGAGCGGCGCCGGATCGGCGGCCTCGGCGCGCGGCTTTTCCTCGCGCTCGGGGACGCCGTTTTCGGGGACGCCGTTTTCGGCGACGCCGTCATCGCGCGCCAGCAGCGGGTTGGTTTCGAGCGCGTCTTCGAGCCAGGTGTTGAGCTCGAGATTGGAAAGCTGCAGCATCTGGATCGCCTGGCGTAGCTGCGGCGTCATCGCCAGGGTCTGCGTCTGACGCTGAACCTGCCGCAGTGCCGGCCCGCGCGCGTAGGGACCGAGCGGGCGCATCGCCATCGCCCTCAGAGGCTGAAAGTGTCGCCGAGGTAGACCCGGCGCACGTCTTCGTGCGCCACGATCTGCGCCGGGGTCCCTTCCATCAGCACGCGGCCCTCGTGGATGATGTAGGCCCGGTCGACGACGTCGAGCGTTTCGCGCACGTTGTGGTCGGTGATGAGTACGCCGATGCCGCGGTCCTTCAAGTGCAGCACGAGATCGCGGATGTCGCCGACGGCGATGGGATCGATGCCGGCGAGCGGCTCGTCGAGCAATATGAAATGCGGCTGCGAGGCGAGCGCGCGCGCGATCTCGACGCGCCGGCGCTCGCCGCCCGAAAGGGCCACGGCCGGCGTGTTGCGCAAATGCGTGATCGAAAATTCGGCGAGCAGATCGTCGAGCATGGTCTCGCGCTGCTCGCGGTCGGCCTCCACCACTTCGAGCACCGCGCGGATGTTGTTCTCGACGTTCAGGCCGCGGAAGATCGAAGGCTCCTGCGGCAGGTAGCCGATGCCGAGGCGCGCGCGCCGGTACATGGGGAGATCGGTGATGTCGGAGCCGTCGAGCGCGATGTTGCCGTAGTCGGCCTTGATGAGGCCGGTCATCATGTAGAAGCACGTCGTCTTGCCGGCGCCGTTGGGGCCCAAGAGGCCCACGACCTCGCCGCGCTGCAGCTCCACGTTGACGCCGCGCACGACGGGGCGCTTCTTGAAACTCTTGCCAAGATTGTGGGCGACGAGCCCCCTGTTGTCGGCGACGAGGCGCGGCAGCCCGCCGCTCTCGGGCGGCGTTCCAATCTCGGCTCGGGCTTGTGCGGTTGCCCGCGTGTTCATGACCGATACGGTCTCCCCGCACCCCGCGGGGCGCAAAGCGGGCGGCGGATGCTTATCGCTTAGGCCCCGTCCGACCCATCCCTTTATTCTCGGCACCAGGCGTGGGGATGTCCAGCGGCCCTTTGCCGCTATCGGCCTGGCCCGGCATGATGAGCACGCGCACGCGCTGGCCCTGGGCGGGATTGGTCTGACCGGCCACGGGGCGCCCCTCGCCGGCCAGCAGCTTGCTGATGCCGGTCTTCATGTTCACTTCGGCGCGGTCGCCGTTCAGCTGATTGTCGCCGCGCGTGAGCCGCACGTTGCCGGTGAGCGTCGCGACCTGCGTGTCGGCGTCGTAATCGCCGCGGTTGCCGCGCGCGATTTCGCTCGGCGTGGTGATGACGACGTTGCCGAAGGCCTCGACGCGCTTCAGGCTCTGCTTGCCGCCTTCTTCCTTGAAGAACGCGACGAAGCGGTCGGCGCGCACGCGCTTCTTGTCCTCGGTCACCTGGGCGCCGCCGGTGACGTTCGCCATCCTCGCCTTGCTGTTGTAGACGACGAGCGCCGCGGTGAGCGTGCTCTTGCCGTTGTCGATCTTGACCGGCTTGCCTTTGAGCGTGAACACGCCGGTTTCGACCATGTACTCGGCCGTCTCGGAGGTGATCGTCTCCTTGGGCGTCGTGATCTTGACGCCGCCCTCGGCGACGATCTTGTAGATTTCCTGGCGGTTGTCCTGCGTGCGGCGGTAGTGGGCGAAGAGCGCGTCGGCGCGGATGCTGGTGTCGCCGCGCTTGGCGGTGGCGTTGCCGCGCGCGATGTAGACCTGCTCGTTCTGCCGCCACTCGACGCCCTGGTCGGCCTCGATCGCCACGGGCAGCGCCGTGCCGGTGGTGCCGAAGCCCGGGATCGGCAGACCCTGTGCTGCGGCGGGGGGCGCCGCGGCGCCTTCGGCCAGCAGCCATCCCGCCAATGCCACCGCCGGGATGGCGAGCGTCCGGCGAATCATGGGCGCTACTCCTTGGTCGGCGGCGCCGGCGGCGCCGGCGCTTTCTCGGTCTTGGCGCCCTTGCCCTCGCCGGTGATGTCCTTCATGTCCTGGTCGTCGAGGTGCAGCACCACGCGGGTCTTGCCGGTGAAGATGATCGTGGCGCCCTTGTCCACGATGCGGAAGCCCTTCGACTCGATCGTGCCCTTGGGCCCGGTGGCCACCACCGGACGGTCGCCCCAGGCGATCTTCTTCTCGGTATCGACCGTGGCCCTCTCGGTCCGGAACGTATAGTTGGCGTCGTGGAAGACGTAGACGTCGCCGACGAGCGATATAATGCGGGTCTTCTGATTGAACTCGCCGTCGCGCGACGTGACGGCGACCCAATTGCCGCTCTCGAGCGTGACGCTGGCCTTGGGCTGCTCGAGGATGACGGTGTCGGATTTGGCGTGGGCCAGCCGCGCCGACTTCGCCTCGATCTGGTATGGCCGGTTCTTGTCGTCCATGCCGACGAATTTCGGCGAGCTCATTTCGTGGCGCCTGAGCGCTTCGAGGCCGATCGCCGGCCCAACGCGGCGCGTGATCGCCTCGGGTATGATGTCCTGCCAGAGCAGCGCCACCGCGAGGATCGCGAGCCCGGCGCCGGGCAGCACGATTTTGGCCATGCCGAGCAGGCGGCTGTAGCGGTCGAAGCGCGAGCGGCGCGGCAGGCGCAGAGCCGGCGGCACTGCGGTCGGCATCGGCGCGGGGGCGAACGACGGATCCACGCGGGAATCGGGCGCCATGGTCTCAAGCCACTCCGGCGCGCAACAGGGCGTGCATGTGGAGGAAGCCGACCGGCCGCCCATCGCGTACGGCGAACAGCGTCGTGATCTTCTTCGCGTTCATGAGGCCGAGCGCCTCGGCGGCGAAGGCCTCGGGGCGGATGGTTTGCGGATTGTTCGTCATCACCTCGGCCGCCTTGCGCGCGAGCAAGTGGCCGTCCATGTGCCGGCGCAGGTCGCCGTCGGTGATGATTCCGACGAGGCGCCCGTCGGCGTCGGCGATGCCGCAGCAGCCGTGGCGTTTCGCGGTTATGATCAGGATCACCTCGGACATGATTGTGCCGGGTGAAGCGAGCGGGATGTCGTCGCCGGTGTCCATGAGGTCGGACACGCGCAGCAGGCGCCGCCCGAGCTTGCCGCCCGGATGCAGCACCTGGAAATGCTCGGCGGTGAAGCCGTTGCGCTCGAGCAGCGCCACCGCGATCGCGTCGCCGAGCGCCAGCATCATCGTGGTCGAGGTGGTGGGCGCCAAGCCGAGCGGGCAGGCCTCGGCGGCCGGCGGCATCAGCAGCGTCACGTCCGCGGCGTCGGCGAGCGCGCTGCCGGCGCGGCCGGTGAAGGCGATGAGCGGGATCGAGAAGCGCTTGCAGTAGGCGACGAGATCGCCGAGCTCGGCGGTTTCGCCCGAATTCGAGAGCGCCAGCACGGCGTCGTTCTTGGCGATCATGCCGAGATCGCCGTGGCTGGCCTCGGCCGGGTGGACGAACTGGGCGGGCGTGCCGACCGAGGCCAGCGTGGCCGCGAGCTTGCGGGCGACGTGGCCGCTCTTGCCCATGCCGGTGACGATGACGCGGCCGGTGGCGGCGCGGATGAGGTCGACGGCGCGGATGAGCGCCTCTCCGAGCGGGCCGTCGAGCGCGCGCATGAGCGCCTGGATGCCCTCGGCCTCGAGGCGGAAGACGCGGCGCGCGGAATCGAGATCGCGCACAGGCTCCGACTTCGCCTTCCTGCTCGCTTGAACGGCTCCGGACAACACTGCCCCTCGGTCTTGCCTCAGGTTGAATACGGCACGATGGCGGCCCCGCTCCCCCTAAACATGCCCCCGACATGCCGGAAAAGTATAGACCTTTTGATAACCAAATGTGGCGGCAAAGCGACCGCGCGGGGCCGTTTCGCGCGCCCGCCAAGCCCTTGGCTAATGCGCGAAAATGTCGGTTTCGCCCCAGCCCGCGAGATCGAGCGCGGCCCGGTAAGGGATGAAATCGAAACACGCGCGCGCGATCTCGAAGCGGCCCTCGCGCGCAAGCAGCGCGTCGAGCTTCTCCTTGAGCTCGTGCAGATGCAGCACGTCGCTGGCCGCGTACACCTTCTGCTCCTCGGACAACGTCGCCGCGCCCCAATCGGAGGTCTGCTGCTGCTTCGAGACGTCGAGGCCCAGGAGCTCCCTGCACAGATCCTTGAGCCCGTGCTTGTCGGTCATGGTGCGCACGAGGCGCGACGCGGTCTTGGTGCAATAGACCGGGCGCGTCAGCACGCCCAGATGGTGCTTGAACATCGCCACGTCGAAGCGTGCGAAGTGGAGCAGCTTCAGGACCTTCGCGTCGGCCAAGAGTGCCGCGAGACGCGGCGCCGGCCCCGCGCCGCGCCCGAATTGCACGAGATGGCAGACGCCGTCGCCCTTCGAAAGTTGGACGAGGCAGAGCCGATCGCGCCACGGGTTCAGGCCCATGGTCTCGCTGTCGACCGCGACGACGGGGCCGAGATCGAGCCCTTCGGGCAGGTCGCCCTGATGCAGATGGATGCGTTTCAGTAGCACTCAGCCTCTCGCCGCGGAGGATCGCGCGTCGCGCCGCGTCCGCGAGCGGACATGCGGCGATGGTGCCCAGGAGAAGACTCGAACTTCCACGGCCTTGCGGCCACTGGTACCTGAAACCAGCGCGTCTACCAATTCCGCCACCTGGGCGCCGATCTCGAACGGGCGGTGTCCGCCCGGGAGAGGCGTGTAGGTAGAGGCGGGGGCACATTCTGTCAACCGGCGCCCGGTGGCGACGGCGCGGCGCCGCGGCGCGCGGCGCCGGCGCGCTTGCCGCGACCGCATGGCGGCGCTAGGAAAAGCCGCGATCCCTCGCCCCCGGCCAGACCCATGTCCATCACGCGCGCAACTGTCTTCGGCGGCTCCGGTTTCATCGGCCGCCAAATCGTGAAGCGCCTGGCGCAGAAGGGCGTCATCGTGCGCGCGGCGGTGCGCGATCCCGAAATGGCGCTGTTCCTGAAGCCGATGGGCGCGGTCGGGCAGATCGCACCGGTCTATGGCGACGTGCGCAGCGAGAAGGCGGTGGCGGCGGCGGTCGAGGGCGTCGATGTCGTCGTCAACGCGGTGAGCCTCGGCCTGCAATCGCGGCGCAACCGCTTCGCCGACGTGCACGTCAAGGGCGCCCAGCGCGTGGCGCGCCTGGCGGCGGCGGCCGGCGTGAAGCATCTCGTCCACCTCTCGGGCATCGGCAGCGACCCCGCTTCGGACTCGGCCTATGTCGCCGCGCGCGGCCACGGCGACCGCGCGGTGCGCGAGGCGTTTCCGGCGGCGACCCTCTTGAAGCCGAGCGTGGTATTCGGGCCGGGCGACCATTTCTTCACGACGCTCGCGGCGCTGGCGCGCGCATCCGCGGTCATGCCGCTGTTCGGCGGCGGCAAGGCGCGCGTGCAGCCCGTTTATGTCGGCGACGTGGCCGATGCGGCGATGAAGGCCATCGAAACCCCCGCCGCGGCGGGCGAGACCTACGAACTCGGCGGTCCCACGGTCTACACGCATCGCGAACTCACGGAGCTCTTGCTGCAGACCGTCGAGCGCAAACGCCTGCTCGTGAGCGTGCCCGAGCGGATCGCGCTCATCATGGCCGCCTTCGCGGCGCTCTTGCCCAACCCCCCGCTCACGCGCGACATGGTCAAGCTTGCCGTCGCCGACAATGTCGTCGGCACCGGCGCCAAGGGCCTCAACGACCTCGGCATCGCGCCGACGACGGTGGAAGTGATCCTGCCCACCTACATGGACCGCTATCGCCGCAGCGGCCGCTGGCGCAGCGCGCGGTTTGCTTAGGCTCGCGGCGCCTCAGGCGCCGCGCAGCACGTAATACCAGTAGAGAATCCCCGCGCCGGCGAGGGCAGCATAGACCGCGAAAATGAGGGCGCTCGCGCGCTTCACCCACGCCATCAACAACCAGATCGCCAGCATCGCCGCGACGAAGGCAAGCGGCCCGGCGAGAAGCGCCGCCGCCTCGAATGGCGGCGCCTCGCTGCGCACCGCCTCGCGCGACAGCAGCGCGAGCCGCCCGAAACCGACCGGGACCGACATCAGCAGCGCGAAGCGCGCGGCCTCCACGCGCTCGAAGCCCAAGAGCCTCCCGGCCGTCATCGTGATGCCCGTCCGGCTCGTGCCCGGCAGCAGCGCGATCACCTGCGCCACGCCGAAGATGAGCGCGTTGACGGCGCCGAGATGCTCGAGCCGCCGGATCTGCATGAACGTGGCATCGACGGCGTAGAGCAGGATGCCGAAGCCGATCGTGGCGAGGGCGACGGCGAGGAAGTTCTGGCGCATGGCTGCGCCGTAGCCTTGGATCAGGAACGAAGCGCCGATCAGCGGCAGGGTGGCGAGAATCAGCAGCAGCAGCAGGCGCCCGTCGCCGGTGAGGCGGCCGCGCAGCAGCAGCACGCCGCCGCGCGCGAGGCGCCACAGCTCGCGCCAGAAATAGAGCATGACGGCGAGCAGCGTGCCGGCCTGCACCGCGATGTCGATCTGCAAGCCGTAATCGTAGGCCCAGCCCAGCAGCGCCGGCACCATGATGAGATGCGTCCAGGAACTGATCGGCAGAAATGCGAAGACGCCCTGGACGACGGCCAGGACGGCGATCTGGTAGAGCGGCACGGCGATACTCCCCCTCCGGCGCGCCCTTATAGCATTGGCGCCTAAGGCCGCTACTTTTCCGGCAATTTAAGTCCGTTTCGGACTATTTTCTCGGGAAGACTTGCGCGCCGTCGCCGTGATCCGCCAAGAATGCCCTCACAATTCATGATATATGACAAGATTTATGTCCTAAAATGGAAGATTCCTGTGGCAATTCCGGCGCAACGCCTCTAAATAGCGCCAGCGGCCGCCGGTGGAGCTCTCGCTTGGCCCGTCGCAACCGCCGACGCCCCAGCCAGGAAAGAACCCGCCGTGGCCGCCAAGATGCTTCGTTTCGTCACCGTCGCGCAGGGAACGCCCGAGAAGCGCCCGGCGGACAAGCGGCGGCACGACTTCGCCGAGATCTATGCCGAATACCGGCCCGAGCGTGCGGCGGAGCAGGCCGCGCGCTGCTCGCAATGCGGCGTGCCGTTTTGCCAGCTCCATTGCCCGCTGCAGAACAACATCCCCGATTGGCTGATGCTGACGGCCGCGGGCCGGCTCGAAGAGGCCTACGAGGTTTCCTCGGCGACCAACAACATGCCCGAAGTCTGCGGCCGCATCTGCCCGCAGGACCGGCTTTGCGAAGGCCATTGCGTGATCGAGAGCGCCGGCCACGGCACCGTCACGATCGGCGCGATCGAGAAGTTCATCACCGATACGGCGTGGGAGAAGGGCTGGGTGAAGCCCATCCGCCCAGCGCGCGAGCGCGAGCAATCCGTCGGCATCATCGGCGCGGGGCCGGCCGGGCTCGCGGCCGCCGAAGAGCTGCGCCGCAAAGGCTATCGCGTCCACGTCTACGACCGCTACGACCGCGTCGGCGGCCTCCTCGTCTACGGGATCCCGAATTTCAAGCTTGAGAAGGATGTCGTGGCGCGCCGCGCGAAATGGCTCGCCGCGGGCGGCATCAAGTTCCATCTCAACACCGAAATCGGCCGCGACGTGACGCTCGCCGAACTGCGCCGGCGCCATACGGCGGTGCTGATCGCGACCGGCGTCTACAAGGCGCGTGACATGCAGGCGCCGGGCTCGGGGCTCGGCGGCATCGTGCCGGCGATGACCTATCTGACTGCCAGCAACAGGAAGGGCCTCGGCGACGCGGTGCCGGAGTTCGACAGCGGCAAGCTTGACGCCGAGGGCAAGAACGTGGTCGTGATCGGCGGCGGCGACACGGCGATGGACTGCGTGCGCACCGCGGTGCGCCAGGGCGCCAAATCGGTGAAATGCCTCTACCGGCGCGACCGCGAGAACATGCCGGGCTCGATGCGCGAGGTGAAGCACGCCGAGGAAGAGGGCGTGGAATTCATCTGGCTCTCGGCGCCCGAGGCCTTCGACGGAGCCGCCCCGAAGGGGACGGTCGGAAAGGTCGCGACCGTGATCGGACACCGAATGCGCCTGGGCGCGCGCGACGCCACGGGCCGCGGCGCGCCGGTGAGGGTCGAAGATTCGGCGTTCCGCCTGCCCGCTGACCTCGTGATCAAGGCGCTCGGCTTCGATCCGGAGCCACTACCGGCGCTGTTCAAGACGCCGGAGCTCGCCGTGACCGATTGGGGCACTATCAAGGTCGATCACCGCTCGCTGATGACGAACGTCGACGGCGTGTTCGCGGCCGGCGACATCGTACGCGGCGCTTCGCTCGTCGTCTGGGCGATCCGCGACGGCCGCGAGGCCGCCGCCGGCATCGACCGCTACATCCAGGCCAAGGCCGCGGCGGCATTCGTCGTGACCGCGGTCGCCGCGGAATGAGGGCGCCCGGTGTATGACGCAACCATGATATTCGTGCCGGGCCTCGGCGGTTCCGGGCCCGATCATTGGCAGACGCTGTGGCAAGCCGCGTTCGACGACGCGCTCCGCGTGGAGCAGGCCGATTGGGACCGGCCCGACCGCGCCGCATGGATGGCCGCGCTCGACGCCACAGTGCGACGGGCGGCGCGGCCCGCGGTCTTGATCGCGCACAGCCTGGCTTGCGCGCTCGTGGTGCATTGGGCCGAGGACCATCCGCCGCTCGGCGTCGCCGGCGCGCTGCTGGTTGCGCCGGCCGACGTCGATTCCCCCAAGCACACGCCGCTGGAGGCGCGCTGCTTCGCGCCGATGCCGCGCCGGCCCCTGCCGTTCGCCGCCTGCGTCGTCGCCAGCGAGGACGATCCCTACGTGCCCATCGCCCGCGCGCGCCGGTTCGCTTTCGTGTGGCAAGCGGACTTCGTCAGCGTCGGGCGCGCCGGCCACATCAATGCTGCCTCGGACCTCGGACATTGGCCGCAGGGCCGCGCGCTGCTCGGCGGCCTGATGCAGCGGATCGCGCCGAGGCTGGTCTCGGCGGCGGAGTGATCGCGATGCTCAGACTCTACGACGACCCCATCTCGGGCAACGGCTATAAAGTCCGCCTCACGCTGACGCAGCTCGGCATTCCGTTCGAGTACGTCGCCGTCGACATCATGAAGAGGGAGACGCGCACGCCGGCGTTCCTGGCCAAGAATCCGAACGGGCGCATTCCCACCTTGCGGCTCGAGGACGGCACCTATCTCGCCGAATCCTGCGCCATCATCTGGTATCTCGCCGAGGGCACCAAGTTGGCGCCCGCCGACCGCCTCGCGCGCGCGCAGACCCTGCAATGGATGTTCTTCGAGCAATACAGCCACGAGCCCTACGTCGCCGTCGCGCGCTTCTGGCAGCACTTGCCCAAGATGAGCGAGGAGCAGGCGCGCCAGCTGCCCGACCGCATCAAGCGCGGCTACGCGGCGCTCGACGTGATGGAGAAGCATCTCGCGCCGCGGCGGTTCTTCGTGGCCGAGCGATACGGCCTCGCCGATATCGCGCTCTATGCCTACACGCACGTGGCGCACGAGGGCGGTTTCGACTTGACGCCCTGCCCCGCGATCCGCGCCTGGATGGCCCGCGTCGCCGCGCAACCCGGCTACATCGCGATTACGACCCCGGCCGGGATCGCGGTGAAGGATGCCGCCTAGAACATGACCGAAGGCATTGGAACGAGGCGATTGCTGCGTAGGGGCGCGTTGCGCGCGCCCAGCCTCCACGTGCGGCGCCTCGGCTGCGGGAAGAGGGCGCGCGCAGCGCGCCCCTACGTGTGAGACAATGAGCATGACCGAAGAAATCATGGAGACCGGACCGGAGTTCATCCAGCGCTGGACGCGCGAGAGCGAGCGCCTCGAGCGCGCGGGGCTCTACAGCCGCGAGGACGAGAAAGACTCGTGCGGCGTCGGCATGGTCGTCGCCATCGACGGCAAGCCGCGCCGCGAAGTCGTCTCGGCGGCGATCAACGCACTGAAATCGGTCTGGCACCGCGGCGCGGTCGATGCCGACGGCAAGACCGGCGACGGCGCCGGCATCCACGTCCAGATCCCGCAGGAATTCTTCAAGGAGCACGTGCGCCGCGCTGGCCACGAGCTCATCGCCGAAGGGAAGCTCGCGGTCGGCATGATCTTCCTGCCGCGCACCGACTTGGCCGCGCAGGAGACCTGCCGCTCGATCGTCGAATCCGAGATCATCAAGTTCGGCTATCAGATCTATGGCTGGCGCCAGGTGCCGGTCGACATCACCGCGCTCGGCGACAAGGCCAACGCCACGCGGCCCGAGATCGAGCAGATCATGATCGCCAACACGAAGGGCGGCACGCACTCCGCCTTCGAACGCGATCTCTACGTGATCCGCCGCCGCGTCGAGAAGGCGGCGATCGCCGAGCAGATCAAGGACTTCTACATCTGCTCGCTCTCCTGCCGCTCGGTCGTCTACAAGGGCATGTTCCTGGCCGAGCAGTTGACGGCGTTCTTTCCCGACCTCCTCGACGAGCGCTTCGTCTCCAATTTCGCGATCTTCCATCAGCGCTATTCGACCAACACGTTCCCGGCCTGGCATCTCGCGCAGCCATTCCGCGTGCTCGCGCACAACGGCGAAATCAACACGCTGCGCGGAAACGTCCGCTGGATGCGGGCGCACGAGCCGCTGCTCGCGCATCCGATGTTCGGCGCCCACATCGAGGATCTGAAGCCGATCATCCAGCCCGGCGGCTCGGACTCGGCCATCCTCGACAATGTCTGCGAACTCATGGTGCGCGTCGACCGCTCGGTGCCGATGGTCAAGACCATGCTCATCCCCGACGCATGGACTTATAGGAAAGGCATCCCGCAGCCGCACCGTGATCTCTACGCCTATGCCAACGCGGTGATGGAGCCGTGGGACGGGCCGGCCGCGATCTGCGCCTTCGGCGGGCGCTGGGCGGTCGCGGGCATGGACCGGAACGGCCTCCGGCCGATGCGCTACACCCTCACCGACGATGGGCTGCTCTTCGTTGGCTCCGAAACCGGCATGGTGCAGATCGACGAGCAGCGCGTCGCGGAAAAAGGCCGCGTCGGCCCCGGCGAAATGGTCGGCGTCGATCTCTGGGAAGGCAAGCTCTACAAGGACCGCGCGATCAAGGATTGGCTCGCGGCCCAGCGCCCGTTCGGCGCCTGGGTGACGAAGAGCATCGCGCTCGACCAGCTCATCCAAGGCGCGCGCGTGGCGCCGACGGCCTTCGAGCGCGACGAGCTGCGCCGCCGCCAGCTCCAGGCCGGCTGGTCGATGGAGGATCTCGAGCTGATCCTCCAACCCATGGCCGAAGAGGGCAAGGAACCGGTGGGCTCGATGGGCGACGACACGCCGATCGCTGTGCTCTCGGACCAGTATCGCGGCCTCCACCACTTCTTCCGGCAGAATTTCAGCCAGGTGACGAACCCGCCGATCGACTCGCTGCGCGAGCGGCGCGTGATGTCGCTCAAGACCCGGCTCGGCAATCTCGGCAACATCCTGGCCGAGGAAGAATCGCAGGTGAACATCCTGCAATTGGAATCACCGATTCTGCTCAACGCCGAGTTCGCCGCGATGCGCGAGCATATGCGTGAGCAGGCGGCCGGCGACACCGCCGTCGAGATCGATTGTACCTTCGATCCCGCCGCCGGCGACAGCGCTCTTCGCGAGGCGATCGACCGTATCTGCCAGGAGGCCGAGGACGGCATCCGCGGCGGCCGCGTGCACGTGATCCTGACCGACGAGAGGATAAGCGCCAGCCGCGCGCCGGTGCCGATGATCCTCGCCGCCGGCCGCGTCCATACGCATCTGGTCAAGCAGAGTCTCCGCACCTTCACCTCGCTGCACATCCGCTCGGGCGAGTGCCTCGACGTGCACTATTACGCGGTGCTGGTCGGCGTCGGCGCCACCACGGTCAACGCCTATCTCGCCGAGGAGACCCTGGCCGACCGTCATCGCCGCGGCCTCTTCGGCAAGGCGGCGCTCGAGGAGTGCCTCGCCAAGTTCAAGAAGTCCGTCGACGACGGCCTCCTCAAAGTGATGTCGAAGATGGGCATCGCGGTCGTCAGCTCCTATCGCGGCGGCTGCAATTTCGAGGCGGTGGGCCTCTCGCGCACCCTCGTGGCCGAATTCTTCCCCGGCATGCCCGCGCGTATCTCCGGCATCGGTCTCTCGGGCATCCAGAAGAAGGTGGCGGCGCTGCACGGGCGCGCGTGGCGCACCGACGTGATCGCGCTGCCGGTCGGCGGCTTCTACCGCTACCGCCGCTCCGGCGAGCGCCACGCCTTCGCGGGCCCGGAAATCCACATGCTGCAGGAGGCCGTCGCCAAGGACGCCTACGGGCTCTACAAGAAATATAGCGAGGCCGTCCGCTCGGGGCCCGCGCTCAATCTCCGCGACCTGCTCGATTTCGACCGCAGCAAGCGCGCGCCGGTGCCGCTCGAGGAGGTGGAGTCGATCACCGAGATCCGGAAGCGCCTGGTGGCACCCGGCATCTCGCTCGGCGCCTTGAGCCCCGAAGCGCACGAGACGCTCTCGATCGCGATGAACCGCATCGGCGCCAAGTCCGATTCCGGCGAGGGCGGCGAGGACCCGGCGCGCTACAAGCCGCGCGCCAATGGCGACAACGCCTCGTCGGCGATCAAGCAGGTGGCTTCGGGCCGCTTCGGCGTCACCGCCGAGTACCTCAACAATTGCCAGGAGCTCGAGATCAAGATCGCGCAGGGCGCCAAGCCCGGCGAGGGCGGGCAGCTGCCCGGCGTCAAGGTTTCTGCGCTGATCGCGCGCCTGCGCTGCTCGACGCCCGGCGTCACGCTCATCTCGCCGCCGCCGCACCACGACATCTACTCGATCGAGGACCTGGCGCAGCTCATCTACGACCTGAAGCAGATCAACCCCGACGCCAAGGTGTGCGTGAAGCTGGTGGCGCAGGCCGGCATCGGCACGGTCGCCGCCGGCGTGGCCAAGGCCAGGGCCGACACGATCCTCATCTCCGGCCACAGCGGCGGCACCGGCGCCTCGCCGCAATCGAGCATCAAATATGCCGGCATCCCGTGGGAAATGGGCCTGGCCGAGGTGCACCAGGTGCTGGCGCTCAACCGCCTGCGCCACCGCATCAAGCTGCGCACCGACGGCGGCATCAAGACCGGGCGCGACGTGGTAATCGCGGCGCTGCTCGGCGCCGAGGAATACGGGCTCGGCACCGCGGCGCTGGTCGCCATGGGCTGCATCATGGTGCGCCAGTGCCATATGAACACCTGCCCGGTCGGCGTCTGTACCCAGGACGAGCGCCTCCGGGCCAAGTTCACCGGTTCGCCCGAGAAGGTGATCAATCTCTTCAGCTTCGTGGCCGAAGAGGTACGCGAGATCTTGGCTTCGCTCGGCGCGCGCTCGCTGGCCGAGATCATCGGGCGCACCGACTTGCTGACCCAGGTCGACCGCGGCGGCCAGCTGCTCGACGACCTCGATCTCAACCCGATCCTCGTGCGCGCGGACACCGGCGGCGGCGCGCCTTTCTGCACGCTCGAGGGCCGCAACGAGGTGCCGGAGACGCTCGACGCGCAGATGATCAAGGACGCAAAACGCGCGCTCGAGGCGGGCGAGAAGATCCAGCTCCAATACAACGTGCGCAACACGCAGCGGACGATCGGCGCGCGGCTTTCCTCCTACATCACGCGGAAATTCGGCATGAGCGGGCTTTCGCCCGATCACATCACGATTCGGCTCCGCGGCTCGGCCGGCCAGTCGCTCGGCGCCTTCGCCGTGCAGGGCATGAAGCTCGAAGTGTTCGGCGACGCCAACGATTTCGTCGGCAAGGGGCTTTCGGGCGGCACCATCGTGGTGCGCCCGCCCGCGACCTCGCCGATCGAGGCGAGCAGCAACGTCATCGTCGGCAACACGGTCCTCTACGGCGCCACGGCCGGCAAGCTCTTCGCCGCCGGGCTGGCGGGCGAGCGCTTCGCGGTGCGCAATTCGGGCGCCCTCGCCGTCGTCGAAGGCTGCGGCTCCAACGGCTGCGAATACATGACCGGCGGCGCGGTCGCGATCCTGGGCCCGGTCGGCGACAACTTCGCGGCCGGCATGACCGGCGGCGCTGCTTTCGTCTACGACGCGCGCGACAACTTCGCCAATGTCATCAATGGCGACACGGTCGAGTGGCAGCGCGTCGAGGTCGCGTATTGGGAGAAGCTGCTGCGCGGCCTCGTCGAGGAGCACCAGCGTCTCGCCTCGTCCAAACTGGCCGAGGCCCTGCTGCGCGACTGGGACCGCGAGCTGCCGAAGTTCTGGCAGATCGTGCCCAAGGACCTCGTCGCCATCGGCGCCCTCGCCGCGCCGACGCGAAAGGCGGCGGCGCGCGCCCGCGCCTGATGGGGGAAACCGAAACTGGAGACCGCGTTGGGAGTGGACGGAGGCTTTACGCCGGCGTAGAAGAGCAATGCGCAGCGTGCCTTGACGAGCTTCAGCGCATTCGCCGAGCGGGAACCGGCCGTGAGACGGGCCCGGGCTCGGCGTTTCCTTGGGAACAGGCGCGGCGCTTGATGGAAAATCGCAAATCGCCGCCGGGCCGCCGCGCAGCGCTCGCCGTGGCGCCGGCCGCGCCCATCGAGCGCCCTTCGGGCGCCACCGGCGCAAGCATTCTCTGGCGCTACGCGATTTCCCTTTGGCTGATGCATATCCTCGCGCTCTTCGCCGCGCTGCCCTGGCTATTCTCCTGGAGCGGCGTCGTGCTTTTTGCGGCGGGTGTGTTCTTCTTCGGCCAGGGCATTAATCTCGGCTATCACCGGCTGCTCGCGCACAACAGTCTCGCCGCGCCGAAATGGCTGGAGCACGGCTTCGTCGTGCTCGCGCTCTGCTCCATGCAGGACACGCCGGTCAAATGGGTGACCGCGCATCGCCACCACCACAAATTCTCCGACGTGCAGGCCGACGCCCATTCGCCGCTCGCCGGCTTCCTGTGGTCGCACATGGGCTGGGTCGTCCGCGACAATCCCTCGATCCGCGGCCCCATCGCCTATCAGACCTATGCGCACGATCTCTTGCGCGACACATTCTATCGCCGCCTCGAGCGCGATTGGCGGCTGCCGGTCGCGATCTATCTCGCCCACGCGCTGCCGTTCTTCCTCGCCGGATTCGCCCTCGGCTGGAGCGGCGGCACGGCGGCGGACGGCGTGCAGCTGGGCTTGAGCTACCTCGTGTGGGGCGTGATCCTGCGCACGGTCGCCGTCTGGCACATCACCTGGTCGGTAAATTCGCTCACGCACCTCTTCGGCTATCGCTCCTACGAGACGCGCGAGAACAGCCGCAACAACTGGCTGCTCGGAATCTTCGCGTCGGGCGAGGGCTGGCACAACAATCACCACCATGATTCGGCCAGCGCCTCCAACCAGCATCGCTGGTGGGAGATCGACTTCACCTATTACCACATCTGGCTTCTGGAGCGGCTGGGCCTCGCGACGAAGGTGATCCGGCCGCGCGCCGAGCGCCACGCCGCGCGCGGCAGGGTCTAGTCTCCCCTACCCTTTCGCGCCGCCTCTCCTTAGGTTTCGCAGCCGCAGCAGCGAGACCCCGATGAACCCGCGCGACACCGCCCTTCCGGCGCCCCCCGCCGCCAAGCGCATCCCCAAGGCGACGACGACGCACGGCGATACGCTCGTCGACGACTATGCGTGGCTGCGCGACAAGGACGACCCCGACGTCCGCCGCTATCTCGAGGCCGAGAACGCCTATACCGACGCCGCGATGCGCCCCTTCGCGGGATTCCAGGAGGCGCTCTACAAGGAGATGCTGGCGCGCATCAAGGAGACGGACCTCTCGGTGCCCTACAAGGAGGGCGCCTATTTCTATTACTCGCGCACGGTCCAGGGCCTGCAATACCCCATCTTCTGCCGAAAGCGCGGCAGCCTCGAGGCGGCCGAAGCGATCGTCCTCGACGTGAACGAGCTCGCGAAGGGCAGGCCCTACATGGACGTGGGCCCCTCCGACATGAGCGAGGACGGCGATCTCTACGCTTATTCGACCGACGAGACCGGCTTTCGCCAATACACGCTCGTCGTCAAGGATCTCCGCACCGGCACGGTCTCGGCGCCGCTCGCCGAGCGCGTGACGGCCGTGGCCTGGGCCAACGACAACCGCACGCTCCTCTACACGACCGAGGACGAGACGACGAAGCGCTCGAACAAGCTCTTCCGCCACGTGCTCGGCGCGCCCGCGGGCGAGCTCGTCTATGAGGAGACCGATGAGCTCTATCGCCTGCATGTCGGGAAATCGCGGAGCCGCGCTTACATCTTCGTAGTTTCGGGGAGCGCGACGACCTCGGAGGTACGCTGCCTGCCGGCCGATGCGCCGGCCGCAGCGCCCAAGCTGATGCTGAAGCGGCGCGAAGGCCACGAATACTATCCCGACCATCACGGCGTCCGCTTTTTCATCCGCACCAACGACAAGGGCCGCAATTTCCGCCTCGTCGAGGCGCCCACGGCCGATCCGGCCGAGGCGAATTGGCGCGAGGTGCGCCCGCACCGCGACGCCGTGATGCTCGAGGACATCGATCTCTTTGCCGGCCACCTCGTCGTCTCCGAGCGCGAGGAGGGCCTGCCGCGCCTCGTCGTCACCGAGCTTGCCGGCGGAGCGACTCACGCGATCGAATTCCCCGAGCGCGTCTATTCCGCCTATCCGCACGTCAACGCCGAGTTCGAGACGGCGAAATTCCGCTTCGGCTACGAATCCTTCGTGACGCCGCGCTCGGTGTTCGAATACGACCTTGCCACGCGCGTGCGCGTGCTCTTGAAGCAGACCGAGGTTCTGGGCGGCTTCGACGCCACGCGCTACGACTCCGAGCGCATCTATGTGACGGCGTCCGACGGCGCCCGCATTCCGATCTCGCTCGTCTTCAAGAAGGGCGCGCGCCGCGACGGCGGCGCGCCGCTGCTCTTGGGCGGCTACGGCTCCTATGGTTTCGCGCTGCCCATCGCGTTCAACTCGAACCGCATGACGCTGCTCGACCGCGGCATGATCTCGGCCGTCGTCCATGTGCGCGGCGGCGGCGACATGGGCAAGATCTGGCACGAGCAGGGCCGCATGATGGCGAAGAAGAACACCTTCACCGACTTCATCGCCGCGGCCGAGCACCTCATGGCCGAGCGCTGGACGCGCTCCGACCGGCTCGTCATCACCGGCGGCAGCGCCGGCGGCTTGCTGATGGGCGCCGTCGTCAACCTGCGCCCCGATCTGTTCCGCGCCGTGGTCGCCCACGTGCCCTTCGTCGACGTGATGAACACCATGCTCGATGCGTCGCTGCCGCTCACCGTCGCCGAGTATCTCGAATGGGGCAATCCCAACGAGAAGGACGCCTATCACTACATGAAATCCTACTCGCCCTACGACAACATCGAGGCGAAGGCCTATCCCAACATCCTGGTGAAGACGTCGCTTTCCGACAGCCAAGTGATGTATTGGGAGGCGGCGAAATACGTGGCGAAGCTGCGCGCGCTGAAGACCGACGCCAATCTGCTGCTGCTCAAGACCAACATGGACGCCGGCCACGGCGGCGC
>DATBLL010000026.1:0-5956 GCA_036555425.1 Alphaproteobacteria bacterium | reverse complement strand
CCACCGAAACAACCTCGCCGATAAGCTTGACCAAGTCGGCCACCGGCCCCCCAGCCTTGCCGGTGTAGACCTTAAGCAGCGCTTCCTGTTGCTTGGCCGTCGCCTTGTCGCCGACATAGACCGCAGCCCGCCAATTGCCCTTGAGGATGTTGCCGGGCACGTGCGCCACGACGGCGATCGTCGTCCCCGCCACGTCGACGCCATCGACGGCGCCCTTGTCGAAATGCCAGGCGACGATCGTATCGCAGGTGCCGCGATCCGGATCCTCGCCGATCCAGCAGGGGCAAAGGACCTTGCAATTGCAGACTTCGAGAAGACGACCTTCGAGATGATAGGCCATGTGCGCCTCCCTATAATCGTTGCGCTAGGTGTCTCCGCTTGGCGCGGATTGTTGCACGCGTTTGCGATAGACTACGCTTCGGCGAACTACGTGCGCGCCGCTATTCCCCGGCCGGCGGCGTTCCGCTCTTGATCCAGCCGCGCGCGGGGGCGCCGCGGGGGGCGTCGACGGGGGCCGCGGGTTCGTCTTCGCCGAGATCCATCGTCGTGATCCGCTCGGCGCGGCGCGCCACCTTGCGGGCCGAGGTCTGGATGTCCTCGATGTCCTTGCTCGATTGGCGGAAGTGGATCGCGAGCTTCTCGACGCGCTCGTCGAGCCGGCCCATGTCCTCCATCAGCACGTGCAGCTCTTTCTGGAGCAGGCCGGCCTGCTCGCGGAGGCGCACGTCGCGGAAGATCGCGCGGATCGTGTTGAGCGTGGCCCAGAGCGTCGTCGGCGAGACGATAAAGACGCGCTCGCGGAAGCTTTGCTCGACGACGTTGGCGTAGCGCGCGTGCAGCTCGGCGTAGATCGCTTCGCTCGGCAGGAACATCAGTGCGGCATCGCCGGTCTGGCCCGGCACGATGTATTTGCTCGCGATCGCGCGCACATGCTTCAGCACGTCGGCCGAGAAGTCGCGCGCGGCCTGGATGCGCTCGGCGTCGCTCTGCGCGCCGGTCAGGCGCTGATAGGATTCGAGCGGGAACTTGGCGTCGATCGCGAGCGGGCCCGGCGGATTGGGCAGCCGGATCAGGCAATCCGCGCGCAAGCCCTCGCCGATCGCGGCCTGGAATTCGTAGGCATCGGGCGGCAGCACGGCCTCGACGAGATCGCGCAGCTGCATCTCGCCGAAGGCGCCGCGCGCCTGCTTGTTGGCGAGGATATCTTGCAGGCCCACCATCTGCGTCGAGAGCGCGGTGATGTTGCGCTGGGCCTCGTCGACGACGGCGAGACGCTCCCTCAGCGAGGTCAGCGTCTCCTTGGTCTGGTTCGCGGCGTTGTCGACCGACATGCTGACGCGCATCGAGATGCGATCGAGCTGCTCCTGGAGCGCGCGCTCCTGGTCGATCAGGCGCTGCGCGATCATCATCTGGGCGGCCTGGGCGCCTTCGCCCAACTGGGAAATGCGCGTGCCCAACTCGGTGCGCGCGCGCTCCTGGCGCAGCACGACGAAGACGAACAGAACGAGCACCACCAGCAGCGCCCCGCCGGCGACATAGAGCACGCTCAGGAGATCGGGATTGTCGGAAGGCATGGCTCAGGGACCCTTTGCCCGTCTTCGAGGCGCGAGCATAGCACCGCCGAAGGCGCCGGTCATCGTTCGTGCCCCCACGGCGGCACTTCCTTGACCCGGCGCCCACCGCACACTAACTAGCTGACCGAGATTGAAAATTCCCTAGTGCGAAGCGCATGGCCCTGATGCCGATCCTGACCGCGCCCGATCCGCGGCTCAAGAAGAAAGCGAAGCCGGTCGAGAAGGTCGACGACGGCGTGCGCCGGCTCATGGCCGACATGCTAGAGACCATGTATGCGGCGCCCGGCATCGGCCTGGCGGCGCCGCAGGTCGGCGTCGGCAAGCGCGTGCTGGTGCTCGACCTGGCGCGCGAGGGCGAGCCCAAGGCGCCGATGAAGCTCGCCAATCCGGAGATCGTCTGGGTCTCCGAGGACGACAATACCTACGAGGAAGGCTGTCTCTCGGTGCCCGAGCACTATGCCGAGGTGGTGCGGCCGCGCGCGGTCAAGGTGCGCTATCTCGACCAGACCGGCGCCGAGCGCCTGATCGAGGCCGAAGGCCTGCTCGCCACCTGCCTGCAGCATGAGATCGACCACTTGGACGGCATCCTTTTCATCGACCACCTCTCGGCGCTCAAGCGCAACATGATCCTGCGCAAGCTGCTGAAAGAGAAGAAGGCGGCCGAGCGCGGCGAAACGAAATACACGCACGAGGAGGAATCGCCGCAGCATTCGCTGTAAGGCGCCGTTCCGTCCCGCCCCGCAAATTCATCGCAATAGCCCTTGTCGTCCCGCGCAAGGGGGAAGCCGTGCCGCCGGCGAACTCCGTTTGAACGTGAGCATTGCCGTGCCGAGCCGCTGTGTGGGCCCCCGCTTTCGCGGGGGCGTCAATTCTTCGGTCTGCTAGATTGCCACCATGAACCTCGTCTTCATGGGCACGCCGGACTTTTCCGTGCCAGCGCTCGAAGCGCTGATCGCGGCGGGGTACCGGGTGATCGCGGTCTACACCCAGCCGCCGCGGCCGGCGGGGCGCGGGCAAAAGGAGCAGCCCTCGCCGGTGCAGCGCGCGGCCGAGGCGCACGGCCTAACCGTGCGCTCGCCGAAATCGCTGCGTGATGAGGCGGCGCAAGCCGAGTTCAAGGCGCTCGGCGCCGATCTCGCCGTCGTCGCCGCCTACGGCCTCATCCTGCCCAAGGCGATTCTCGACGCGCCCTTGCGCGGCTGCCTCAACATCCACGCCTCGCTGCTGCCGCGCTGGCGCGGCGCCGCCCCCATCCAGCGCGCGATCGAGGCCGGCGACGCCGAGACCGGCATCACGATCATGGTCATGGACGAGGGCCTCGACACCGGCCCGATGCTGCTCAAGGAGAGCGTGCCGATCGCGCCCGCGACCACGGCCGGCGCGCTGCACGACGCGCTCGCGGTGCTCGGCGCCAAGCTCATAGTGCGCGCGGTGGCGGGGCTCGTGGACGAATCGCTCATCCCGGTGCCGCAACCGGCTGAGGGCGTCACCTACGCCAAGAAGATCGCCAAGGAGGAGACGCGCCTCGATTGGCATGCGCCCGCGGCCGTGCTCGAGCGGCGCATCCGCGCGTTCAACCCGGTGCCCGGCGCCTGGTTCGAGGCCAGGGGCGAGCGCATCCGCGTTTTGCGTGGCGCCGCCGAGGCGGCGCGCGCCGGCGCTGCGCCCGGCACGGTGCTCGATGCGGAGTTCCGCATCGCCTGCGGCGAGGGCGCACTGCGCCCGCTCGAATTGCAGCGCGCCGGCAAGGCGCCGATGGATGCCGCTGCGTTCCTGCGCGGCTTCCCGCTGCCGCCAAGAACGCGATTGGGCTGATATGGAAACGCGCCAGGGGCAGGTTTAAAACCGACTCCGGGCGTATTGCGCGAGGAGTTTGCCGATGCCGCTCTTGATCGAGAAAAGCGCCTATTCGCCCGCCGGCACCGAGGACGGCCTCCGCCTGCTCGTCACGCGCTTCAAGCCCTACGGGCTCGGCAGGAAGGATTGGAACCTCTGGCTCACCGATCTCGCGCCGTCGGCGGCGCTGGTCAAAGGGTTCCACGCCGGCAAGCTCGATTGGAAGCGCTTCGCCGCCGCCTACCGCAAGGAGGTCGGCGCGCGAAAATCGCTGCTGCGCCTCTTGCGCCACATGAGCGAGGAAGGCCGGCCGATCACGCTCCTTTGCGCCTGCGAGAAGCCCGACCAGTGCCACCGCCGCCTCTTGCGCGACGCGATCGCGAAGGCCTGACCGCGGCGTGCCCCGCTACAAGATGACCCTCGAATACGACGGCACGCCTTTCGTCGGCTGGCAGCGCCAGAGCGAGGGCGTTTCGATCCAGCAGCTTGTCGAGGACGCGATCGAGAAATTCTGCGGCGAGCGCGCCGTGGTTTACGGCGCGGGCCGCACCGACGCGGGCGTGCACGCTCTGGCGCAGGTGGCGCATTTCGATCTGGCGAAGGAGGCCGAGCCGTTTCGCATCATGGAAGCGCTCAACTTCCATTTGAAGCCGCATCCGGTGGCGATCCTCGACTGCGCGGCGGCGGCGCCGGAGTTCCACGCGCGCTTCTCGGCCATCGAGCGGCGCTACCGCTATCGCATCGTGAACCGCCGCGCGCCGCTGACGCTCGACCGCAGCCGCGCGTTCCGCGTTTCGGCCCCGCTCGATGCCGGTGCGATGCACGCGGCGGCACAGGCGCTCGTCGGCCGCCACGATTTCTCGAGCTTCCGCGCCGCGGATTGCCAGGCCGATTCGCCGGTGAAAACGCTCGACGCGCTCGCGGTTTCGCGCTTCGGCGAGGAGATCGAGGTGACCGCGCGCGCGCGCTCGTTCCTGCACCACCAGGTGCGCAACATGGTGGGCACCTTGAAGCTCGTCGGCGAAGGCAAGTGGAGCGCTGCCGACGTCGCTGACGCGCTCGCGGCGCGCGACCGCGCCGCCGCGGGGCCGACCGCGCCGGCCGAGGGCCTCTACCTCGTCGCGGTCAAATATCCCGGCTGACCCGGCGGCCGCGCGCGATTGACCGCGCCGGCGACGGCGCCTAACGTCGCGGGCGAGGCGGTGTCCCCCGCGATCGGGGGACATTGGGAACGCGGTGCAATTCCGCGGCTGTCCCCGCAACTGTGAGCGGCGAGCCCTCGGCCAGACCATGCCACTGGCGGAACCCCTGCGTATCGGGTTCGCCGGGAAGGCCGGCCGATACGGCGTCGACCCGCAAGCCAGGAGACCGGCCGCCTCGGGCGTCACCCGCCGTTTCCCGGGATCTGGAAGCGGGACGGACCACCGTTTGCGGTGACGCAGACTCCGTCTGCCCTTGGGGCAACCGGCGTTTGGCAAACGGAGCGGGTGCGGTGAACCAGGCGTCGAACAGCATCGCGCGCGAGATGGCCGAGCCGAGGCGGCGGCCGTGGCTTGCCGCCACGCTCGCGCTTTCGCTCGCGGCGCATATCGGCCTGGCGGCGACGCTCGGGGTCGAGCAGAAGCCGCAGCCGGACGTGGGCGCCATCGTCGACATCGAGATCGTGGCCGACGCCGGCGCCGCGCGCCCTGGGGCGGCCAATGCCGCCGTGGGCGGACCCTCCCGCGCCGCGCAAGAGCCCGCCAAGCCCGAAACCGCGCCCACGCCGAAAGCGGTCCAGGCTCCCAATGCACCCCGCGCCTCCCATGTGCCGACACCGAACGCGCCGGCGCTGCCTTCGCGCGCACCGCCGAAGCCGCCGCTGCCCGAGCGCGCGAAGGCAGCGCCGGCCGCGCCCACGGTGTTGCAGCGGCCGGAGCACGTTCCGCCGGTCCGCTCGCCGCCGGCGGCGGATGTGCCGAAGCCGGCGGCGCCCGAGATCGTCGCCCTGCGGCCGGCGGTGCCGGTTGCGCTGCGGCGGCCCGCGCGCATTCCACCGCCGCCGGCCAAGACGCCGCGCCTCGCAGCGCCGTCGAATTCGGGACGCGCCGCCGACTCGAGCGGGCCTGCTCGCCCGCAGACGGCCTCCGTACCCATCGTCGCCGCCGATGCCGCGCCCGGTTCGGGGCCGGATACGGGCACGACGCCGCCGCGCTACGGCTTCGGCAGCGCCGCCAATCCGATCCCGCGCTATCCCGAAACCGCGCGCGCGCGCGGCTGGGAAGGGCTCGTGCTGTTGAGCGTCCGCGTCGCGGCCAATGGCCAAGCCGCGAGCGTCAGCATCAGCCAGAGCAGCGGTCACGGCCTCCTCGACGACGCCGCCGTGGACGCGGTGCGCCGCTGGCGCTTCGAGGCCGCCCGCCGCGCCGGCGTCCCCATCGCCGGCACCGCCACCGTCCCGATCCGCTTCCGGCTCGAGGATTGACGCCAATATCCGCGTCATCCTGACAGAGCGTGAGTTTTTTCGCCTTTCTCACGAGGTGTCGAAGAAGTGCGCATCGGTATCA
>DATBLL010000024.1:0-4459 GCA_036555425.1 Alphaproteobacteria bacterium | reverse complement strand
GCGCGGTTGATCTTGGCGCGGATATCGAGCAGCGGCCCGTATTTGGAGCGGCCGGCCTTTTGGATGGCCTGCTCCATGGCCTCGAGCACTTCGTCGCGGGCGATGCCCTTCTCGCGGGCGACGGCATCGGCGACTTGCAGGAGTTCGGGACGGGGATGGGCTGCGACTGCGGACATGGGGCCTTGCTTCTATCCTTGAGCGTTGAGCGGTTTCGCGCTCTTCAAGAGCGCATCGGTCAGCACGAGCTTGCCGCGTTCGATCTCGGCGAGCGGGAGCGATACGGAGCCTTCTTCGGTGTCGAGCACCACGGCCTCGCCTTCGAGGCCCTTGATCGTGCCGGTGAAGCGCCGGCGCCCGTCGCGCGCGGATTTGAGCTCGACCTTGGCGACGTGGCCGGCGAAGCGGGCGTAGTCGGCGGGCTTCGTCAGCGGCCGGTCGATGCCCGGCGAGCTGACCTCGAGCGTGTAGGCGCCCTCGATCGGGTCCTCGACGTCGAGCAGTGCCGAGATATGGCGGCTGAGCGCCGCGCAGTCCTCGACCCCCATGCCCGAGCCGTCGTGGCGCTCGGCCATGATCTGGAGGCGCGCCTGGCGCTTGCCGTCGACTTGCACGCGCACGAGGTCGTAGCCCATGGCCGTGAGGCTGGGCTCGATCATGGCGGCAATGCGGTCCGCGAGTGCGTTCATCAAGCTCCGTGCTGCGAAAACATCCGCCTTTGCCGGCGTGGCGGTCGGGGGCCGTGTCGCCGAAACGACCTTTTCGGCAAACAAAAAAGGATGGGCCTCCGGCCCACCCTTCCGCGCCGAGCTTCCCCGGCGAACAGCGGGATGTTGTTTTGTCAAGAAATATAGCCTTGAGGGGCGGTTCTGCAAGGGTCTTGGGGCCCTGCGACAGCCCGCCGGAGGCTAAAAAGGCACCGTCATTCCGTGGTGCATGCCCTCGGCATTAACCAGGTCCACCCGCTTCAAACGAATGCGAAAATCGCCCGCCGCCGCGGGCACGAGGCGCCACGCGACGCGGCCGTGCCAGGCGGTCTGCCGGCCGGAGCGGAACTCGGTCATGACCAGCACCGAGCGGGCCTCCACCAGCCCTTCCCCGGCGGCCGGGAGCACCTCGATATTGGTGACACTGCGCACCGCGCGGCTCCTCGGGATCTCGGCATGCATGCGGGGATGGCGGAGCCGGCGGATGCGGGCCGCCATCATCACCGGGTCGTCGTAGAAGATCGAGACCTCGTGCAGCGGATCGGTCTGCTCGGCTCGCGCCGGGACCCAGTAGACGCCGTCTGCCGCGAACAGATCGCGCCACTCCTCGAAGCGCCGCTCGTCGAGGAGGCGCGCCTCGCGATAGATGAACGCCGCCACCGTTGTAGCTAGGTCGGCGGCGGCGCTCATGCGGCGCGCGGCGCGGGCCGCTCGAGATAGCTGCGCCAGGTCGCGAACTGGTTGCGCATCGCGAGCTCGCTGTAGCCTGGCCCCTGCATGCCGCCGCGATTGTCGGGCACATCGCGGCCGAGGCCGCAGCCGAAGCGCAGCCAGCCCGGCGCCTGGGTCATCGCCCGCTGCGCGCGGTCGTAGATCGCGAGATCGTCGGTCAGGATCAGCGACGCCGGCGAGTTCGCGGCGTTGACGAAGGTGACGGCGGCGCGATGGTATTCCGCCGGCGCGCCCTTCAGGCGGAAGCAGTAGACATAGACCTCGGTGTAGTCGACGCGGACCGGCACGATCACCTTGATCTGCTGCAGCGCCGACTGGAACGCGAGCGTCGGATAGACGATCGCCACATGGCGCTGCACGGCGAGGATCTCTTCGGTGCGCGCCGCGCCGTGGCGCGCCACGAGGGCGCGGCGGTAGGCGGCTTCGGCCTCGGCCGGCATCGGCTGCTCCAAGGGCAGTGCCCCGATATAGCTGTGGCCGCCGGGATAGGCGGCGACGCCGGCCTTCTCCATCCACGCCATGTCGGCGCCCTTGTTGGCGGCCATGATGTCGTCCTCGTCGAGCTCGGTGCGCGCGCGCTCGTAGGGCCGCGCGGCGGCGTTGGACGATTCGTGGGCGAAGGCGGGATGCGCGTAATCCTGCAGGTTCTCCATCTGCAGTTTCCAGTTGCCGTGAAAGGCGTGGCGGTGAAGGCCGCCCGCCGCTTCCACCTCGCCGTCGGGCGCGCGGTCGACAATGTCGTCGATGGCCGACGCCATCTCGCCGAGATAGTCGAGGAGGCCCGGGCCTTCGGCGGCGAGCGAGGCGAAGACGAAGCCGCGATACGACTCGAGGCGCGGCACCGACTTGAGCGAAAGCTCGCCGAGGTCGAAGCCGGGACCGTATCCGGCGCGCAGCGGAACGCCGACGAGGCGCCCGTCGGCGGCATAGGTCCAGCCGTGATAGGGGCAGCGGAAGCGCAGCGCGCGGCCGCTTTCGTGCTGGCACACCTCGGCGCCGCGATGCGCGCAGCGATTGATCAGCGCCTTGATGCTTCCGTCCTGCTGGCGCACGGCGAGGACCGGGAGGCCGGCGAGCGTCGCGCGCACGAAATCGCCGGCGGCGCGGAGCTGGCTGTCGTGGCAGAGATAGAGCCACACCCGTGCAAACAGGCGCTCCTGCTCCCAGGCGAAGATCGCGGGATCGGTGTAGACGCGGCTGTGAACGCGGTCGCCGCGAACCAACTCGGAAATATCGAGCCGCTCCATCGCCCTCCTCCCGCGCGCGCCACGCCATGAGGATCGCGCGCGCCCGCTCCCAGCCTCCTAGCATTGTTTTTGCATGATCGCCTGTCTAGTCTCGCCGATGGACGAGCTGCCGCGCGCCAGTCACGGGGCGCGGCCGATCGAGAGGGAGAACTCATGATGGCCAAGGTCCGGATGCTCGCGCTGGCAGCAGCGCTGGCCGCGATGCCCGTTGCCGCCACGGCGCAGCAGGCGACGCTCAAGGTCGTCTCTTTCGTGCCGAAGCAGGTCGGCTATTCGCAGACGCTGCAGAAGCTCTTCGTCGACAAGGTCAACGGCGATCCCAAATCGCCGATCAAGATCGATTTCGCGGGCGGCCCCGAAGTGACGCCGCCCTCCGAGCTCGGCCGCGCGGTCAAGGCCGGCGTCATCGACATGCAGCTCGGCCCGCCCGGCCTCTGGCTCAATCTCGTGCCCGAGGGCGATGCGATCTTTGGCAGCAATCTCACGCCCGCCGAGCGCCGCGCCAATGGCGGCATGGATCTCCTGAATCAAATCTTTGCCAAGAAGCTCAATTCCACCATCCTCGGCCACGCGGCCGGCGGCTTCGGCTTCCATATCTTCTTGAAGGACAAGCCCAAGCTCGCGGCCGACGGCAATCTCGACTTGAAGGGCGTCAAGATCCGGGTGGCCCCGGCCTGGCGCGATTTCGTCCAGCTGCTGGGCGGCACCGGCATCGTGACGCCGGCCCCCGAGGTCTACACCGCGCTGGAGCGCGGCACGGTCGACGGCACGGGCTGGCCGATCAACGGCCTGCGCGATTTCGGCTGGAACAAGTTCGTGAAGTACCGCGTCGATCCGCAGTTCATGCAGACCGACGTGCTGCTGATCATCAACAACGAGAAGCTCAACACCCTTTCGCCGGCGCAGAAGGCCTATCTGCTCAAGGCCGGGCTCGACTACGAGAAGGAGTCCTACGCGGCCGAGGCGCGCATCACCAAGGACGAAGACGCCAAGCTCCGCGCCGCGGGCATGGAAGTCGTCGAGCTCAAAGGCGAGGGCCGCAAGAAATACCTCGCCGCCGCCTACGCAATCCCGTGGAAGCGCTTGAAGGAACGCGACGCGAGCAATTACGACGCGCTCCGCGCCAAGTTCTACAAGGCCGAGTAGCCCTGCGATGGCCGCGGGCGGGAGCGCGCTCGAGCGGGCCTTGGCGCCGCTCTTCGCGCTTTCGCTCCGCGCCGCGCAGGCGATGGCGGCGCTGTGCTGCGCGCTCTTGGCCGTCGTCGCGGCCGCCATCGTCTACGATGTGAGCGTGCGCACGCTCGGGCGCCAGCCGCCGAACTTCACCGTCTCCTTCACCGAATACGTCCTGCTCTACGTGATGATGCTGGGCGCGCCCTACATGACCCGGCACAAGGGCCACATCGTCGTCGAGGCGCTGATCGAAAGCGTGCCGCCGAAAATCCACGTGGCGATGGCGAAGGCGGTCTACCTCGTCTGTACCGTCGTCTCGGCCGGCCTCGCCTGGTACGGCGGGAAGCTCGCCTGGGCGAGCTTCGCCACCGGCGACATGGAATACCGCTCCTTCGACATGCCGCGCTGGATCCTCGACGTGACGCTGCCGCTCGGCTTTGGCTTCACCGCGATCGAATTCCTGCGCTACCTCGTGACCGACGCCAGCCTTTACCGCGTGAAGGCGCAAGAGAAGGACGGGTTCTAGCCCACATCCGATGGAATCGAAGCGTCTCGCGTGTAGGGGCGCGCTGCGCGCGCCCTCTCTCCACAGGCGAAGCCCCG
>DATBLL010000063.1:0-3390 GCA_036555425.1 Alphaproteobacteria bacterium | reverse complement strand
GGGGAATCGCATATGAAGATTTCGGATTCCATTCGTGCGCCGAAGCGCCCGTACGCATTCGAAAATTGCGCCGGGGAGCGAGCCACGATTCGAATGGTTCATTTCGCCCTCGACGCGAGGCCATATGCGATAGCCCTGGGCAAGGGGTGTTATTTGCTTGACAATGTTCTTGTTATGTTCTAGACTTTTTGTGCCTCCTGCCACGGGCGGGAGCAAGCCCAGCCCGCTTGCCGGAGCTATTCGGCCGCTCTTTCACATCGTTGATCCGGGAAAGCAGCTATCAGTGCCCGCGCTTGCGCCCGCGCGCCACCCCCACGCGGCAGGGCAGGTTGTTCTCCTTTCGATTGTAGCGCGCGCGGCGCCGGCCCGCATTGAGCGTCACGGCGAAAAGCCTACAAAAGCCGAGTCGAGGCGGCGGAAAAAGCCTAGAAAAGCCTATGAAAGCCTACAAAAGCCTAGGTTGCGAAGAATCTCGGCTTTTATCGGCTTTTGTCGTCATTCGGCGGCGCGAGTGGCGCCGGGCATGGTTGCGCCCGCGGACGTCGGCGAGAGACGGCAGCGCCGCCGATGTCCACCTTTGTCTACCTTTGTCCACCAATGTCCACCCGTGACACCCCTCCCCAGGGGGCCGACCGCGCGACCATCGGACGGGCGCGCCTCGCTCGCCGCGCGGGCGCCCCGCCTCAGCGCCCTCACCACCCCAGCCACTTCTTGATGTCGTTGCTCGGCACCGCGTAAGTGATGCGCGGCGAGCGGTATTGGGGCTTGGTGGTATCGCCGAGCTCGTAGCCCGCGACCATGCCGATGAGTTCGCCCTTGGCGTTGACGACCGGCCCGCCCGAATGGCCCGATTCCACTTCCATCCCGATCTCGATCGCGTTGTCGAAGCCCCAATTTCCGTAGTCGAGCCGCTCGCCGATGTTGACGACGCGCACGCGCCCGATCGAAACCACGCCCCAGACGCGGCGCGGACTGCCGAGCGCCAGCACGGGATCGCCTTTCCGGACGCCGCGCGAATCGGCGAAGACGAGCGGCTCCGCGTCGGGCAAAGGCCCGGTCTTGACGATGGCGAGCTCCTGCTTGGCGCTCACCTTCACCACCTCGGCCGCCAGCGTGCGCCCATCGGCGAGGCGCACGCGGACGGCGAATTCCGGGCCGCGCGCGATGTGCGCCGCCGTCAGGACATACCCGTCGCGGTTGAGGACGATTCCGCTGCCGGTATGCAGTTCGCCGCCGCCCTCGCGCGAGACGGGATCGGGGCGCGCCAGCAGCGTCACCATCACGTAGGCGCGGGCCGCGCGCGCGGCCACGGCGCGATGGGCGGGAAAGGCCGCCTCCGAGCCGTCGAGATAGGGATAGGAAAGCGCATCTTGCGCGGCGGCTCCGGCGCCCGCGCCGACCAGGGCAAAGACCCCCAGAACAACCCCTAGAAGGGGCCTTGCCGCGTTGCCACAGACTTCGAATTTTTCTTTCAAACACATATGGTTAAGTTGCCAGACGGAACCTCGCGCGGGCAAGTGGCGTTCCTGCCACACTCGCTGAGAATCTCGACTCCTTGGGGGTCCCATCTGTTGACGCCCCAAAGCGGCCCAAAGTACAAAGGTTCGAATCGACTTGATTCGGGGCCCATTCCGACTCCGTCTATGGACCTTTTAACGAGGGGAAGAGCATGAAAAAACTAGCACTCGCGGTCGTCCTGAGCGCGGCCAGCGCGGCGTTTGCCGGCAGCGCCCAAGCGTGGAGCTATCTGGCGCCGTTCGGCCAGACCGCGCCCTTCATGACACCGTTCCAAACCGACAACCTGCGCTCGCTCAAGGGCCAGCCGCCGGCGCCGGTTCCGTTCAACGCGGCGCTGCAGCGCGAGTATGGCGCGCTCGGCGAGGAAGCGCTGGCCGAGTCCGATCACCAGCACGCCGACATGTACATCCGCAAGGGCTTCGCGGCCGGCAATGGCCTCGAGACCTTTCCGGAAGATCCGCGCTCGTGGTGGCTGCCGCGCCGCGCGATCGATCCGCTCTACGAATGGCACGGCAAGCTCCTCCAGGTGCTGCCGCCGAACCGCACCGCCCGTCCGGCGGCCGCGGCGCGCGCCCAGGCGATGTTCGACTGCTGGGTCGAGGAAGAGCACGAGGACATCTGGATGCGCGACCTCACTGCGGGCGTCGCGATGAAGGACAACCTCTATCAGCCCGAAGACATCGCGAAGTGCCGCAACGCGTTCTTCTGCGCGATGTATGAGATGGGCGTGCCGGTGCCGATCCAGTGCGTGACCGCGCAGGACATCAACTTCCGCTTCGATCAGCCGCGCCGCCTGCCGGGCAGCCGCGCCGATCTGTGGCCGGGCGGCGTCGAGCCGCAGACCGGTTCGTCGGCTCCGGCCGGCGCCGCGATGCTCGATGCGCTGATCCAGGCCATGGACTCCAACCTCAACTCGGCGGTCCAGCTGAAGGGCCACACCGACACGGTTGGCGGCGTGGGCTACAACCAGGCCCTGTCGGAGCGCCGCGCGGTGCTGATCCGCTCGGAGCTGATCAAGGCCGGCGTCAACCCGGCGCGCATCACCTATCGCGGCGTGGGCAAGACCGAACTCGCGGTCCCGACGCCCGACCAGCGCCGCGAAGTGCGTAACCGCCGCGTGTCCTACACGCTGCGCTAGAACGCGACGCGAAGACGCTTACGCAGCTTGACGAAACGCGGGGGGCGCCGGAAACGGCGCCCCCCTTTCGCATTGCGGGGGCGCCTTGGCCCTTTCGCCGCCGCGCATCCAGCGCCTATCCTCGCTCCATGCCGCCCTCCGCCCGCTATTGGATCGATCTCACCACGGCCGAGTTCGCGGCGCTCGACCGCGCGCGCCTGATCGCGCTCCTCCCGGTCGGCGCCACCGAGCAGCACGGGCCGCATCTGCCGCTCTCGGTCGATTCGCGCATCGCCGCGGCGCTGATCAAGCGCGTCGCCGACGCGCTGCCCGCCGATTTCCCGCTGAGCGTGCTGCCGATGCTGCATTTCGGCGTCAGCCCCGAGCACGCCGATTTCCCCGGCACGCTCACGCTCTCGGCCGAGACGATGCTGGCGCTCCTGATGGACGTGGGCCGCAGCGTCGCCGCCGCCGGCATCCGGAAGCTCGCCATCCTCAACAGCCATGGCGGACAGCCGCAGCTGCTCGACATCGCGGCGCAGAAGCTGCGGCGCGAATGCCGCCTGCTCGTCTTCCCGCTCAACGGCTACCGCTATTGGAACGTGGAGAAGCAGTTCGGCGCCGAGGAAGCGGCGCTCGGCATCCATGGCGGCGCCGCCGAAACCTCGATCATGCTCGCCATCGCCGCGGAGACCGTGCGGCGCGGCAAGATCGAGGACTTCAAGTCGCTCGCCGCCGACATGGCCAAGCGCTTC
>DATBLL010000008.1:0-17353 GCA_036555425.1 Alphaproteobacteria bacterium | reverse complement strand
GCCATCGCCTCGAACTTCATCATCCGCAGCCCCTGCAGCACCTTCGCCCGGTCCATCCTCGCCCCCGCTTTCCTGGAGCGATTCCAAAACCGGACAACTCACGTGCTACAAAAACCGGACAGATGACGAGCTAGCTACAGGGGCCTCCCGTCGCGTTGCGCGGCGTTGGCGCATTGGTTAGCCTTATTCTATAAGCTGGTCGGCGCGCCACGCGGCGGCCCGCATCATTAAGAAGTGGCCCGCGCCGGCCCGGCGCGGAACAGGGAAAAAAGGGAGGAATGCCGTGCGACAGCGGACAACTGCTCCGCGCCGCTGCGGCTGTGGCAACCGTTGCTAGGCGCGGAAACATCGTCAAATAAGGCGCGCCCCGATCGGGGGGCGGATGAGCTGCTCGTGGTCGACGATCTTCATGTCGAATTCGCGACGCCGATCGGCTTGATTCGCGTGGTTGAAGGCCTCTCCTTCGCACTGCGCCGTGGCGAGGTGCTCGCGGTCGTCGGCGAATCGGGATCGGGCAAATCGGTCACCGCGCTGTCGATCATGCGGCTGCTGCCGCCGCGCAGCGGGCGCATCCGCAAGGGCACCATCCGGTTCGAGGGCCGCGATCTGCTCGGCCTCGACGACGAGGCCATGCGGGCAATCCGTGGCCGCGACATAGCGATGATCTTCCAGGAGCCGATGACGTCGCTCAATCCGGTGCTGACCATCGGATTGCAGATCACCGAGCCGCTGCAGATCCATCTCCGCATGAATGCGAAGCAAGCGCGGGCGCGCGCCGTCGAACTCTTGGGCCTTGTCGGGATTCCCGACCCCGAACGCCGGCTCGATCAATATCCACATCAATTCTCTGGCGGCATGCGCCAGCGCGTAATGATCGCGATCGGCCTTGCCTGCAATCCCAAGCTCATCATCGCGGACGAACCTACCACGGCGCTGGACGTCACGATCCAGGCACAGATCCTCGAGCTGATGAAGGATCTCTCGCGCAAGCTCGACATCGCGCTGATCGTCATCACCCACAATCTCGGCATCGTCGCGCGCTACGCCGACCGCGTGATCGTGATGTATGCCGGCCGCCTCGTCGAACAGGGCAGCGCCGACGCCGTCTTCCACCGCCCGCGGCATCCCTACACGATGGGGTTGCTGCGCTCGGTGCCGCGCCTGGATCGGCCGCGCGGCGCGAGGCTCGAGTCCATCGATGGATTGCCGCCAAACCCGGCCGCGGCGCCTCCGGGCTGCCGCTTCGCGCCGCGCTGCCCCTACCGGATCGATGCCTGCGCGCAAGATCCTCCGCTCGTCGCCACCGATACCGGCGGGGTTTCGGCCTGCGTGCGCACAGCCGACATCGCCGCCGGCCGCATCGCCTGGGGCGCCGAGCGGACGGGCGCACGCGAGGAAATCGCGCGCGGGCGCGAGCCGCTGCTGTCGCTGCGCGGCCTGACCAAGCATTTCTCGGTCAATACCGGCCTCGGCGGCCCGCGCGGAGTCGTGCGTGCGGTTGAGGACGTGAGCTTCGACATCTACCCCGGCGAGACGCTGGGTCTCGTTGGTGAATCGGGCTGCGGTAAGACCACGGTCGGGCGCCTCATCCTCCGCCTCGAAAAGGCCACCGCGGGCGAGATCCGCTTCGCCGGCACCGACGTCGTCAACGCCCCGCCCGCCGCACTCAAGGCGCTGCGGCGCAAGATCCAAGTAATCTTCCAGGACCCCTACAGCTCGCTCAATCCGCGCATGAGGGTGGCCGAGATCGTCGGCGAGCCGCTCCACGTCTACCGCCTCGCTTCCGGGCGCCGCGACCTCGCCGCCCGCGTCGGCCAGCTGCTCGACCAGGTTGGGCTGCGGCCCGAAATCGCCGCACGCTATCCGCACCAGCTCTCCGGCGGGCAGCGTCAGCGCGTGGGCATCGCGCGCGCGCTGGCGATGGAGCCCGCCTTCATCGTCTGCGACGAGGCCGTGTCGGCGCTCGACGTTTCAATCCAAGGCCAGATCATCAACCTGCTCGAGGACCTGCAGCGGCGCTACAGCCTCGCCTATCTCTTCATCGCCCACGATCTCGCGGTGGTGCGCCATATCTCTATGCGCGTCGTAGTCATGTATCTCGGCCGCATCATGGAGGTCGCCGAGCGCGACACGCTCTATCGCGAGCCACTACACCCTTACACCAAGCTGCTGCTCGACGCCGCGCCCGTGCCCGACCCCGCGATCGAGAGGGCGCGCGCGCCGCGCCTCATCCAGGGCGAGCTGCCGAGCCCGCTTGCGCCGCCGGCCGGGTGTGTGTTCCATACGCGCTGCCCGCTGGCCGGGCCAGAATGCCGCGTGGCGGTGCCCCCACTACGCGAATTGCGGGCCGGGCACTGGGTT
This sequence comes from Alphaproteobacteria bacterium, assembly GCA_036555425.1. GTDB lineage: Bacteria > Pseudomonadota > Alphaproteobacteria > Bin65 > Bin65 > SBBV01. Next base: position 14,992 of record DATBLL010000008.1, on the reverse strand, counting down.
GCATGCATCAAGGCATGACGAAAATGCGTTAGGGAGGTAGGCAATGTTACGGATCGCAACGCTCGCGGTCGCTTTGGCCGCCGCGTCGGCACTCGCCACGACCGCGACTGCGGAGGCACCCAAGAAGGGCGGCGTGCTCAAATTCGCGGTCAGCGCGGAGCCGCCCAACTACGACTGCCACGGCGCCACGTCGTTCGCCTTCATTCATCCGGTGCGGCCGCACTACTCGACGCTCCTCAAGTTCGACGCGCCGAAATATCCCAAGATCAAGGGCGATCTCGCCGATTCGTGGACCGTGACCGAGGACGGGCTCACCTACACCTTCAAGCTGCGGCAAAACGTGAAGTTCCATGACGGCTCGCCGCTAACTTCCGCCGACGTCAAGGCGAGCTACGAGCGCATCTTGAACCCGCCGCAAGGCGTGGTGTCGATCCGCAAGGCCGCCTATGCGGACATCACGGCGATTGAAACGCCCGACGCGCACACCGTCATTTTCAAGCTCAAGGCGCCCAATGCCGCGATGCTGGCCAACTTCGCCAGCCCCTGGGATTGTATCTACAGCGCCGCCAAGCTGAAGCAGGACCCCCGGTTCCCCGAGAAAAACATACTCGGGACAGGCCCCTTCAAGTTCGTCGAGCACGCCGCCGGCTCGCACTGGGTCGGCGAGCGCTTCGCCGACTACTACGAGCCCGGCAAACCCTATCTCGACGGCTTCCGCGCGTTCTTCATCACCAACACCGCGGCGCGCGTGAACGCGCTCCAGGCCGGCGAGGTGCTAACCGAATTCCGCGGCCATTCGCCGGCCGACCGCGACAAGTTGACCAAGGCGCTCGGCGACAAGGTCGAAGTGCTGGAAAGCGCGTGGGTGTGCAGCCTCGTCGTAACCTTCAACACGCAAAAGAAGCCCTTCGATGACGCGCGCGTGCGCCGTGCCCTCTCGTTCGCCATCGACCGCTGGAAGGGTGCCGAGGCGCTCTCCAAGATCGCGCTCGTGCGCCACGTCGGCGGCCTGCTGCGGCCTGGTTACGAGCTGGCCGCGAATGAGGTCGAGCTCGCCAAGCTCCCGGGATGGGGCAAGGACATCGCCAAGGCCCGCGCCGAAGCCAAAAGGCTGTTGCAGGAGGCAGGCGTGAAGGACCTCAAGTTCAAGTTCACCAACCGCAACATCCCGATGCCGTACACGCCGGTTGGCATCTTCCTGATCAACGAATGGCGCCAGATCGGGGTCCAAGTTGAGCACGAGCAGCTCGAGACACGCCTCTATACCAACGCGCTGCGGAGCGGCAATTACGAGGCCGGACTCGACTTCAATTGCGATTTCATGGACGAGCCAAACCTGCAGCTCATCAAGTACATTTCGGCCGACAAGTCGTCGATCAACTTCGGCCGCTACACCGACCGCAAGCTCGACGAGCTCTATGAGAAGCAGGCGCGCGCGACCAATGCCAAGGACCGCGCCCGCTTCATCCGCGAGTTCGAGGCCCACGCGCTCCAGCAGGCCTACACCTTCCCTACCATCTGGTGGCACCGCATCATCGTGCAGTGGAAGCAACTCAAGGGGTGGGACATCACACCCAGCCATTACCTCAACCAGGACTTGGCCGATGTGTGGCTGAACCAGTGATCAGAGAGCAGGAAGCAGATGTCAGAAAAAAGAGGCGCCGCATCTGACCTTGCCATCTGACATCTGTCCCTGATGTTACGCTATACTGCCAAGCGCATTCTCTTGATGATCCCGACGCTGATCGGCGTCGCGATTCTCGTTTTCATCCTCCTGCGCCTGGCGCCCGGAGACATCGTGGAGCTCAAGCTCCTGGCCGAGGGAGGCCAGGTCTCTCCGGAGGCACTGGCCGCAGAGCGAGCGCGGCTCGGCCTCGACAAATCCTATTGGCTCCAATTCGTGGACTGGATCAGCGGCCTCTTCGTGGGAGATTTCGGCATCTCGATGTGGACCGGCCGCCCGGTGATCGACGAAATCGCGAGCCGGCTCGAACTCTCGCTCCAGGTTGCGATCATGGCCACGATCCTCGCCACCGCGATCGCCGTCCCGCTCGGCACGCTCGCCGCGCTGTTCAAGGACACCTGGATCGACCACGTCGTGCGCGTCTTTGCCATTGCCGGCCTCGCGGTGCCCTCGTTCTGGCTCGGCATGCTGTTCATCATGGGCCTGCTGCTGACGTTCAACTGGATTCCGCCGCTGACCTACACGCCGATCTACAAGGACCCGCTCGGGAACCTGGCGCAGCTGATCTGGCCCGCGCTCGCCGTGGGCTACCGCTACTCGGCGGTGGCGGCGCGCATGACGCGCTCGACCGTCATCGAGGTGCTACATGAGGACTACATCCGCACCGCGCGGGCCAAGGGCGTCTACGAACGGCTCGTGGTGGCGCGCCACGCAATGCGCAACGCCCTCCTGCCCGTGATCACAGTCATCGGTCTCGAATTCGCGTTTCTCATCGGCGGGCTGGTCGTGACGGAGCAGGTGTTCAACCTGAACGGCATCGGCAAGCTGTTCGTCCAGACCGTGACGCGCGGCGACTACACCATGGTCCAGGCGCTCGTCATGCTTATCGCGGCCTTCTTCATCGTCATCAATCTGCTGGTCGATCTGCTCTACGCGGCGCTCGACCCCCGCATTCGGTACAAATGAACGCCGGGCGCGCCATACCCGCCGCCGCAAGCTCCGCACCCGGCCGCGGCCGCCTGCTGTTGCGCGCAACGCTCCGTTTTGCCGCGACGCAGCCGCTCGGCGCGGCGGGGCTTGTCGTGATCGTCGCCATGCTCGTCGCCGCCATGTTCGCGAAAGTGGTGTCGCCCTACGATCCCCTCGACGTCGATTACAGCGCCATGCTCTCGTCGCCCTCTGCCGCCCACCTCCTCGGCACCGACGATTTCGGACGCGACATCCTCTCGCGCGTGATCTATGGCGCCCGCACCGCCCTCGCCATCGGGTTCCTCGCCTCCTTCGCGGGATCGAGCCTGGGCGCGGTCATCGGCGTGGTTTCGGCCTATTTCGGCGGGCGGGTCGACATGGCGATCCAGCGCGTGATGGACATCCTGCTGGCCTTCCCGATCATCGTGTTGGCGCTTTCGGTCGTGGCCGTGCTCGGCAAGTTTGTCGTGCTGGGGCTCGATCTCAATCTGGTCGTCGCCATTTCGATTCCGATCGTGCCCAAGGTCGCGCGCGTCGTCCGCTCTGCGGCCTTGGCGGTCTGCGTGATGCCATACATCGATGCCGCGCGCGCTGCCGGCTACTCCGATGGCCGCATCATCTTCCGCCACATAATCCCCAACGTGGTGGCGCCCTATCTCATCATGCTGACGGCGTTCATGGCGCAGGCGATTCTGCTCGAGGCCTCGCTCTCCTTCCTCGGCCTCGGCGTCACCGAGCCCACGCCCGCCTGGGGCCTCATGCTCTCGGGCTCGTCCGAGCAATTCTACCGCGAGGCTCCCTGGATGATCCTGTTTCCCGGCCTCGCCATCAGCCTCGCGGTATTCGCGTTCAACCTCTTCGGCGACGCCCTGCGCGACTGGCTCGATCCCAAGTTCAAGATCTGAGCGCGGCGGGCTGGCGGAATCGCGTGCCGAAAACTCCACTTGCTCGATGCCGTACAGGAAAAACGTTGAGGCGTGATCCTGCCGCCTCTCCCCGGCCGGGATGAGCGAAGTGAAGGCGCTGCCGCCGGCGCTTGGCGCGGGACACGGCTCGGTGCGAAAATGGCAATTCGGAGAGAGGGGCCATGTCATCGGCAGGGTTGGAACGCGGGCGCGGCGCGGCGTCCGGCGGTGTGGCGAATGCGCTCGCCGCCGCGAGCGGCGCCCTGCTACTGCTGCTCGCCGTCGGGTTCGGCCTGATCACGGTGGTCGAACTCTTCGCGCGATATGGCGCGCGCCGGCCCCTCGTCGGTCCCGAACTTGCCGACCGGATCGCAAGCTACTTCGGCATCGGCTTCGCCGGCATCGCATTGCTCGCATTGCCGGCCGCGCTGGCGGCGCCGTTCGCCCACGGCGGCGATCCACCGCTGCGCTCGCATTCGGCGCTGGCCCTGGTGCCGGGCTGCCTCATCGCTGTCGCCGCTTGCGTCATCGCGATCGCCGCCACGGCGTGGATCCGGGAAAATCTCGAGCTCGGGCTGACGCTCGCCTACCGCCAGATCGTGTCGGCTTTCGGAAGTTACGTGTTCCTTTCTCTTCCGGCCCTCGTCGCCGTGTCGGCCGCCCTCGGCGGCGCGCGCACGCCCGAGGCTACGGCCGCCGTCGCCGGGCCGGCGATTCTCGCCGGATACTACGGCAACGCTGTCGAGGCTTCGATTTCGAATCTCTTGGTCGCGACGCTCGCGCCCGCCCTCATCGCCGCCGCCGCGACGGCGGTCGCCTATGCGGTGGCGCCCGCCCGCGCCGTGACGCCGTGGCTTGCCGGTTGGGCGCTGGCCATCGGCCTCGCGCTCGTCATCGCCAGCGGCCTGTTCACGCCCACGGAGACCGCGGGGCTGATAGCGATCTTCGGCATCGTGATCGCAATTCCCGTGCGCGTGCTGGCGCTCGGCCAGCCGATCGCGCCGATCCTGCGGCAGGCCGGAATGGAAACGGCGGCGGTCGTCTGCTGTCTCGCCGCATTGCTGCTCGTCTCGACGCCGCTCGTCTTCGCCGGCATTCCGCGAGCGTTGGTGGACGCTTCGGGCGCGGGCGTCGCATCGGTCGCGGCCGCCGCCGCCATCTCCCTGGTGCTGGCCTATTTCCTGACGCCGCTGCTCGCGATGGCGCTGATGCTTCCGCTCGTCTTTCCTGTTGTCCAGCACGCCGCCTTCGACACCACCTTCGCCGGGGCGGTCTTGATTCTGCTGGGGCTCGCGGCGGCGATGGCGCGGGCGGCGCGGCGCCAGCCCGAAGCGCCCGGTCTCAGCCTGCGCCCGGCGGTTGCGTGGATCTTGGCGGCGTTGCTGCTCGCCCTCGCGGCGGCAGTCGCAATCGTGCCCAAGATCGCGCTGGTGCCGGTCGAAGCGATATTGCGCTGACGGCGCATCCAGGTGCGCCGCGCAGGCCCGTGGCTGCCTCGCCCGCGACCGTGTCTTAACATTGGCGTGCAGTTTCCCGGGGAGCCAGAAATGAAACGGACAGGCGCCGCCGCCCTCGCGCTGATCGCGTCCGCAACGGCGGCGGCGGCGCAGCAGGGCGCGCTCCACTGCGGCGGGACCGAGCCGTTCTGGGGCGTCACGATTACCGCGCAAGCCATGTGGTATTCCGACCCGGACACGAAGCGGCGCGAGCTCGTCCTGGTAAAGCCGCTTCGCGCCGCGGGTCGGCCCGAGGATTTCATCCGCGTGTATCAGACCCGGCGCGTGGACGGACGCGGCAACGTCATCCTCGTCGTCACGCGCAATCGGCAGACCTGCTCCGACGGCATGTCGGACCGGCGCTATCCCTACAACGCCGTCTACGTCGGCGACGGCGTGCTGGAGGGATGCTGCCGCTGGACCCCCTAGCTTCCGGCAGTACCGTCCGCACTCGCCTTTTCCGCGCCGCCGTCTATCTTGTGCCGCATGACCAGCGCCCCGGTACCCGCGCTTTCCGCCTCGGCTCCTCCGGCTCCGCCCGCCCGCTCCGTCCTCGCGATGATCGGCAACACGCCGATGATCGAGGCGACGAAGCTGGACGCGGGTCCCTGCCGCCTGTTCCTGAAGCTCGAAAACCAGAACCCCGCCGGCTCGATCAAGGACCGCATCGGCCTTTCGATGATCGAAGCCGCCGAGCGCGAGGGGAAGATCAAGCCCGGCAGCACGATCGTCGAAGCAACCGCGGGCAACACCGGCCTCGGCCTCGCGCTTGTCGCCGGACAGAAGGGTTATCGCCTGCTGCTCGTCATCCCCGACAAAATGAGCCAGGAAAAGGTGCAGCACGTGCGGGCCCTCGGCGCCGAGGTGCGTATGACGCGCTCGGATGTCGGCAAGGGCCATCCCGACTATTACCAGGATGTGGCCGGCCGCCTCGCGCGCGAGATTCCGGGCGCCTGGTATGCCGACCAGTTCGGCAATCCCGCCAATCCCTACGCACACGAAACGACGACGGGGCCGGAAATCTTCGCGCAGATGGGCCACGATGTCGACGCCGTCGTCTGCGGCGTGGGCTCCGGCGGCACGATCACCGGCCTCGCGCGCTATTTCGCGCGCGTCTCGCCCAAGACGCGCATGATCCTCGCCGATCCCGAGGGCTCGATCCTCGTCCACTACGTCAAGACCGGCGAGGTCAAGCGCGAGGTCGGGAGCTGGAGCGTCGAGGGCATCGGCGAGGATTTCATCCCGCCGATCTGCGATCTCTCTCGCGTCTTCGACGCCTATGCGATTCCCGACGCCGAGGCCTTCGCCACCGCGCGCATGGTCTTGCGGCGCGAGGGAATCCTGGTGGGCTCGTCCACCGGCACGCTCATCGCCGCCGCGCTGCGTTATTGCCGCTCGCGCACCAAGCCCGAGCGCGTGGCCACGCTCGTCTGCGACAGCGGCAACAAGTATCTCTCCAAGATGTACAACGATTTCTGGATGATCGATCAGGGCTTCATCGAAAGGCCAAAGAAAGGCGATCTTTCGGACCTCATCGCGCGCCGCTATGCCGAGCGCGCGGTCGTCACGGTCGGCCCCGACGAGCCGCTGGCGACGGCGCTGACGCGCATGAAGATGTACGACGTCTCGCAGCTCCCGGTGATGGACATGGACCGCGTCGTCGGGATCATAGACGAGTCCGACCTGCTGCTCGCCGTCACGCGCGGGCATCACCGCTTCGCCGAGCCGGTGCGCGGCAGCATGAACGCGCGCATCGAGACGGTCTCGCCGGCGGCGCCGATCGACACGCTCTTCCCCATCTTCGCCAAGGACCACGTCGCCATCGTCATGGACGGCGACAAGTTCTTGGGCCTCATCACGCGCATCGACCTGCTCAACCACCTGCGCCGCCAGATGCGGTGAGAAAGGGTCACCACCAAGACACCAAGGCACGAAGCAAATGAATTGCGCGAAGCGCTCTCGTTCATCTTGGTGCCTTCATGTTTTGGAGCCTTGGTGCCTTGGCGGTGAAATCTTCACTCCCCAGCGCCGACGCCGGCAGTTCACATCATGATCAAGAAAACCGACAACCTCGCCTTCGCCACGCGCGCCATCCATGGCGGCCAAGCGCCCGATCCCACGACCGGGGCCATCATGGTGCCGATCTATGCGACCTCGACCTACGTCCAGGAATCGCCGGGCGTCCACAAGGGCTTCGAATATTCACGCACGCAGAACCCGACCCGCTTCGCCTACGAGCGCTGCGTCGCCAGCCTCGAAAGCGGCGCCCACGGCTTCGCCTTCGCTTCGGGCATGGCGGCGACGGCGACGGTGCTCGAGCTGCTCGAAAGCGGCAGCCATATCGTGGCCATGGACGACCTCTACGGCGGCACGCGGCGCCTGTTCGAGCGCGTGCGCCGCAAGAGCGCCGGGCTCGACTTCACCTATGCCGATCTCTCGAAGCCGGGCGCGCTCGAAGCGGCGCTCACGCCGAGAACCAAGCTGATCTGGGTCGAAACGCCGACCAATCCGCTGCTGCGCCTCGTCGATCTCGCCGAAGTGGCCAAGATCGGCCGCGCGCGCGGGATCACGACCGTGATCGACAACACCTTCGCCTCGCCCTACGTGCAGCGGCCGCTCGAAATGGGCATCGACATCGTGATGCATTCCGCGACGAAGTATCTGAACGGCCACTCCGACGTGGTGAACGGAGTCGTCGCGATCGGGCCCAACGAGGCGCTGCGCGAGCGTCTGGCCTTCCTCCAGAACTCGATCGGCGCGGTGGCCGGGCCTTTCGATTCGTTCCTCGCGCTGCGCGGGCTGAAGACCCTGGCGCTCCGCATGGAGCGCCATTGCGCCAGTGCCCAGAAGATAGCGGCCTGGCTCGAGCGCCATCCCAAGGTCGCGCGCGTCTACTACCCCGGGCTTGCGAGCCATCCGCAGCATGCACTCGCCAAGCGGCAGATGTCGGGCTTTGGCGGCATGATTTCGGCCGAGCTCAAGGGCGGTCTCGATGCCGCGCGCCGCTTCCTCGAGCGCACCACGCTCTTTTCGCTCGCCGAATCGCTGGGCGGCGTCGAGAGCCTGATCGAGCATCCGGCGATCATGACCCACGCCTCGGTGCCGCCCGAGGTGCGCGCGCAGCTCGGCATCGGCGACGGCCTCGTGCGCCTTTCGGTCGGCATCGAGGACGTGAACGACCTCGTCGCCGACCTCGACGAAGCGCTCGCGGCCGCCTGACCCTTTCGGGCAATTCGAGGGCGCCGGGCGCCCACTTGGCGCCGCGAAGACAAAGCCTATTTCGGTTCGTTGGACCTACGGCGAACCGCAAAGAGGCCCGTCATGCGCTTTCTTGCCGTCCACCCCGGCCCGCTCATGTACACCAAGATCTTCCTGCGCCTCGAACCGCTCGGGCTGGAGCTGGCGGCGGCAGCGGCGCGGCAGGCCGGGCACGCGGTGCGCCTGATCGACCTTCAAGTCGAAAGCCACAAAGCCTATTTCCGCATGCTCGACGACTGGCGGCCCGAGGCGGTCGCCTTTTCGTGCAACTACCTGGCGAACGTGCCCGAGATCGTCGATCTCGCCAAGGCGACCAAGGCACGCCTGCCCGATTGCTTCGTCTTCGTCGGCGGCCACAGCGCCTCGTTCATCGCCGATGACTTCATCGCGCATGGCGAGGGCGCCATCGACTGCGTGCTCTGCGGCGAGGGCGAGGCCGCCATCGCCGATCTGCTCGCCGCCGCCAAGCACGACCGCGGCGGCGCGCACAAGGTGGCGGGCGCCGTCACGGCCGAAGGCGCCGGGCCGCCGCCGCGTTTCGTGCACGACCTCGATGCGCTCCGCCCGGCGCGCGATCTCGTCCGCCACCGGCGGAAATACTTCATCGGCTCGCTCGATCCCGCCGCCTCGATCGAGTTCTCGCGCGGCTGCCCCTGGGACTGCAATTTCTGCAGCGCCTGGACCTTCTACGGCCGCTCCTATCGCACGGCGAGCGTCGACGCGGCGGTGGAAGAACTCGCGCGCATCCGCGAGCCCGGCATCTTCATCGTCGACGATGTCGCCTTCATCCAATCCTCGCACGGCCAGGCGCTCGGCGAAGCCATCGCCCGGCGCGGAATCAAGAAGAAGTATTATCTCGAAACCCGCGGCGACGTGCTGTTGCGCAACAAGGAGGTGTTCGCGCTCTGGCGCCGGCTCGGCGTCGAATATCTCTTCCTCGGCATCGAAGCGATCGACGAAGAGGGCCTCAAAAAACACCGGAAGCGCGCCTCGCTCGGCGGCAATTTCCAGGCGCTCGAATATGCACGCTCGCTCGGCATGACCGTCGCGATCAATCTCATCGCCGATCCGGATTGGGACGAGAAGCGATTCCGGGTCGTGCGCGAATGGTGCCTCGAGATTCCCGAGGTGGTGAACATCAGCGTGGCCACGCCCTATCCCGGCACCGAGATCTGGCGCACCGAGCAGCGCCCGCTGACGACGCGCGACTATCGCCTGTTCGATATCCAGCACGCGGTGCTGCCGACGCGACTGCCGCTCGAAACCTTCTATCGCGAGCTGGTCCACACGCAGCAGGTCATGAACCGCAAACATCTCGGCTGGAAAGCGCTTTGGGACGCGGGCGCGCTTACCGCGCGCCTGCTCGCCAAGGGGCAGACGAACTTCTTCAAGATGCTCTGGCGCTTCAACAAGGTCTATAACGCCGACCTGCTGATCGCCGACCACGCGCGGCCCGTCGCCTACACGATGACGCCGCCGCCGCCGGCGCAGATGCGCGTCGATCCCAAGCAGTTCTTCGTGCATCCCGCCCGGGGCCGTCGCGGGCGCACCATCGACGACGCGACCGAAGGCTTCGTCGAGGCGACGCGCATGGGCACCGCGGCCTGAGCCGGGCTTGGGATCGCGCCCAAGCGCGATGCCGGGCGCGCGCGGCGCCGTTGCGCCCGCATGCGATTGCGTCGCCCGCTCCGCCGACCTAAGACCTCCGAAAACGCGGCACGGCCGCGCGAGGGAGGAACCATGCCAGCCGACACGGCCGCCCGTTCCAATGGCAGCCCGCCGTTCCGCGCCGATCAAGTCGGCAGCCTGCTGCGCCCCGAGGCGCTCAAGGCGGCGCGCGAGCGCTTCCTGGGACCGCAGACGCCCGACCAGCATCTCGGCCCGCACGACAATGCCGAGTTGCGCGCGGTCGAGGACCGCTGCATCTGCGAGGCCGTCGCGATGCAGGAGGAGCTCGGCCTCATGGCCGTGACCGATGGCGAGTTCCGCCGGCGCAGCTGGTGGCTCGAGCTGCTGCTTAACTGGAACGGCATCTCGGCGCACCGCACCGGAACGGTGGCGTTCACCTGGCACACGCCCGAGGGCAAGGAGCAGCCGTTCTCGCGCCTGTGGATCAACGCGCCGATCCGCTGGAATCCGAGCCCGATCGTGCGCGCCTACCAGTTCCTGAAGGCGCACACCAAGGCGGTGCCGAAGGTGACGATCCCGGCGCCGATCCTGGTGCACATCTATGGCGGCGGCGACAAGGGCATCCGCGAAGGCCACTACAAGGACATCGACGCGTTCTGGCACGACCTCACGGCCGCCTATCGCCGGGAATTGGCCGCGCTCGTTCAGGCCGGTGCACGCTATATCCAGCTCGACGACACCAGCATCGCGTTCCTCTGCGATCCCAAATATCGCGCGACCGTCGCCTCGTTCGGCAACGATCCCGACGCGCTGCTGCTCGACTACGCGCGGCGCATCAACGACGTGCTCGCGGGGCTGCCCGCCGACGTGACCGTGACGATGCATCAGTGCCGCGGCAACCGCGAAGGGGGCTGGTCGGCGCAGGGCGGCTACGACCCGGTCGCCGACGTGCTGTTCAATCGCGTCAATGTGCATGGCTTCTTCCTGGAATACGACACGGCGCGCGCCGGCTCGTTCGAGCCGCTGAAGTTGCTGCCCAAGGGCAAGCTCGCCGTGCTCGGCCTCGTCTCGACCAAGACGCCGCGGCTCGAGACCGCCGACGAATTGAAGCGCCGCATCGAGGAAGCGTCGCGCTTTGCGCCGATCGAGCAGCTCGCGCTGAGCCCGCAATGCGGCTTCGCCAGCTCGATCAAGGGCAACCCGGTGACGCCGGCCGACCAGCGCGCCAAGCTCGCGCGCATCGTCGAAGTCGCGCGCGCGGTGTGGCGGGCTAGCGCCTGATCGCGCTCACCGGCACTTGTACTGCCACGGGGTCGGCTGGCCGTTGTGGCGGAAAATGCCGTTGTCGACGGTGACGTCGTTGTTGGGCCCGCGATTGTACCAGGCGCGTATGCGGCCCGGTTCCTTGAGGAACACCACTTGGCGCACCTGACTGATCGAGGTGAAATTGACCGTGATGGATAGCATGCCGTCGGCGCGCTGCTCGGCCGAAAGGATCTCGCTCTTGTCGCTGCGATCGGGATCGCCGAGATCGCGCTGGTGGTAGGCGCGCCCGTCGGGGCCGATCACGTAGCCGTAGTAGAAATTGCTCGACGACACCGGCTGGTCGCAGCGCAGCGACCACCAGCCCAGCAAGCCCCAGGCCTGCAGCGCGTCGACCGTAGCTACCTGCGCCCGCGCCGACGCCGCAACCAGCGCGCACGCGGCCATCGCGAGAAATGCAACGCCTCGAACTCTCATGCCTTCGTCCCTTCGCGAGAATGGCATCGACGCGCCGGCCAGATGTGTCCCAGGCCGGTCTTGCCGCGGCCCTCGAACTATTCCGCCGCCGCCGCCGCGCCGCCTTTCGGCAGGTACTCCGGCATCCGGCGCATCATCGCGTCGTGCACGTTCTTGCGCAGCCCGAACGCGAAAGCGACTTCGGCCACGAGGAACACGGGCGCGATGAAGATCTGCAGCAGGTTGTCGACCAGCGCCGGTTTCCGGCCTTCGAAGACGTGGCCGAGGAGCTGGATGATCCAGCCGCCGACGAAGAGGATGCCGAACGACGTCCAGGCCGTGGCGCCGCCGTGCTGGGCGAGCCAGTCGGCGAACCAGGCGCCGGGCACGAAGATTGCCGCGGTCACCACGCCGAAGGGCGGATCGAGCACGATCCAGTAGATCATCACGGCGACGGCGAAGAGGGTCGCGAGCGTCAGCGTGTAGCTGTCGAACTCGGCGAAGCGCACCATCGCCATCGGAATCAGCAGCGAGACGGCGATCGACGGTACGCCGACGAAATGCGTGGCCTTGTTGCGCCCATCGCGATGATAGGCGGAGTACATCGCCATCTGCTCGATGAAGAAGCGCTGCATGGTGGGTACCCTTGCTGGCGGTGCAACGATACCACGCCTCGAGGCTGCGGCACTACTCCCCGCCTCTGGCTGCAACAAGCCCCGTACGCGCCGTTACTGCGCCGCGGCGCTTTCCGCGGGCACGACGCTCAGGGCTGGGACATCGCCTTTCCCCTCCTGTTGCGGCTCGAACGCCGCTTCCAGCGACACGACGCGCTGCGCCGGCCGGCGGTCGAGCAGCAGGCGCGTCACGTCCGGGCGGGAATAGTGGCCCGCAGGATCGGCCGCGGCCTTGGCCAGCGCGATCATGCCGAGGTCGATGTCGGCGACCACGAGGCCTTCCTTGGTCTCGGGTAGCGGCTCGGCCAGCGCGCGCCCATCGGGGCCGAAGATCATCGCGAAGCCGCCGCCGGCCTTGAGCAACGGCTCCTTGTCGGGCGTATCGATCATCATCTTGATCATCTCGGGCGAGACGACGGCGCAGGCGGCGAGAACGTAGCAGCCGCCCTCGACCGCGTAGATCTGGCTCGCCGCCGTGTTCACCTCGGGCCCGAGCGCATAGGCCATGCCGCGATAGAGGCTGAAGCTCGGCCACGACGCGACATGCACCTGCTCGTCGGCGGCATACATCGCGTATTTCGAGAGCGGCTGGATATGCTCCCAGCAGCAGAGCGCGCCGAGCCGGCCGATGCCGGTGTCGTGCACGGCCAAGTGGCTGCCGTCGCCCTCGCCGAACACGGTGCGCTCGGCATGGGTAGGCTTCAGTTTCCGCCGCGCGGCGATGAGCTGGCCGTCCGCGCCGAAGATCGCCTGCCCCATGTAGAGGCTGCCGCCAGCGCGTTCGCTGTAGCCGGCGACGACGTGCATGGAATTCCGGCGGGCGGCGTCGGCGAGCACGTTCCAGTGGCGGCCGCCCTTCACCAGCGAGTTCTCGAAATAGCGCTGAACGAAGCGCATGCCCCAGGCCGGCGCGCCGAGCCAGATCCAGAACGGGTAGCCGGGGATCCAGGTCTCGGGGAACGCGATCAGGCGCACGTCCTGCTTCGCCGCCTGCTCGATCAGACCGATCGCCTTTTCGACGGTGCGATCGATATCCAGGAACACCGGCGCCGCCTGCACGGCCGCGGCGCGATACTTGGTCATCGGACCCGACATGTTCGCCTCCTCACTTGGCGCGATCGTGCTATTATTCGCGAACGCCCGCGCTCCGCTTGACCAGCCGCGACAGATCGTTTGTCTCCGAGCGTCAAGAGCAACCGCATGCACCCGCGCGCGCACGACACCGCGCTCTTTTCCACCGACGCCGTGGCACCCGGCGAGCGCTTCGCGTTCTGGCGCGAGGCGGTGTGCGAGGTCTTCGTCCAGCTCGAATGCGAGCGACTCGGCCGCGAGCCCTTCGTGGGCGCGATCACGACGCGGCCGTTCGGCGCCGTGCAACTCTCAGAGGTGGCGGCCTGCCCGCAGCACGTCGTCCGCTCGCGCCGGCAGATCGCCCGCACGCGCGAGGACGATCTCCTCGTTTCGGTGCAGCTCGAAGGGCACGGCACGATCGCGCAGGATGGCCGAACCGCGGCGCTCGCCGTCGGCGATCTCTGCCTCTACGACAGCGTGCGGCCCTACATGCTGCATTTCGACGGCTCGTTCCGCCAGCTCGTCCTCCAATTCCCGCGCGCGAAGCTCATGGAGCGGCTCGGCCGGCCCGAGCCATTCACCGGCATTCGCGTCGCGCGCGATCATCCGGTCGGCGCGCTCGCCTCGGCGTTCCTGTCGGGCCTCGGCCGCGACAGCGCCGCCATCCCGCCGCCGGCGGCGGAACGCCTCGCCGGAACCGCGCTCGACCTCCTCGCGACTGCGCTGGCGACGGCGCGCGGCGCGACGGCGCGCGCCGAAGCCCGCCGGAGCGCGGCGCTCGCGCACGCGAAGATGCTGACGATGGCGCGCCTCGACGACCCCGCGCTCGAGCCGGGCGCCGTCGCCGTGGCGCTCGGCGTCGCGACGCGCAGCCTGCATCGCCTGTTCGAAGCCGAGGGCACGAGCTTCATGCGCTGGGTGCTCGAACAGCGGCTCGCGGGCTGCCGCCGCGATCTCACCGACCCGCTCCAATCCCACCGCAGCATCTCCGACATCGCGCTCGGCCGCGGCTTCGCGGATCTTTCGCATTTCAGCCGCGCGTTTCGCCAGCGCTATGGGGCGGCGGCGCGCGACGTGCGCGCGGCGGGCTGCGCCGGACGGGGCCAAACTTCGTAGGCGCATCGCGCGGCAAGCCTATGGCCGCGAGCCGCTCATCAGCACGACGATCAAGACCACGAGTCCGATCAGCGCGGCGAAGACGACTCCCGCCGCAAACGCAACATGTGCGGGTCCCGCCTTGCGCAAGAGGCTGCTCATTCCGCGCGGCTCCGCGCGGGGCGGCTCCGCCGCCGCTGCTTCGGTCCGGGCGCCACGATCGGGGCGGCCGCCGGATACGAGCGTCGCCCCCGGCTCCATGCGTACCAGCGACGCTTCCGTTGCGCGTGACGGGCCGGCGACGAGCGTGGCGCCGGGCTCCGCCACGACCGGGGCGCCGCGCGGCTCGCCGCGCATGATCGCGCGCAGCGCGGCGATGCTTTGCGGGCGCTCCTCGGTGCGCAGCTGGAGCGCCGCATCGATAGCCCGCAGCAACGCCGGATCGTAGCGCCCGCGCCCGGCCTCCGCCGCCGCCGGCATCGAGGCCTTGCC
>DATBLL010000006.1:0-5247 GCA_036555425.1 Alphaproteobacteria bacterium | reverse complement strand
AGCCTTGAGGAGCTGACCGACGAGGAGCTGGCGATGATGCGCCGCCGCTATCTCGAATTGGCCGAGGAAGCGCGCGAGCAATTGCGCAAGGGCGGGCGCGACACCGGCTCGCCGCACATCAATTTCTAGCGCTTATCCCCTCGGGCGAAATCGTCTCACGCGTAGAGGCGCGCTGCGCGCGCCGCTATAAAGGTATAGGCCGATTCCGGCTCTCGAAATCCGCGCTAGCGAAAGCGGCGGAGATAGCCGATCACAGCGCGGCGCTCGGCCTCGTTCGCAAGGCCGGGAAAGCTCATCGTCGTCTCGCGAATCATCTCGAGCGGGTCGGCGAGGTAGCGATCGAGCGTCGCCTCGGTCCAAACGAGGCCTTCTGCGCCCGCCATTTTCATCGCCCGTGAATACGCGAATCCCGGCAGCGTCCCGGCCTGCCGCCCGATCACGCCGGCGAGATTCGGGCCCGAGAGATTCTTCTCCGCCCGATCGACGCTGTGGCACGCAAAGCACTTCTGGAACGCGCGCGCGCCCTCGTCACGCTCCTGCGCCGCCGCCGGCGAAAGCAAAATAACCACGGAGAATACCGAGGACACGGAGAGACGAGGAATGGCGCGGGAAGGCCGCGCGATTCGGCGATGAAAGCCTTCCCCCGCTTGCGGGGGAAGGTTGGATGGGGGTGCCGCCGCCGCTCCAGATCTGTTCGCTTCACACAGAGCTGACGCTGCGTGCTTCATTGGCGGTTGCGCGTCGGCGTCCCGGCCCCCATCCCGCCCTCCCCCCGCTTTGCGGGGGAGGGAGACGTAAGGCGAATCACGAATTCAGCCGATCGCCCTTACTTCTTGAACACCGCGACCAGGCGCGGGCCGGAGAGCGGCAGCAGGATCTCCCCCTTGCGTCCGTCGATCTGGCGCACGTTGGCGCTGTCGACCGGAAACGGGAACACCTCGAACTTCTCGGTCACGGGATCGAACTTCACCAGCGCATTGGCGCCCCAATCGGCGAGCCAGACCTTGTCCTGGTCGTCGACATAGACCGCATAAGCCCGGGGTCCGCTGCCCGGCAGCTTCCACGTCTTCCAGGAATTGCTGGCCGGATCGTAGACGCTGACATTGCCGGAATTCCATTCGCTGACCCAGATGCGGTCCCTGGAATCGGCCCAAACGCGGCGCGCGCCCTGGTCCTTGGTCGGCGGCTCCAGCACCGTCGCCTGGCCGGTCTCGATATTGATGCGGCCGACATGGGAGCCGGCGAGCGAGGCGTAGTAGACGTCGCCCGATTTCGTCGCGGTGATGCCGTAGGGGCCGCGGCCCTTGGGCGCCTTCCACACCGTGACCTTGCCGCTCTTCACGTCCACCTTGCCGTAGATGCCGTTCTGGCCGGTGAACCAGACATCGCCCTTGCGGTCGACCGCGGCGGTGTTGAGGTTGGTATAGCCCGTGTCCTCGGGCAGCTTGTAGACCGTGACCTTCTTGGTCTTGGGGTCGTAGCTGACCATCGCATTCTGGCCGCCATCGGTCAGCCAGGCCTTGCCATCCGGACCGACCATGACGTTGTGCGGCGCCGAGCCTTCGCCGAGCGCCACCTTCTCGACCTTGCCGGTCTTGGGATCGACGATGCCGAGCCCGCCACGGCGCTGATCGGCGTAGAAGATCGTGCCGTTGGGGCCCGGCGCCACGTCGTGCGGATAGTTGCCCACCGGCAGCTTGAAGGTCTGGAAGCGGCTTTCGGCGCCGGCGCCTTGCGTCAGCGCGCCCGCCGCGAGAACGAGCGTGAAGGCGAGAATGGCGGTGAAGCGGTTCATGTCTTCCTCCAAGGGAAGTGGGTGCTACTCCAGCGCGCGAGTGTGGCTCGGCCGTGGCGGCCCGGCCGGTGGGCGCCGCCCTATCGCGCGAAACATAAGACAATCGGCCACGACGTTCCATCGGGCGAAACGCAAAGTTTCGCGAGCGGCGATTTTCTTCGCGCCGGCTGCGGATAGAATGGCTCTTAGCGCCGCGCCTTTCGGCCCCGCCCGGGCCGAGAGATCCTTCGCTTCGCTCACGACGACGTGGGTGAAGAGGCGCGGCCGCGATTGATGGACATCGCCGAGCCACGGCCTATTATTTGAACATGCGATAGAAGCCGTTCGAGGGAGCGCCGCCATGCGCCTGGTCGACATCAATCACGTCGCGATCCGGACTCTCGATCTCGACAAGACCAACAAGTTCTACACCGAGGTGCTGGGCATGGGCCTCGCCAAGCGCCCGCCCTTCGATTTTCCCGGCAGCTGGCTCTCGATCGGCAACACGATGATCCACGTGATGGCCGGCAACGCCGCCTACGATCTCGAGGGCAAGTTCCGGCCCGTGGGCGGCTGCGTCGACCACATCAGCATCTCGGCCGAAGGCTTCGACGGCTATGCCGAGCGCTTCACCAAGCACGGGCTTCAGTGGCGCGAATTCGCGGTGCCCGAGGCCGACATCGTGCAGCTCTTCGTGCGCGACCCCAACGGCATCCTGATCGAGCTCAACTTCTCCGCCAGCCGCGAAGGCAAGGCCGGCAAGAAGCCCAACGGCGGCGAGCGCACCTACATGCCGGGGAAGTTCTAGCCGGCGCGCAGGCGATCACATCGCGTAGCGGCGCGCTGCGCGCCCGGGCCGACGGCAATGCACGATGTCGACACCGTAGGGGCGCACGGCGGTGCGCCCCTACGCGGATGCGGCGAGCGACTTTCCCAGCGCGGCGAGTAGCGCGGCGCCGTCGCCCTGCCAGGCGCTGCCGTGCATGCAGGCGAGCGTCGTGGGCTTGACCGCAGCGACGCGGCCGATCAGCGCGGCGACGTCGCGCGTGTGCGAGAAATAGTCGAACTGGCCGCGGAACGCCTCGCTCGGCGCGAGGATATCGGACGCGGTCAGCGGCTTGTCGCCGGTGCCGGGCTGGGTGAAGAGATCGCCGCAAAACAGCGTCTTCGCCTCGCGCGCGAAGAGATAGCCGCACTCCCAGCCATGCGGCAGATGCGGCGCGTCCACCCACTCGACCGTCTGCCGGCCGAGCGCGAGCGTCTCGCCCTGCGCGAGCTCCTGGGGCGCGCGGTCGGCCTGATCGCGGATCGCGATCATCGCCGCCACTTTGCTGCAGACCGGCACCGCGCGCGGCGCGGCGGCGAGGAACTGGTTGAGCGCGCCGCATTCGTCGGCCTCGTAGTGCGACAGCGCCACGTAGCGGAGCGTCTCGACCGGGATCGCGGCCGCGACCGCCTTCAAGGTCGAGGCGAACAGCGCGCGCGGGCCGGTGTGGAACAGCAGTGGCGCCTCGTCGCGCACGAGGTACTGGTTGTACGAGAACCCGCCGGGGATGTGCGAGAGCGGCGTGTTGATGCGGAAAATGTCGGGCGCGATCTCGTCGATGCGCGTGCCGGTGCTGGTGTCGACGACGGCCATGATGCCACTCCAATGATGCCGCGCTGATATGAGTCGCGCGCCGCGGATTGCCAGAGCTTCGAACGCAGCATCGCTGGCGACGGGCGCCGCGCCACGACGCAACGCTACCCGTGGCCCATCACGTTGTGCTGGGCGTGGTTCTGGATTTGTGGCGCGTGACTTTCGGCATGCGCGGTCACGGCGGTGAAATCGTGGGCTGCGGCGAAGTGGCCGTGATCGCCCGCATGCGCCGGCGCCGATTGCGCGCCGTGATCGAACACGTGGTGCGCGGTCAGCGACGCGCCAGGGGACTCGTGGCCGGATGGGTGCGCGCCGGACCCGGCGCCGTGATCGCCCGGATGTCCGTCGTGCCATGCGCCGGCGCCGTACGTGCCCGTCATGTCGCCGCTCATCCACGCGCCGTGCGCCTCGGGGCCGAGATGCGCGAGCTGGAGCTGATGCATCTGATGATGATGGCCGCCGTCGTGCCCGTCGCTCCATCCGCGGTGGCCGCTCTCGGCCAGCATGCGGCTGTGGTGGCCGCCGTCATGTTCGCCCCAGCGGCCGCCCGCCCCATGCGCGTCGCCGGCGATCACGCAGTCGCGCGCGCTCACCCAGGTGAGCTGGCCATGATGGTCGCCGTGGTCCCTCGGACCATGGTCCTTCGGACCGTGGTCCTGGCCGCGCTCGGCGTCATCGCGCGGATTGAAATCGCAATCCTTGGGCTTGGGCTCGCACACGGGCGGCGGCGCGCAATCGTGCTTCGCGTGCTTGGGCGGCGGCGAGAACGGCGGCGGCGGCGAGAACGGCGGCGGGCTGCCGGGCGGCCCCGGCGGCGGGATCAGCGTGAACGGCTCGGGACCGAGCGCGCCCAGATGATCGAGCGGACCGATCGAGCCGCCGGGCGCGAATGAGGTGAAAAGATGCCCGCCTTCCTCGTTGCCCTCGGGCGGGGCGCCGGGTGCCAAATCGGCGAGCGCGATCTTGTCGCCTTTGGCGAAATAGAGCGCCACGTCGGCGCTGCCCTTGAGCGCCGTATAGCCCTCGAGCACCAGCACCGCGCGGTCCTTGAAGGTGAGGACGAGATCGCCCTCCTTGTTGACCTCGGTGCGCGCGACCTCGCCCATGCCGAAATTGAGCGCCATCGGCTTTTCGGCGGTGAGCTTGAAATGCTGCGTGTCGCCCGCGGGCGGCTTCTGGATGATGGCGACATCGGGGCTGGTGCCGGGCGCCGGCGCCTCGGCGCGCGGGGCCGGGGTCGGCGCCAGCAATTCGGTGAACGCGTAGTGCTTGCCGTCGGGCTGGATGATCGTGGTGCGGTGCTCGCCCAGCATGCCGAAGGCGTGCATGTAGTCCTTCAAGACCACCTTGCCGCCATTGTCGAAGCCGAGCACGAGATCGTCGCGCACGACCTCGCGCTCCTTCACCTCATGGACCGTGAATTCGAGCTTCAGCGGGCGGCCGGTGATGACGCCGATCGTCACGGTCTGATCGGGCGCGGGCCGCGGCACGGTGATGGGCTCCACGCGCGCCTGCGCGAGCTCGGCCGGGCCCGGCAGCGCCGCGAAAAGCAGGGCGTCGCTGTCGCCCGCGTCGAGCGTTCGCGCGCGGTCGCTTCCGTGCCGCATTCCCCACTCCATCGGCCCGGTTATCCGGCGCCGAAGGCGGCAAGGTTAACGCAAGATTGAAGTCCTTGGCCAGCCCGAGCGCCCTACCTGTAGCTAGCTCGTCATCTGTCCGGTTTTTGTAGCACGTGAGTTGTCCGGTTTTGGAATCGCTCCAGGAAAGCGGGGGCGAGGATGGACCGGGCGAAGGTGCTGCAGGGGCTGCGGATGATGAAGTTCGAGGCGATGGC
>DATBLL010000249.1:0-10265 GCA_036555425.1 Alphaproteobacteria bacterium | reverse complement strand
GCGAAATTCCTCTCGTCTGTGTCTCCGTGCCACTGCGGTTCCACTTCAATCTCGAGGGTGTGACATGCGCCCGGTATCGATCATCGGCATCGGCTCGACCCCGTTCGGACGGCACAAGGAGACGCCGCTCGATCAGCTCGCGGCGACTGCATGCCGGGAGGCGCTGCACGATGCCGGCGTCGGCGCCGAGGACGTCGGTACGCTCTATCTCGGCAACTTCATCGGCGGCGTGCTCTCGGGGCAGGAAGTGCTGGCGGGCCTCGTGGGTCATCAGCTCGGTCTGCCGCTCTCGGCACCGTGCTCGAAGGTGGAGGGCGCCTGCGCCTCGGGCGGCATCGCGTTCCGCCAGGCGTGGATGAGCGTCGCCGCCGGCTTGTGCGATTTCGCGATCGCGGCCGGCGCCGAGAAGATGTCGCATGCCGGCACGGCGCGCGTGACCGAGGCGCTCAACTGCGCGATGGACCAGCAGCGCGACGGGCCGACCGGTCTCTCGTTCCCCGGCTATTTCGGCATGGCGGCGCGCGTCTATGGCGCCGCGCATCCCGATTGGCGTGCGGATCTCACCGCCGTCACGCGCAAGAACAAGGCGAACGGGCTGAAGAACCCGCTGGCACAGATGGGCGAGGAGGTGAGCGCCGAGACGGTCGAGCATTCGCCGCTCGTGGCTGATCCGCTCAGGCTCTACGATTGCTGCCCGATCAGCGACGGCGCCGCCGCGGTCGTCATCGCCGCCGACGAGGCGATCAAGGAGCGGCTTTCGCGCGCCGGCGCCAAGCCGCCGGTCAAGATCGCGGCGACCGTGCAGACGCGCGGCGCGCCCGACGTCGCCAGCATCAAGAATCTCTTGAGCTTCGAGGCGACGGTCGAGGCGGCACGGCAAGCCTACAGCGCCTCCGGCCTGGCACCAGCCGACATCGATTTCGTCGAGCTGCACGATTGCTTCTCGCTGACCGAGCTTCTCGATGCCGAGGATCTGGGCGTGGTGCCGCGCGGTGCCGCCGGCGCCTGGACGCGGGAAGGCCGCACCGCGGCCGTCGGCGACATGCCGATCAACGTCTCGGGCGGGCTTCTCGCCAAGGGCCATCCGGTCGGCGCCACCGGCGTAGGGCAGCTCTTCGAGGTGGTGCGCCAGCTCCGCGGCGAGCATCCCAACTGGGTGAAGGACGCCGCCATCGGCATGACCCACAATCTCGGCGGTGCCGGCGTCGTCTGCACCGTCTCGATCCTGAAGCGCGCCGATGCGTGACGAGAAGCTCGAGGCAGGCGCGCGCGGCACGCTCGTCACCTTCACCGTGATCCGCAAGGCACCGGCGGCGTTCGCCACCGAGCCGCTCTATGCCGTGGCGATCGTCGATCTCGAGGGCGGCCAGCGCATCGTCGGCCGCATCGAGCCGTTCGAGCCGGCGCCGCGCCTGGGCGCACCGGTGACGCTCGCGCGCTTCGCCAAGGACACGCCGGTTTTCGCGCCGCTGCTGCGTTAACCGCGTTTTCTAACGCCTTTTTAACGCTTGTCGCCGTGAACTGCGGCACGGCGAATCGCGGCCCCGGGCGTCGTCAGGGGCCGGGCCGCGGCGCTGCACGAAGACCAAGAAGGCGCCAGGGATGTCCAGCCATGCCGCGGTCCTCAGGACCGCGCCGCCTCCGTCGCCGAACAGGCGCTTGCCGGTTTATCCCGTCGTGGCGGCCGCCATTGCGCTGCTGCTCGCCGCGGCGGCGTTCGTCAGCTATGCATTCGAGATCGAGATTCTGCGCCACATCGCCTCCTCCGGCGCGGCGCTCAACCCGCTCGCGGCCGCGGCGCTGCTGCTGGCGGCGCTCGTTGTGGTTCCGCTCGAGACCCGCGCCGCCCAGCTCTCCCAGCTCGGCGCGTCTTGCCTCGTGGTGCTCGTCTCGCTGCTCGTCCTCGCCGATCATGCCTTCGGCGGCTTCGTCAACGCGTCGGGGCTTCTCTACGCCGGCACCGTCGCCGCCGACATCGCCGAGGGCAAGCGCAACGTCTTCGGCACCTCGATCGCCGTCTGCCTCGTCGCCGTCGTCGCGGCGCAATACCTCCGCTTGCGCGGAATGATCCTGGCGGCGCAGATCGTCTCGCTCGCGGTCTTCGTTCCCCCGCTGGTCGCGCTGATCGGGCTCGTCTACGGGCGCTCGGCGCTGGCGGGCGCCATGCCCGCTCAGGCGGCACTGGCGATCGTGGCGCTGGCCACGGCCGTGCTCGCGCGCGATCCCCGCTTGGGCATCGTGAGCGTGCTGGTCAATCGCCGCACCTCGGGCATGCTGGCGCGCGTCGTGCTGCCGGCCGCCGTCGCGATTCCGTTCCTGCTCGACTGGATCTTCCTGGCCGCGCAGCGCTGGGGGGTGCTGCCGTTCGAGACCAGCCTCGCGCTCTATCTCGGCACCGCGATCGCGGTCAGCGGCGGTCTCCTCGTCTATGCGCTGTCCGAGATCGACCGCATCGACCGCCGCCGCCGGCGCGCCGAGTGGCGCCTCTCCTTCGAGGCCGAGCACGATGCCTTGACCGGCGCGCTCAACCGGAAATCCTTCTTCGCCGCGATCGACGCGGCGCTCGGCCAGCGCGCGCCGGTGATCCTGCTCCACCTAGACTTCGACGGCTTCAAGGCGATCAACGAGCGGCACGGCCAGGCCGCCGGCGACGACATACTGCGCTTCTCGGCGCAGCGGCTGCTCGGCGTCCTCAGGCCTTCGGATCTCGTGGCGCGCATCGGCGGCGACGAATTCGGAATCCTGCTCGCGGGCACCGGGACGCGCGTCGCGCGCGAACTCGCCGAGCGCGCACAATCGGCGTTGGCGCGGCCCTTCGCCATCGACATGGAGAGCGCGCTGCTCGCCTGCTCGGTCGGCGCTGTCGCGGTCGATCCGACCGCGCATTCCACCACCAGCGCCGAGCTGGCCCGGCAGGCCGAAGCGGCGCTCGCCGCAGCCAAGCGCGCCGGCACCAACCGCATCGACGTCCGCGCGCTCGCGGGTTGATCCCACGTCCGACTCGGGCCGCTCCACCGATCTCTAGGTCTTGGCCACCTCGGGCAGGGCGACGGGATTTTCCGCTTCGTCCACGAGAGACCAATTGGCGTGCTCGACCAGCCGTTCGATCAGCCCGATCGCCATCGCCCAAGCAAGGTCGGGATCGTCGCCGAATGTCCGCATCGGCTTGCTCGGCGGTGCGGCACCTTGCACGCGGCATCGCCATCCGAACTCGGGGTAGCGCTCCGGGTCGGAAATCACCGCGTCGAACGGGCGAAACGTGCCGTCGGCTCCCTTCGCCAAAATGTGCAATTCGTACCTTGATCCGCCGCCGTCCATCGCGTTGTGCAACGGGAGTCCGGCAATCAGAACAAAAAAGCAAGTCCGGCTTGCCGCCGCATCTCCTTGGAAACCGCCGGACACGAGCCGACTCGAACCGGGGCGGGACTCGTGGCACGGTGCTTGCACCCTCGACATCGCCCCGTTGCGACTCCGCGCGTGCCGGGGCATGCTTCGTCCGTTACCGGTGCAATGGGAGGACTGGCCATGCTCACACGCCGCCTTTTGGGCGTCGTTTCCGCCGCCGCGCTCGCGGCGCTCGCCCTGTCGACGCAGGCATCCGCGCAGGAGAAGAAGACGATCCGCGCGGTGATGCATGCGCCGCTGCGCATCACCGACCCGATCATCACCACCGCCTACATCATCCGCAATCACGGCTACATGATCTACGACACGCTGTTCGCCATGGACGAGCAGCAGAAGATCCAGCCGCAGATGGTCGACAAGTGGGAGGCGAGCGCGGACAAGCTCACCTGGACCTTCACCCTCCGCGACGGCTTGAAGTGGCACGACGGCGCGCCGGTCACCTCCGACGACGTGATTGCCTCGCTCACGCGCTGGTCGAAGAACGATTCGATGGGCCAGGCGCTCGCCGCCGCCACCAAGGAGTGGAAGAGGGTCAACGACAAGACGTTCCAGCTCGTGCTTAAGGAGCCCTTCGGCCTCGTGCTCGACTCGATCGGCAAGCCGTCGTCGAACACGCCGTTCATCATGCCGAAGCGCGTGGCCGCGGCGCCGGCCAACCAGTCGATCGCCGAATTCGCGCCCAAGGACTGGTACATCGGCTCGGGCCCGTTCCGCTTCGTGATCGGGGAATTCCAGCCCGGCACGAAGGTCGTCTACGAGAAGAACCCCGACTACGTGCCGCGCAAGGAGAAGGCCTCGTGGATGGCCGGCGGCAAGGTCGTGAAGGTCGACCGCGTCGAGTGGATCAACGTCGGCGACCCGCAAACCACCGTGAACGCGCTCATCAAGGGCGAGATCGACTACATCGAGCAGCCGGTGCACGACCTCTTCCCGGCGCTCAAGAAATCGCCCGACATCGTAATCCACGACCAGAACAAGATGGGCCTGCTCGGCTGGATGCGGCTCAACTGGCTGGCGGCGCCCTTCGACAACGTGAAGATTCGTCAGGCCGTGCTGCTGGCCGTGCAGCAGGAGGATTATCTCGCGGTCCTCGTCGGCGACCCCGCCTATTACAAGTACTGCGCCTCGTTCTTCACCTGCGGGACGACCTACGAATCGACCAACGGCGCGCCCGACATGAAGAAGCCGAACTACGAGAAGGCGAAGCAACTGCTGAAGGAAGGCGGCTACAAGGGCGAGGAGATTCTGATTCTGCACCCCACCGATCTGAAGGCGATCACGCCCTACGGGGCCGTCACCGAGCAGGCGCTCAAGAAGATCGGCATGAACGTGAAGCTCTTGGCGATGGACTGGGCCAGCGTAGTGGCGCGGCGCTCAAAGATGGACCCGCCGGCGCAGGGCGGCTGGCACATATTCCACACCTTCTGGGTCGGTGCTGATCTGCTGAACCCGATCACCAATGCCGGCATCAACGCCAAGGGAAAGAAAGGCGGCTTCTTCGGCTGGCCGGAGGACGCTCAGATCGAAAAGATGAGGGCGGACTTCATCAAGGAAACCGATCCCGTCAAGCAGAAGGCGATCGCGGCAGCGATCACCAAGCGCGCGTTCGAGGTGGTGATGTATGTGCCGATCGGGCAGATGCAGTTCCCTGCGGCCTATCGCAAGAGCTTGACCGGCGTGCTCGACGGCCCGGTGCCGGTATTCTGGAACGTCGAGAAGAAGTGAGGCTGCACGACGGCATCGAGAGGACAGGGAGCCGCACCAGCCTCGGGCGCTTGCTTCCCTCGTTCTGAAGCATGGGCCGCTTCCTCGCACTGCGGCTGATCGCCACCATTCCCGTGATGGGCGTGGTGGCGATCGTCGTCTTCATCCTCGTGCGGCTCGACCGCGGCAAGGCGGCGGCGCAGCTCTGCGGCGATATCTGCCCGCCCGAGCGCCTGGCCGAGATCATGACGCGGCTCGGCATGGACAAGCCGCTCTGGGAGCAGTTCGCGCTCTGGCTTGCCCAGCTGCTGGAGGGCGATTTCGGCCGCTCGATCCAATCGCAGATTCCGGTGCTGAAGCTGATCGGCGAGCGCGTCGAGCCGACGCTGTCGCTGGCGGCGACGACGCTGCTGTTCTCGGTGCTGGTGGCGGTGCCGATGGGCGTCGTCGCGGCCTGGCAGCACGGCCGCTGGCCCGACCGGCTGATCATGATCTTTTCGGTGATCGGCTTCTCGGTGCCGGTGTTCGTGCTGGGCTATGTTCTCATTCTCGTCTTTCCGCTCAATCTCGGCTGGCTTCACGTCCAGGGTTTCCAGTCCATCGGCGACGGGCTCGGCGGCTTCCTCTCGCGCATCACGCTGCCGACGCTGGCGCTGTCGGTCATCTACATCGCGCTCGTGGCGCGCATCACGCGCACCAGCATGCTCGAGGCGCTGGCCCAGGATTACATCCGCACCGCCTATGCCAAGGGTGCCGCGACGCGCACCGTGCTCATGGCGCATGCGCTGCGCAACGCGGCGGTGCCGATCGTCTCGGTGATCGGCATCGGCCTCGTGCTGCTGATCGGCGGCGTCGTGGTGACCGAGACCGTCTTCAACATTCCCGGCATCGGGCGGCTCACCGTCGACGCGATCCTCGGCGCCGACTATCCGATCATCCAGGGCGTGCTGCTGGTCTTCTCGGTGATCTACGTGCTGATCAACCTCGCGATCGACGTGCTCTACACGCTGCTCGATCCCCGGATCCGCTATTGATGAGCAACCGGCTCTCCTCGGCGCGCCTGGCGCTGCGCAACCCCGGGGTCATCGCCGGCGGCGGCATCCTGCTGTTGCTCGTGGCGATGGCCCTCGCCGCGCCGCTGCTGACCGGCTACGACCCGACCGAGCTCACGCCGCGCTTCCGCTTGCGCGCACCGGGCGCCGAGCATCTGCTCGGCACCGACATGGCCGGCCGCGACGTCTGGAGCCGCGTCGCCTACGGGGCGCGTATCTCGCTGTTCATCGGCTTCGCCGCCGCGGTGCTGGCGCTCTCGGCCGGAACCCTGGTCGGCCTCGTTGCCGGCTACGTGCGCGCGCTCGACGGCGTGCTGATGCGCATCATGGACGGATTGATGGCGATCCCCGGCATCCTGCTCGCGATCGCGCTCGTGTCGCTCTCCGGCGCCAGCCTCGGCACGGTGATCCTCGCCATCTTCGTGCCCGAGATTCCGCGCGTGGCGCGCCTCGTGCGCAGCATCGTGCTGAGCATCCGCGAAGAACCGTTCGTCGAGGCCGCGATCGGCCTCGGCACGCCGGTGCGCAGCATCCTCTGGCGCCACATCCTGCCCAACACGCTGCCGGCCTTGATCGTGCAGGGCACCTATATCGCCGCATCGGCGATCCTGATCGAAGCCCTCCTGAGCTTCATCGGCGCCGGGCTTTCGCCGACGCTGCCCACCTGGGGAAACACGATCGCCGAAGGCCGCGACGTGTTCCAGAGGGCACCCTGGATCATCCTTGCGCCGGGCGCATTCCTCGCGGCGACCGTCCTCGCCATCAACGTCATGGGCGACGGCCTGCGCGACACGCTCGATCCGCGCCTCGCCAAGCGCGTCGGCGGCGTGGCGCAATGACGGCGCCCGTCCTTGCGATCGAGCGCGTCTCGGTATCGCTGCCGCGCGGCGGCGACCGGCCGTTCGCGGTCAAGGAGGTTTCGCTCGAAGTGCGACCGGGCGAGGTCGTATGCATCGTCGGCGAATCGGGCTCGGGAAAATCCGTGACCGCGAGCGCGGTGATGGGCCTTCTGCCGCGCGGCCAGCTCCGCGTCACCCAAGGCTCGATCCGCCTCGGCGGCGAGGAACTTACGAAAGCGAGCGCGGCGCGGCTGCGCGCGCTGCGCGGCAGCCGCATGTCGATGATCTTCCAGGAGCCGATGACGGCGCTGAACCCGGTGCATCCGGTCGGCCGCCAGATCGAGGAGGTGCTGCGCTGCCACGCCTGGCGCGGCGATGCGCGAAGGCGCGTGCTCGCGCTGATGGACGATGTGCGCCTGCCCGACCCCAACAAAATCTACCACGCCTATCCGCATCAGCTCTCGGGCGGGCAGCGCCAGCGGGTCATGATCGCGATGGCGCTCATCCTCGAGCCCGCCCTCCTCATCGCCGATGAGCCCACCACCGCGCTCGACGTGACGACTCAGGCGCAGATCCTGGCGCTCCTGAAGGATCTCCGCACCGAGCACGGCGCCGGCGTGCTCTTCATCACGCACGATTTCGGCGTCGTCGCCGACATCGCCGAGCGCGTCGTGGTGATGAAGGACGGCCGCGTGGTCGAGACCGGCGCCGCCGAGGAGGTCTTGCGCAATCCGCGCGAGGACTACACGAAGATGCTTATCGCCGCGGTGCCGAAGCTGGTGCCGCGCCCGGCGCGCCAGGCCCGCGGCCAGCGCGTGCTCGAAACCGTCGGCGTCAGCAAGCTCTTCCGCGAGGGCGGCATGCTCCAGCCGCAGCGCGAGGTGCGCGCGGTCGACAAGGTCGACCTGACGCTCGCGCGCGGCGAGACGCTCGGCATTGTCGGCGAGTCGGGCTCAGGCAAGTCGACCGTCGCGCGCTGCGTCGCGCGCCTCATCGATCCCAGCGCCGGCGCGATCCTCATCGACAACGAAGACGTGGCCGCCCTGCCGCGGGAGAAGCTCCGCGGCGTGCGCCGGCGCGTGCAGATGATCTTCCAGGACCCCTATCGCTCGCTCAACCCGCGCCGCACCGTCGGCCAATCGATCGTCGAGGGCCCGATGAACTACGGCGTGCCGCGCGCCGACGCCCAGAAGCGCGCGCGCGAGCTGGTCGAGACGGTCGGCATCGCCGGCAGCGCGCTCGACCGCTATCCGCATCAATTTTCGGGCGGCCAGCGCCAGCGCCTCTGCATCGCGAGGGCGCTCGCGATGGAGCCCGAGATCCTCATCGCCGACGAAGCCGTCTCGGCGCTCGATGTCTCGGTGCAGGCGCAGGTGCTGACTCTGCTCGAGGACATCCGCGACCGTTTCAACCTTGCCATGCTGTTCATCACGCACGATCTTCGCGTGGCAGCCCGGCTCTGCGACCGCATTGCCGTCATGCAGCGGGGACGCGTGGTGGAGACGGGCGCCACGGCGCAGATTTTCGCCGAGCCGCGCCACGACTACACGCGCGAGCTGTTCGCCGCCATTCCCGGGCGCCACCGCTGGGGCGCCGCCGCCGATGTGAGGAGCATTGCATGAGCGCTTTCCGCGAATACGCGAATTACGATGGGCTCGGCTTGGCCGAGCTGGTGCGGCGGAAGCAAGTGACGATGCCCGAGATCCTCGACGCGGCGCTGGCGCGGATTGCGGCGCTCAATCCCAAGCTCGGCTGCGTGCCGCTGCGCATGGACGATGCGGCGCGCAAGCAGTTGGCCGCGGGCCGCGTCTATGGGCCGTTCATGGGCGTGCCGTTCCTGCTCAAAGACCTTTATCTCCAGCTCAAGGGCTCGCCGCTGACCAACGGCAGCCGGCTCTTCAACGACTACGTCTGCGCCGTCGACTTCACCCTCGTCGAGCGCTACCGCGCCGCCGGTTTCGTCTTCGCCGGACGCACGACCTCGCCCGAATTCGGGCTCAACATGGCGAGCGAGCCGGTCAATCTCGGGCCCGCGCGCAATCCTTGGAACGTGGACCACTCGCCGGGCGGATCTTCCGGGGGTGCCGCGGCCGCCGTCGCCGCCGGCATGGTGCCGATCGCGCACGCGACCGACGGCGGCGGCTCGATCCGCATTCCCGCGAGCAATTGCGGGCTCGTCGGCTTGAAGACGACGCGCGCGCGCAATCCCGCCGGACCGGTCGTCGGCGAAGGCTGGGCGAGCCTCTCGGTCGCGCACGTGGTCTCGCGCACCGTGCGCGATTCGGCGGCGGTTCTGGACGCGACCGCGGGCCCGGCCGAGGGCGACCCCTATTCCTGCCCGCCGCCCGCGCGCTCGTTCCTCGCGGAGGTCGGCCGCGACCCGGGGCGCTTGCGCATCGCGCTGCAGACGAAGCCCATTAGCGGCGTGGCCGTGCATGCCGAGTGCGTGGCCGGTGCCAAGAACGCGGCCAAGCTCTGCGAAAGCTTGGGCCACCATGTCGAGGAGGCGGCGCCGCAATACGACCACGAGGCACTCTACGATGCGCTCTGGGTGCTGGCCTCGGCCGGCATCGCGGCCACGGTCGAAGCGCGCCTTATGCAATTGGGGCGCGCGCTCAGGCCCGACGATCTTGAGCCGGCGACGCAGGCGCTCTATCGCAAAGGCACGAGCCTTCCGATCTGGCACTACACGCGCGCGGTCAATGCGGTGCACCTCATCGGGCGCCAGCTCGCCGCCTTTTATCGCAACTACGACGTGGCGATCACGCCGGTGACGGCGAACCCGCCGCTGCCGCTCGGCGCGCGGCCCAACATGAAGGAGGCGGACTGGGAGAAATACGCGGCCGATCTCTTTCAGCAGATCGCATTCACGCCGCTCTACAACGTCGCCGGCGCGCCGGCGATGTCGGTGCCGCTGCATTGGACGAGCGACGGCCTGCCGGTCGGTGTGCAGCTTGGCGCCGCCTACGGCAACGAACCGGTGCTCTTCCGCCTGGCGGCGCAGCTCGAAGCCGCACAGCCCTGGTTCCAGAAGCGCCCGCCGCTTTGAGCGGCAGAAAAAGTCAAACGACAGAGGACACAGAGACCAGAGAAGATTGAGATTGCGCCCGCGGTGCATTCGTTGTTCTCCGTGTCCTCTGTGTCCTTCTCTGATTGCGGTAGGCGAGGTCAATCCTCCACGAGCGAAGGTTCCGCAAGGTTCACGCTTCTCTACGGGGTCGGCGCTGGGGCCACCCCAGGATGGGGACCGAGGATCAGGACGCGC
>DATBLL010000247.1:0-4442 GCA_036555425.1 Alphaproteobacteria bacterium | reverse complement strand
CTCGGGCGGCAAGAGCAGCGTGTTTTTCGACATGAAGATGACGCTGCTCGATCCCGAGGGCCTCAACCTCACGGCCGATCTGATGCTGCAATTGCTCGAGGGCGAGGCGTTCGATGCGATTGGCGGGCTCGTGCTCGGCGCCTGCCCCATCGTCGACGCGATCACGCTCAAGGCCTATCCGGCGCGGCGCATCAGCGGCTTCTACGTGCGGAAGGAGCCCAAGGAGCGCGGCACCAACAAGATGATCGAGGGGCCGCTGGCGCCGGGCGCGGTGTGCGTCATGGTCGAGGACGTGACGACGGAAGGGCGCTCGGTGATGAAGGCCATCGCCGAGGCGCGCGCCATCGGCTGCAAGGTTTCAACCGTCGTCACCTGCGTCGACCGCCAGCAGGGCGCCCGCGAGCGCCTCAAGGCCGAGGGCATCGTCCTCCGCCCCCTCTTCACCATGGACGAGTTTAAATAAAAGGGGTCAGACCCCTTTTCGCAGCAAAAGGGTCTGACCCCTATTTTCGGCTAGATGGGCTGGAGATCGCGGGGGGCAAGCATTACCTCTCAGCCCATCGCCCCAACGTCAGGCGGAGGGGTTGCATGTCGCAAGTGCTGATCACCTGCCCTGAAACCGGCCGCCCGGTCTATACCGGCCTCAACTTCGAGTGGCCGACCTTCGAAAGCACCGACCTGCCGAAGCAAACGCTGAAATGCCCGCTGTGCGGGAAGCTGCACGAATGGGCCAAGACCGACGCTTATCTCCGCGCCGACGGCGGCGGCTGAGCGGTTCCGCGCATGGCATCGTCACCCCAAGGGGGCGCTCGGCCCAGGGGTTGCGCCTCGCCTCGGCAACCAAGACGATCGCCGCGCGGGGCTGTCCCCGCCCAGTACAGGCCTAAAGAAGGGTTAACGGCGGTCTTCAAAATCCAGGAAAAATCCTTGAGAATCTTGGTAAAACCGTTGGCGGCGCCGAGTAATTGCAGTACACTACAACAATAAAACGTCGCGCATCGGGCAGGGGAATGCCGGGGACGATCGAGAGCGTATTTCCCGCCCGCCGCGCCGGATCGGTAACCGCCGCCGTGACCAGCTTCGCATGAACAGCACCAAATTCGCCAAGCCGCTGATGGCGGCCTTGGGCCTCGCCGCCGCGCTCGCCAGCGCCGCGTGCAGCGAAAACCGCCCCTTCGAGCGCGAAAGCGCCGGCGCCCAGACCAAGCTCGCGGTGCCGACCTCGATGACGCCGCCGATCAGCGTGCGCGGCATCGACGGCGCGCCCGACGGCTGGAAGCTGGCCGAGCGCGTCGCCGAGGCGCTGCGCTCGCGCGACATTCCGGCCAGCGCCGCCTCGCGCAGCCGCTCGGCCTATGTGCTGAAGGGCGAGATGCGCCCCGGCGCCGAACGCAACGGAAGAAGCCGCGTCGAAGTCGTCTGGAGTCTCTACGACGGCGTCGGCAAGAAGATCGGCGAAGTCACGCAGATGGCGGCGGTGCCCGGCGCCGCGTTCCGTACGCCCAACGAAGGCGTGGTGGAAGCGATGGCGGACGCGGCGGCCGAAAGCATCGCGCCGCTCGTGCCCTCGAGCTCGGTCCAGCTCGCCGACGGCACCGAGACCGGCGAGCGCCGCGGCAACGACCGCGCCAAGATGGAAGAACGCGACCGCGTCACGGCGGTCGGCAAAATGAAGTCGACCACCGGCGTCGCCAAGAATCTGCTCGATCCGCCGAAGCCCGTCGCCAAGCCGCAGGCGAGGATCGATGCCGGCGCCGCGCCGGCGCCGAAATCCGCACGCACCGCCGCGACGGCCACGCCGCCATCCGCGACGCCGCCGGCGCCCACGGGCGACAAGAAGGCGCTGAGCGCGGTCGGCCGCTACGAGGGCGCCAGCACGCTTTCGCGCAATCTCTTCCGGTCCGACGTCGATCCGTCGAAGCCGCTGCCGCCGCCGCAGCGCGTGAAGACGGAAACCGCCAATCCGCCCGCCGAGTCCGAGGAAAGCCTGGGCGTCTCGGCCGAGCCGGCGAGCGACACCGGCCGGCGCACGGCCGCGGCCGCGCCGCCGCGGATCGCGCCCCCGCAGCGCGCCGAAGCGGAAACCCCGCGGCCCGACGTCGCGCCGCCGCTCGAGCGGCCGCGCCAGATCGCCGAGAGCCCAGCCCCCCGCCGCGAGACGGCGCCCGCGCCGCGGCCGGAGCAATACGCCGAGCAGCCTAGCCGCGCCGGCTACGAATACTGGATCCAGGTCGGCTCCAATAAAGATGAGGCGGCGAGCCGCGCCCAATGGGAGAAGATGCAGAGCGCGGGGCAGGGCGTGTTCGCCAATGTCGGCAACCGCATCCAGCGCGCCGATCTCGGCGCGCGCGGCGTCTACTACCGCATCCAAGTGGGGCCGTTCGCCTCGCCCGGCGCGGCCGGCCAGTTCTGCGCGCAATTGAAGTCGCGCCAGATCGATTGCTTCCTGGCGCAGCCCGAGGCCGCCACCGCTTCGGCGCGCCCGCCCGTAGCGGCGCCGAAGAAAGCCGCGCCGCCCGCGCCGAAGCCGATCGCCAAGCCGGCGGAGACGAAGCCCGAGGCGCCCAAGCCGCTCGCCAAGCCGGCCGAGCCCAAGGTGGCGCCGAAGCCGGTGGCCAAGCAGGCGGAGCCGCCGAAGCCCAAGGCGGCGCCGGCCGAGAAGCCCAAGGAAGCATCCGTCGCCCCGAAGAAGCCCGACGCCGATAAGCCGGCGCCGTTGCCCGAGGCGAAGCCGCCCAAGAACTTCAGCGCCGAAAAGCCCGATGCGCCGCTCAGCACGGCGCCGGGATTGCCCGGTCTCGATTGATCTTCCAACGCCGCTGACTTAACGACGGACGAGCGGATCTCCGACCCGCCCGTTCGTGCGGCCGCACGAGCGCCATCAATCCAAAGGGCGAAATCCGAGCGGGTCCGTGACCCGCCCTGATTGCCGATCGCTCTCGTTCTTTCCCGCGCATGCCCACCCGCCGCACCGCCCTGGGCCTAATCGCGCTCCTGGGCGCGTCGTTCGGCGCGAGCCAGTTCATGCGCACGGCGCCGGCGGTCCTGGCGCCGGAGCTGCGGCGCGAGCTCGGCCTTTCGCCCGAGACGCTCGGCCTCGTCTTCGGGCTTTTCTTCGTCGCGTTCACGCTCGTGCACCTGCCGGTGGGCGCGTTGCTCGACCGCTACGGGCCGCGCCGCGTGATGAGCGCGATGCTGCTGCTCTCCGCCGGCGGCGCCTTCGTGTTCGCGGCGGGCGACGATGCCGGCGTCCTCATCGCCGGTCAGATCCTGTCGGGGGTCGGCAGCTCGGTCGCCTTCGTCGGCGGCCTCGCCGTGATCGCGCGCTGGTTCCCGCGCGAGCGCTTCGGATCGACGGCCTCGTGGCTCACCGCCGTCGGCGGCATCGGCCCCATCCTGTCGGGCACGCCGTTCGCGGCGTTGGTCGAGGCGATCGGCTGGCGCGATGCCTGGCGCATCGGCGGCGCCGCGCTCGCGCTGACGGCGCTGGCGATCCTGGCGCTGGTGCGCGACGCGCCGGCGGGCCATCCCTATCACGCGCGCGCGCCCGAGCGCTTGCGCGACACGGTCAAGGGCTTCGGCCCCATCCTCGCCACGCGCCAGGTCTGGGGCATCATTGCGCTCGCCTTCGCCGCCTTCGCCGTGCAGCTCGCCGTGCGCGGCCTCTGGGGTGGGCCCTATCTCGCCGACGTGCTCGGCTTCGACGCGATCGCGCGCGGCAACGTCCTGCTCGGCATGAGCGTCGCCGGCACGCTCGGCGCCATCGCCTTCGGCTGGCTCGAGGCGCGCGGCATCCCGCGCCTGGCGCTGATCCTCTACGGCACCTTCACCGTCATCGGCACCTACGCGGTCTTCGCGCTGCTGCCGAGCCCGGGCGCCACGGCGACGGTCCTGCTCTTCGTGTTCGTCGGCCTCTCGGGTCCCTACACGATCCTGCTGCTCGCGCACGCCCGCGCGCTGTTCCCCGACCAGCTGACCGCGCGCGCGATCACGACCGTCAACGTCGCGAATTTCCTCGGCGTGTCGGTGATGCAGATCGTGCCGGGCTGGATCCTCGGCGCCTTCGCACCCGTGAACGGGCATCCCTCGGAAGCCGCCTATCGCACGATGTTCGGCGCGCTCGCCGCGATTCTCGCCACCGCGCTTCTCGCCTTCCTCCGCTGGGGCACCCGCGGCGGCGGAGGGAAGTGAATAGGGAGACGGGGAGGCGGGGAGGCGGGGAGAAGTAAGAAGGATTGACACAGAGGGCACGGAGGACACGGAGAAGAAAGGAACGCGCGCCGAAGGCGCGCAAGAAAGACTTCTCCGTGTCCTCTGTGTCCTTCTCTGATTGCGGTAGGCGAGGTCAATCCTCCACGAGCGAAGGTTCCGCAAGGTTCACGCTTCTCTACGGGGTCGGCGCTGGGGCCACCCCAGGATGGGGACCGAGGATCAGGACGCGC
>DATBLL010000228.1:0-23239 GCA_036555425.1 Alphaproteobacteria bacterium | reverse complement strand
ACACCGCCTATTGGAGCCACTCCAAGGACGGCAGCACGCTCTCCGTCCATGTGCGCGGCATCAATGGCTTCATGTTCAGCCCGAGCTATCAGACCGCGATGCGCATCGATTACGCCAATCCGAAGCTTAATGGCGGCACCGTCGCGGGCGTGAAGATGGATCTCAATGCGACCGGCTGGACTGACGGCCCGTTGCCGTCATTCGCGCCTGCCACCGTCCAGATGCCCGCGCCGGGCCGCTGGACATCGGAGACCTATGTCGGCCGCTAGTTCGGCGTGCCGGCAGACCGGATAAGGGCGGCCGCGCGGCCGCCCTTTTCGTTTCCGCCCTATTCGGGGCACCAGGGCGCGCGCCGCCCGCCGTCGTAGGCGCGCACGAGCCTCTCGTCGAGCAGCGCCTGGGCGACGTCGCGCCCGTCCGCGGCCAGCACACGCGCGACGACGCGACCCGCATATTTGCCGTAGCGCACGTCGACGAGTTCGAGCCGGCCGCCCGCCAGCAGCTCTGCCAGGCGGTCCTTGGCGCGGAGCGCCCGCGCGCTTTCCTCGGCGCAGCGGCCGCGCAGCTCCGGCGCATCGATGCCGGCCAGCCTCACCAGCGTCTCGACGTAGTGATCGGGCCAGATGCGCGCGAGCACCTCGATCGTGTCGCCGTCGACGACGCGCACCAGATGGGCGGCGACCGGACCGGCCACGAAACGGCGCGGTTCCGCGCTGGCCGAAATCGCGAGGCCCACGAGACCGATCGTTGCCGCGATCCGCAGGAAACAGGACAAGGAACGTCCTCGACGAGGCGCCTGGTCCTAGAGTCTATGCGCGAGTTTAGAACAATACAAGAACATCATTGGTCGAAGCGGCGGCCGGCCGGCTCAACCGGCGGGTTCGGGCCGAGCGGTTAGAAGTCGACGCAGCGCCCGTCCTTCTCCCAATCGCCGTAGCGCGTCGGATCGAGGCCTTTG
Source organism: Alphaproteobacteria bacterium (assembly GCA_036555425.1). GTDB lineage: Bacteria > Pseudomonadota > Alphaproteobacteria > Bin65 > Bin65 > SBBV01. The sequence goes on along the minus strand of DATBLL010000228.1, from coordinate 22,281 downwards.
CGGCCGCCGATCTCCGGCACCGTCGGTGCCCGTGGCACCGTCGCTGCCGGCGCCGGCTTGGGCTCGGGCGCGGGGCGTGCCAGCTCGGACGTCTTGGGGTCGTGAGCCGGCTCTTTGCTCATGGCCGGGATATAGATCGCGCGCCCTACCGTCTCAATCGGTTACCCCCAATCCGGCGCGTCCTTGACGGGCAGGGTCCGGCCTCTATCTATGCCTTGCGCTTCCCGCGCAACGAAAGCGGCCCCATGAGCTACGTCAAGACGGCGATTCTGCTCGGCGTCCTTACCGCGATCTTCGTCGGCGTCGGCTACCTGATCGGCGGCCAGACCGGCATGCTGATCGCCTTCGGCCTCGCGCTGGCGATGAACGCCTTCGCCTACTGGAACGCGGACAAGATGATCTTGTCCATGTACCACGCGCACGAGGTCGACCGCCGCGGCGCGCCCGAGTTCTACGGCGTCGTCGAGGAGCTGGCCAACCGCGCCGGCCTCCCCATGCCGCGCGTCTACGTCATCGACGAGCAGCAGCCCAACGCCTTCGCCACCGGGCGCGATCCCAACCATGCCGCGGTCGCCGCCACCACGGGCCTGCTCACCATGTGCTCGCGCGAGGAGATCGCGGGCGTGATGGCGCACGAGCTCGCGCACGTCAAGAACCGCGACATGCTGATCATGACGATCACCGCCGTCGTCGCCGGCGCCATCGGCATGATCGCGCAGTTCGGCATGTTCTTCGGCGGCCAGCGCGACAGCGAGGGCAACAATTCGAATCCGCTCGGCGTCGTCGGCGCGATCCTGCTCATGATCCTGGCGCCGCTCATCGCCATGATCGTGCAGATGGCGATCTCGCGCACCCGCGAATACGCGGCCGACCGCGGCGGCGCCGAAATCTCGGGGCAGCCGCTCTGGCTCGCCTCGGCGCTGGCCAAGCTGCACAACGCCGCGCAGCAGATCCCGAACCACGAGGCCGAGACCAAGCCGGCCACGGCGCATCTCTTCATCGTCAATCCGCTCTCGGGCCGCGGCGTGGACAACTTCTTCTCGACCCATCCCAGCGTTGAGAACCGCATCGCGGCGCTCGAGGAAATCGCGGCCGAGATGGGCTGCGGCGGCTACCGGCCGATGGCGCCGGCGCCGAGCGCCGCGGCGCCCGCCCCGCGCGCCGCAGGCCGCGCGAGCGTGCCGAGCTCGGCGCCGCGCCGCCGCGGTCCCTGGAGCTGAGTCCGGCGGAAAACCGCACCGCCGAGCGCGCCGCGCGCCGCGCCGCGCTGGCGGTGCTCGACGACGTCCTCGCCCGCAACGCGCCGCTCGACGAGAGCCTGGCCGCGCGCATCACGGGCGCGCTCGAGCAACGCATCAGCATCCGCGATCGCGCGTTCGCCCGCAATCTCGCCGCGACGACGCTGCGCCGGCTCGGCCAGATCGACGATCTCATCGCGGCCTACATTTCGCGCCCGCTGCCGGCCTCGGCGCACACGCCGCGCAACATCCTGCGCCTCGGCGCCGCGCAGCTCGTCTTCCTCGAAATGCCGGCCCATGCCGCGGTGAACGAAACCGTGGCGCTCGCCGCCGGCCGCCGCGCCGAACGCTACAAGGGCCTCGTCAACGCAGTCCTGCGCCGCCTCGCGGCCGAGGGCAAGGCGCGCGCGGCGGCACAGGACGCGGCGCGCCTCGATACGCCCGATTGGCTCTGGAAATCGTGGCGTGCCGCCTATGGCGAGGCCATGGCGCGGCGCATCGCCGAAGCGCATCTCGCCGAGCCGCCGCTCGACATCTCGGTGCGCGGCGACGCCGCCGCCTGGGCGGCGCGACTCGACGCGGACATATTGCCGACCGGCTCGCTGCGCCGCCGCGTTGGCGGCCTTGTCAGTGAGCTGCCGGGCTACGCCGAAGGTGCCTGGTGGATCCAGGACGCCGCGGCGGCGCTGCCGGCGCGCCTCCTCGGCGGGGTTGCGGGCCAGCGCGTGGTCGATCTCTGCGCGGCGCCCGGCGGGAAAACGGCGCAGCTTGCCGCCGCCGGTGCGCAGGTGATTGCGATCGAGCAATCGAAGCCGCGGCTCGAGCGCCTGCGTGAAAATCTCGCGCGCCTGAAGCTCGTGGCCGAGCTCGTCGCCGCCGATGCCGCAGCTTGGAAAGCCGCCGCACCTGCCGACGCCGTCCTCCTCGATGCGCCGTGCAGCGCCACCGGCACGATCCGGCGCCATCCCGATCTGCCCTGGCGCAAGACAGCGAAGGATTTGCCGGCGCTCGCGACCGGGCAGCATCGCCTCCTCGCCAATGCGGCCACGATGGTCAAGCCCGGCGGGCGCCTCGTCTACGCGGTCTGTTCGCTGCAGCCCGAAGAAGGCCCGGCAATCGTTGCGCGCTTCCTCAAGGCCAATTCCCACTACGCGCTGGAGCCGGTGGCGCAGGGCGAAATTCCCGGCGCGGCCGAATTCGTCGCCGCCGACGGCACGCTGCGCACGCTGCCCTGCCACTGGTCCGAGCGCGGCGGCCTCGACGGGTTCTACATCGCCCGGCTCCGCCGCCGCTGAGGCGGTGTGGACAACAGGGGGCGCTGCTCCCTTTCTCAGGCCGGGCAAAGCTGTTAGCTATGGCGGCGAGGGGCCGCTAGAAGATGAAACGCCGGGTCAAGATCGCGCCGTCGATGCTATCCGCCGATTTCGCGCGCCTCGGCGAAGAGGTGCGGGCGCTCGGCGAGGCCGGCGCCGACTACCTCCACATCGACGTGATGGACGGGCACTTCGTGCCCAATCTCACCATCGGCCCGTTGGTGGTGAAGGCGCTGCGCGGCCACAGCACGCTGCCGTTCGACGTGCATCTGATGATCTCGCCGGTCGATGCCTACGTCCCCGCCTTCGCCGAGGCCGGCGCCGACATCATCACCGTGCATCCCGAGGCGGGGCCGCACGTCCACCGTACGATCCAGCTCATCAAATCGCTCGGCAAGAAGGCGGGGCTTTCGCTCAATCCCGGCACGCCGGTGGAAGCGGTCGACTATCTCCTCTGCGATCTCGACCTCGTGCTGGTGATGAGCGTCAATCCCGGCTTCGGCGGGCAGTCTTTCATCGCCTCGCAGCTCGAGAAGATCGCGGCGCTCAGGAAGCGCATCGACGCCGCGAAGCGCCCGATCGAGCTCGAAGTGGATGGCGGCATCAACGCCGACACGGCCAAGGCCGCGATCGGCGCCGGCGCGGACGTGCTCGTCGCCGGCACCGCCACCTTCACCGGCGGCGCCGCGAAATACGCCGGCAATATCGCGCGGCTGCGCGCCGCGTAGTTTCCGCCATGGCGGGAGAGCGCAGCAGCGGCGCGCCGAAGCAAGCGGCGTCGCGCGTTCGCTCGCCGCTCGCCTTCCCGCTGTTCCGCGCCGGCGCCGAGGCGCGCCAGCTTCTGTTTACGCCGCCGGATCCCTGGCCCGGCAATGCGGCCGCTGGCCATCGCCTGCTCGCCGCTACCGAGCCGCTCGCCTGGGACGCCGCGAACGGGGACATCGAGCTCGAGGCGCACGGCTTCGCGTGGCTGCGCGATCTGCGCGCGGTCGGCGGCGACGCGGCGCGCCAACGCTGCCAGAACCTCATCCGCGGCTGGATCGCGCGCCACGGCGAAAGGCCCGAGCGGCCGCTCTGGACGCCGGCGCTCATGGCCGAGCGGCTCGTGAACTGGATTGGCCAGTTCGATTTCTTCGGCAAGGCGGCGCCGCAATCCTTCAAAGCGCCGTTCTTCCGCAGCATGGCGCGCCAGGCGCTGGCGCTGGCGCGGATGGCGCCGCGCCTCGCGCCAACGGCCGAGCGCGTGCATGCGCTGCGCGCGCTCATCGCGTTCGGCGCCGCGGTGCCGGGCGCGCATGCGCGGCTCGATCTGGCACTGCGTTTCCTGCTGCCGATGCTCGAAGCCTGGCCCGCGCACGGCGTCGTGCCCGAGCGCAATCCCTCGGATCAGCTCGCCGTGCTGCGCGATCTCGTCAACATCCGCGCGTTCCTCGTCGCCGCTCATCACGAGCTTCCTGACGCGCTCGATGCCGCGATCGCGCGAGCCGGCCGCGCGCTGGCGGCGCTCCGCCACGCCGACGGCGGGCTCGCGCTCTTCCACGGCGGCGCCGAGGAGGAGGCGACGCTCATCGATGTCGTCCTGGCGCTGGCCGGCGCCGAGGCGGCGGCGCCCTCGCGCTTCAGCGGCGGCTTCGAGCGCGCCGCGGCCGGCGATGCGCTGCTGCTGTTCGATGCGGCACCGCCGCCGGGCCAGCGCCACGACCGCGCGGCCCATGCCGGCATGCTCGCCTTTGAGTTCAGCGTCGGCCGCGCGCGTCTTATCGTCAATTGCGGCGCCTATCACGGGCGCGAGGCGCGCTGGCGCGATGCGGGCCGCATGACGGCGGCGCATTCGACGCTGGTGATCGGCGACCGCAATTCCGCCGAGGTGCGGCACGGCGGCGGCCTGCGGCACCGGCCGCTCGAAGTCGCCGCCGACCGCCAGGAGGAAGACGGCGCGGTCTGGATCGCGGGCAGCCATGGCGGCTATCTTCGCCGCTTCGGCGTGCTGCACCGCCGCCGGCTCTTCCTGGCACCCGAAGGCGCCGACCTCCGCGGCGAAGACCGTCTGGCACCCGAAGCCGGCAAGCGCATTCCGCGCAAGACGCTCGGCACGCCATTTGCGATCCGCTTCCATCTCCATCCCGACATCGTCGTCGGCGCGGCGGAGCGCGACGGCGACGGCGCCAGCGCCGTGCCTTTCGCCAGCGCCGAGAGCGGGCCGTGGCACCTCGTCGCCGAAAGCCGGCTCGCCGCGTCGGTCGAGGACAGCCTCTATCTTGGCCGCGGGGGGCCGCCCAAGAAGACGAAGCAGATCGTCCTCTCCGGCCGGATCGACAACGACACCGCCGTCGAAGCGCGCTGGGCGATCCGAAGGATACGGTGAGCGAGCTGTCGAGCCCCTACGCCCGCACGCGGTACAAGTAATAGGGCCACGTCGCGATGCTGTCGGGGCGGCGATATTGCGGCGCGGGCAGGGGCTCGAGGCGAGGCGAGTCCATCGGGCGGTCGCCCAAGACGATGCCGCCCGGCGCCATGAGCCCGGGCAAGGTCGCGGCAAGATAGCGCGCGAATTCCATGTCGCGCGCGGGCTTCCGCGTGCCGATGTCGCAATGGGCGAGCGCGGCCTTGGCGCCGAGCCGGGCAGCGAGGGCGGGCAGCGTCGCCTGAATCTCTCCGATGACGAGGCGCTCGGCCGGCGGGCTCTCCTCGGGCGGCGCGTGGTGCTCGCGGTCGAAGCAATAGATCGCGCGGTCCGGCAAGAGGCGGCGGAGGTGATCGTAGGTGCGGCCCTTGCCGAGGCCGATCTCGAAGACGGGACCGGGAATGGCCGCGATGCGGCGCACGGCGTCGGCGAGGTAGGCGCGCTGCGCGATGAGCCGCGCGGCGAAACGCTCGAGGGCGCTTGCGCTCTCGCTCCCGGTCGCGGCCTCGGGAGGCGGCTTCAAGCGCTCTTGGCGGTGAGCTTGCGGTTGGTCGCATCGAGCCGGCGCGCCAGCTCGCGCATGATCTCGACCGCCATCTGCGGGAATTCCATGATCAGGCGGAAGAAGAGGTCCTTGGCGATCACCATGGCCTCGAGCTTCGAGGCCGCCTTGACCGTCGCGGTGCGCGGCACGTCGCAGAGAATGGCGATCTCGCCCACGATGTCGTTGCGCTTCAGCTTGGCGACGGTCAGCGGCCCCTTGGGCGTGTCGACGATGACATCGGCCTCGCCGCCGATGATGACATAGGCGCTGTCGCCCTGTTCGCCTTGGCGAAACAGCACATCGCCGTCCTTGAAGGCCATGCGCTCGCTCGTGAACGCCAGGAGCTTCAATTTCGAAGGCTCGATGTTGGCGAACATCGGGATGTTGCGCAGAAGCTCGACTTCCTCATTGAGGCTCAAGGGAATTCTCCTCTCGGGGCGATATTATGCCCTGGGCTTGCGGTAGAGGAAATACCGGGACTCGGCGATTCCCGGCGGCGGCGGCAGCGCCTGCCAGCCCGCGATGACGAGGGCCTGGTCGCTGGCGACGAGGCCGCCCGGCGCCACCGCCTCGGCGAGGAGCGGCACGATCTTCTGCGCCAGCGCGCGGTCGCGCGCCGCGTCGCCGCTGCCGAGATCGGAATGAACGAAGGCGACGCGGTTGCGGAAGCGCAGCACCGCGCCCGGCAGCGTCTCCATGATGTCGCCGAAAAACAGGTGATCGGCGTCGGGCACGCAGGCGGGATGCGCGTTCACCTGCCGGTCGAAGACGAAGATCTCGCGCGTGCGGAAGCGTTCGCGCAGATGATCGAAGGTGCGGCCGTTGCCGAGGCCGAGCTCGAAGATGGGGCCTTCGGGCACGTTGCCGGGCCGCGCCGCGAAATCGATGCAGGCGCGCTGCGCTTCCAGGCGCCGAATGAAACTGTCGAGGCGGGACACGTTTCAACTACTCGGCGGAGAGCAATTCTTTCAGCGCCGTATCGGGCCGGTTGAGCTGCTCGAACGTGCCCTGCTCCACCACGCGGCCCGCGCGCATCACCAGCACGAGGTCGAAATCCTTGGCGAAGCGGGCGCGCGAGAGGCCCCAGACCAGGCCGCGGCCCTTGAACTCCTTCAGGAGATTGGCGACGACCTTGGTCTGCGAGGCGCCGTCGAGCGCGTTGCCAGCTTCGGCGAGCAGCAGGATGTCCGGCCGCTTCAAGACGGCGCGCGCGATGCCGAGCTTCTGGCGCTGCGCGGCCGAAAGCCGCGCGCCGGCCACGCCGACGGAGAAATCGAGGCCGAACAGCATCACGTCGTCGCTGAGCGAAAGCTCGTCGAGCGTCGCGCGCACGAAGCGCGCGAGCTTGGTCTGCGCCTGCGCCTGACCGAAGGCGACCTTGCCGAACAGCACATTGTCGAGCAGCGTCGAGGCCTTGTTGTAGGCGCTGGCGTCGAAGAATTCGACCGCGCCCTTCAGATCCTCGGGCAGCTCGGCGGCAAAGCGGCGACGCGCCTCCATCACCTTGGCCTTGATGTCGTGGGTGATGACGCCCAAGCGATGCCGGGCCGCGACCACCTTGAACAGCAGCGACAAGAGCCGCCGGCGGTCCTCGGCGCGATAGTCCTTGGGCGCGATGTTGGCGGTGCGGCCGACGATGATCTGATATTCGGGCAGCTCGTCGGCCGCGATGAAGCTGTATTGCTCGAACAGCTCGTTGCCGGGCGCGAGGCCGGCGAAGAGCTCGACCATGGTCTCGGCGGTCTGGCGCGCGGCGACGAGCAGGTCGTCGGTGACGCCGGCCATGTCGAGCACGCCCAGCACGTAGGGCTGGTCGGCGAGGCGGTCGGGATTAAGCCGCTCGTCCGTGGCCGTGCCGAAGAGCAGGTTTTCGCCGAGCGTGGCGTTGTCGTTGTAGCGGCCGACGTCGAACGGCTCGATCAGCGCGGATTGATCGTCGCGCGCGAGGCGCTCGCGCAGCGCTTGGCGCGCCTTCAGGATGTCCGCCGCCAGCTCGGGCTGTTTCCTGGGATCGATCACGCCGCGGAGGCCGAGCTGGTACATGTCGTCGTCCATGTCGACGAGAGTCAGCACTTCGAGCGCGCGCCGCTCGAGCGCGGCGTGATCGGGCGTCCCGGCGGCGGCATAGTCGATCCAGTCGGCCGTGTAGTCGTCGGGGATGTTGCCGGAGGCTTCGGCATCGGCGGCATAGCGCGCCTGCTCGCGCTGATAGTCCTCGCCGTCGCGGGGCGGCATCAGCGGCCGGTGCTTCAATCCGTAGAAGAGATTGTCGCGCACCGTGGTGGCGAAGAGATATGGCGCGGCGCCGACGAACGCGGCGCGGCGCCCGGTTACCGACTCGGGCAATTGCGCGAGCTTGTGCCCGCCCAGCTGGATCGTGCCGCTCGTGGGCTCCAAGAGGCGCCCCAGCATCATCAAGAGCTCTTCCTTGCCGCTGCCGCCGGCGCCCAGCACCGCCGCGTGCTTGTCGAGCGGCAGCGAGAAGCTGACGCCCTCGACCGACTTCACGCGTCCGTCTTCGCTGTAGCTGATATTGGCGGCGGCGAGCGGCCCCGCGAACTTGAATTCGGGCGCCGGGTCTTCGTCCTGGACCTTTTCGTCGAGCACGCCGGGCGGGTCGAATTGCTCCACCACCTGCTCGTATTTGATCCGGACGTCTTCCTTTTGCTGGTAATAGGTCAAGAGCTCCTTCCAGGGCGAAGAAAGGTCCTTGTAGGCCGCGAGCACGGCGACGAGGGCGCCGAGCGTCAGGCCCGAGGGATCGTTGGTCTCGACCGCGCGGATCACGAAATACCCGCCGATCGCATAGAAGAAGAACGGCGTGAGCTGGGCCAGGAAGTTGTTGAGGAACTTGATGAAGAACTTGCGGCGGAAGATATCGTAGCGAATCTCGTAGATACGGCCGAGGCGCCGCGCCACGTCGGCGCGCTCGTAGCGCGAGGTATCGTGGGCGTGGACCTCGGAGATGCCCGAGATCGTTTCGCCGATCTTGTCGGAAAGCTGGCGCGCGCCGCGCACGCGCTCCTTGGCGAGCTGGTTGACCTTGGCCTGGAGCTTCGGAATCAGCCAGAACTGGGCTGGGTATAGCGAGATCGCGGCGAGGCCGAGCCAGAAATCTTGGACGAAGATGAAGACGAGGTAGACGATCAGCGTACCGCCCTGATAGGCGGGGATCGACCAGGCCTCGCCGATATAGCCGCCGATGGGGTCTGTTTCGGCGATGACCATCGGGATGATCTCGCCCTGCGACACTTTTTTGAAGTGCGGCAGCGGAAAGCGCAGGATGCGCGCGTAAAGGTGGAAGCGCAGGCGCCGCAACATCTGCTCGCCGAGGCGGCCGGCATAGACGTTGAGGTAGTATTTCTGCGCACCCGAGATTAGGACGAATACCAGGAAGGCGAAGCAGAGCGCCAAGAGAAAGGTGATCCGCTCCATGTCCTGGCCGAAGATGTCCCGGGCCCAGCCCGGCTTTTCGCCCAGGGCCTCGTTGACGATGCGCTTCGGCAGCTCAAGCGTGATGTAGGTGATCGGGAACGACAGCGCCGTCATGAAAATGATGAACAGCTGCTGCCGGAGGCTGAAGCGCAGGATGAAGCTGAATAGGCTGCGTTCCATAAACGTCCCCGAAACCGCCGGATCGGGCGCCCCCGCGCGACAACCCGACCACCCCCTCCCCTGGCAGGCGGCGTTGAACCGCTGCCCGGATTTTGTGAGAATAGACGCTGCGCCAGATGCTGACGATAGAAATTCCCGTCCGGGATCAAAGGGGCGGGTCGGCGAACGCAGGGGGCGAACAGGCGTGCGAACCAGCGCGCGGCTTGGGGAGTGCTGAGGTCATGAGTCGAGTCTGGGCCGGAGCCGCGGGAAGCGCCGCGGAGGGGAGCGTATTGCGCGCGCCGGATAGCGGCTCGGGCGGCCATCTGCGCGCCGGCGGCGGCACATCGCGCATCCTCATCTACAGCCACGACACCTTCGGCCTCGGCCATCTCCGCCGCTGCCGCGAGATCGCTCACGACCTCGTCGACCGCGACGAGGAGCTCACGGTCCTCATCCTGTCCGGCTCGCCGATCATCGGCAGCTTCGACTTCCGCAGCCGGGTCGATTTCGTGCGCGTGCCCGGCGTCATCAAGCTCCGCAACGGCGAATCCGGCTCTTGGAATCTCCGGATCGCGCTCGACCAGACGCTCGCCATCCGCGCCTCGATCATCCGCCACACGGCCGAGATCTTCGAGCCCGATCTGTTCATCGTCGACAAGGAGCCGCTCGGCCTGCGCGGCGAGATCGCCGACACGCTCGGCATGCTGAAGCGCGCGGGCGTGCCGATCGTGCTCGGTCTCCGCGACGTCATGGACGAGCCCGAATTGCTGGCGCCGGAGTGGGAGCGGAAGAACGTCGTCCCCGCCCTGGCCGAGCTCTACGACGAGATCTGGGTCTACGGCCTGCCGCAGTTCTGCGATCCCCTGGAGGGCATCGACCTTCCGGCCTCGGTCCGGCGCAAGATGATCTACACTGGCTATCTGCGCCGCGGCCTTCCGTCCAAGGTGCCGCCGATCCCGGATTTGAAGTTCGACGAGGAGCCGTTCCTGTTGGTGACGCCGGGCGGCGGCGGTGACGGCGAGGCGCTCGTCGATTGGGTGCTGCGCGCCTACGAGACGGAGGCGAATCTGCCCTGGCCCGCCATCATCGTGCTCGGCCCCTTCATGCCGCCCGAATTGCAGGCCGAATTCATGCAGCGCGCCGAGCGCCTCTCGAGCGTCGAGGCGATCACGTTCTCGCCGCACATGGAAAGCCTGATGGCGCGCGCGGCCGGCGTCGTCGCCATGGGCGGCTACAACACGTTCTGCGAGATCCTCTCTTTCGACAAGCGCGCGATCATCGTCCCGCGCACCAAACCGAGGCGCGAGCAGCTCATCCGCGCGATGCGCGCGCAGGAGATGGGCCTCTTGAGCGTCCTCGTCGACGACGACCGGCGCGACGCCAAAACGATGGCGACGGCGCTGCGCCACTTGCCGCAGCAGCGCACGCCCTCGGCCGTGGTCGTGCCGGGCCTCCTCGACGGGCTGCCCAACGTGGCGCGGCTCGTGCAGCAGGCGCTGGCCGAGCGGGCGCCGAGGCCGATGAGCGTGGCGGCGCGCTACCGCGCCTGAACGATTGGTGCTAAGCCCCGCCCATGGCGGCCGCATCCGTCGCTTTCGTCTTGAAAGGCTATCCGCGCCTCTCCGAAACTTTCATCGCCCAGGAAATCCGCTCGCTCGAGCGCCTGGGGTTGGATATCCGCATCTACTCGATGCGCCGCCCGACCGACGGCAAGCGCCATCCGGTGCATGACGAGATAAGCGCGCCGGTCGTCTATCTGCCCGAATATCTCTACCAGGAGCCGGGCCGCGTCTTCCGCGGCTGGCGGAAGGCGCGGCGCCTTGCCGGCTACGCCAAGGCGCGGCGCGTCTGGCGGCGCGACCTCGCGCGCGACCTGACGCCGAACCGCATCCGCCGCTTCGGCCAGGCCTGCGTGCTCGCCGCCGAGCTGCCGCCCGAGATCGGCCGCATCCACGCGCATTTCCTGCACACGCCGGCCAGCGTCGCGCGCTACGCGGCGCTGATGCGCGGCCTGCCCTGGAGCGTTTCCGCCCACGCCAAGGATATCTGGACGACGCCCGATCGGGAGATCGCCGAGAAGCTCGCCGACGCCGAGTGGGCCGTCACCTGCACGCGCGCGGGCCAGGCGCGCTTGGCCGGCTTGGCGGCGCGGCCGCAAGCGGTGGCGCTGGCCTATCACGGGCTCGATCTCGCGCGCTTTCCGGCGCCGGCGGCGGCGCGCCCGCCGCGCGACGGCGCCGAGGCCGCGGCGCCCGCCATCGTGCTTTCGGTCGGCCGCGCCGTGCCGAAGAAGGGCTTCGGGCTTCTGCTCACGGCGCTGGCGCGCCTGCCCAAAGCGCTGGCGTGGCGCTTCGAGCATGTCGGCGGCGGGCCCGGGCTGCCGCAGCTCAAGGCCGAAGCGGCGCGCCTCGGCATCGCCGAGCGCGTCACCTGGCATGGCGGGCAGGCGCAGGCGGCGGTGCTCGAGGCCTATCGCCGCGCCGATCTCTTCGCGCTCGCCAGCCGCATCGCCGACGACGGCGACCGCGACGGCCTGCCCAACGTGCTGATGGAGGCGCAGAGCCAGGCGCTGGCCTGCGTCGCCACCGACGTCTCGGCCATTCCCGAGCTGATCGCCAATGGCGAAACCGGCCTTCTCGTTCCGCCGGAAGACGCGGCGGCGCTGGCCGCGGCGCTCGAGCGCCTCATCCGCGAACCGGCCTTGCGCGCGCGGCTCGGCGGCGCCGGCCAGGCGAAAATCCGCGCCTCGTTCGACCATGCGCGCACCGTCGGCGATCTCGCGCGCCGCTTCGGCCTCGCCTAACGCCATGCGCGTCGCGTTCTATGCGCCGCTGAAGCCGCCCTCGCATCCGACACCGTCGGGCGACCGGCGCATCGCGCGGCTACTGCTGAAGGCATTGCGCATGAAGGGGCACGATGTGCGCGTCGTTTCCACGTTCCGCGCCTACGAGGGCAAGGGCGACCGCGCGAAGCAGGAAGACATCGCGCGGGGCGGTGCCGCTGAAGCGGAACGCCTGCTGGGCGGCGCGTTGAAGCGTTGGCGCCCGCACGCCTGGTTCACCTATCACCTCTATCAGAAGGCGCCGGATTGGCTGGGGCCGCCGATCACGAAGAAGCTCGGCATTCCCTATCTGATCGCCGAAGCCGCCTACGCGCCGAAGCGATCGGTGGGGCGCTGGGAAATGGGGCTCGCCGCCGTGGAAGCCGCGCTGCGCCAGGCCGACACCGCGCTGATGCTCAATCCCAACGACGAGGAATGCGTGGCGCCGTTGCTCCGCCGCCGCTCCGGTGCGGTGCACGCGGTTCACGAATTTCTCAAGTTCCACGAATTCGACGCGTGGAAGGAGCGCGCCGCGGGCCGGCCGGCGGCGGCGGAACCGCTGCTGCCGTTCCTCGATCCCGATCCCTATGTCCGCGTCTGGCGCCAGCGCTCCCGGCATCGCGCCGCCCTCGCGGCACGCTACGGCATTCCCGCCGAGGTGCCCTGGCTGCTGGCGGTCGGCATGATGCGCGCCGGCGACAAGCTGGCGTCCTATCGGCTCCTGGCTCAAGCGCTGGCCGGACTCACGGCGCTGCCGTGGCGTCTTCTCGTCGTCGGCGAGGGCCCGGCCGAGGCGGAGGTGCACGCGGCCTTCGCCGCATTTGCCGAGCGCGTCCATTGGCTGGGCGCCCTCTTCGAAGCGGCGCTGGTTCCGGTCTATGCAAGCGCCGATCTCTTCGTTTGGCCGGCGATCAACGAGGCGATCGGCATGGCCATTCTCGAGGCGCAGGCCGCCGGCCTCGCCGTCGTCGCCGGCGACGTCGGCGCGATCGGCGCGATCGTTGTCGATGGCGCAACCGGCACGCTGGTGCCCGACGGCGACGCGGCCGCGTTCCGGCGCGCCGTCGCCGCGTTTCTCGGCTTGCCGGGCGCGGTGCGCGAGGGGCTGTCGCGCGGCGCCGTCGCGAAAGTCGGGCTGTTCCACGACATCAGGCTTGCCGCCGAGCAGCTCGACTGGGTCCTGCACGGCGCCGTGGCCCGCGCGAAGGCGAAACGGCGATGAGCGCCATCCTGTTCATTCGCCACGGGCCCACCGATTGGAATGTGCAAGGCCTCATCCAGGGCCAGAGCGACATACCGCTCTCCGAGGAGGGGCGCGCCGAAGTACGGCGTTGGGCGCTGCGCGCCGAGTTCGCGGATTTCGACTGGTATGCGAGCCCGCTCGCGCGCGCCAAGGAAACCGCGGCGCTGCTCGGCGCCGCCGCGTGCCGCTATGAGGGGCGCCTCATGGAGGCGCATTGGGGCGCGTGGGAGGGCTGGTCGCTCGAGCGCCTGCGCCAGGACATCGGCGAGATCTTCGCCGCGATGGAGGCGCAGGGGCTCGATCTTCAGCCGCCGGGCGGAGAGTCGCCGCGCACGGTCCGAGCGCGGCTCGGCGCCTGGCTCGCCGAGGTGGCGCCGGCGCAGCGCCCGATCGTGGCCGTGTGCCACGCCGGGGTGGTGCGCGCGGCCTATTCGCTCGCCACCGGCTGGGACATGAAGAAGAAGGCGCCGCTGGCCCGGCCGCACGCTTTCGCGCATCTTTACGAATTGTCGCCCGCAGGCATGCTGACGGTCGGCGAGCTCAACATCCCGCTGCTCGCGCCCGACGAGCCCGATCCCTACGATCCTCATGATGGCTGAAACCGGCCGCGTCTTCATCTGGGTCCAGCACCTGCTCGGCATCGGCCACCTGATGCGCGCGGCGCACATCGCGCGTCATCTGGCGGCGCAGGGTTGGCAGGTCGAGGTGGCGAGCGGCGGCACGGCCCTGCCCGAGCTCGATCTCGGCCGCGCCCGCCTCCATCAACTGCCGCCGCTGAAGGCGGCCGATGCGGAGTTTTCCGGCCTCGTCGATGGCGATGGCAATCCCGCAAGCGACGTCTTCAAGGCGTCGCGTCGCGATCTGCTGCTCCGCCTCTTCGCCGCCGCCGAGCCCGAGATTCTGATCGTCGAGCACTATCCGTTCGGGCGCCGGCAGTTCCGCTTCGAGCTCGACACGCTGCTGGCGGCGGCATGGCAAAGCTCGGCGCGGCCGATGATCATCTCCTCGGTGCGCGACATCCTGGTCGAGAGGAAGCCCGAGCGCGAAGGGGAGGCGGTGGCCGCGATCGCGCGCTTCGATGCGGTGCTGGTGCACGGCGATCCCACGCTCGTGCCGTTCGACGACAGCTTCGATGCCGCGCCGCGCATCAAGGGCAAGCTCGTCTACACCGGCTACGTCGGCGGCCAGGGCCCGAGGCCCGAGGCGCCGCTGGGCGACGGCGACAACGAGATCGTCGTCTCGGCCGGCGGCGGCGCCGTCGGCGACAAGATCGCCGAAACGGCGCTTTCGGCCGCCGCCTCGCTGCCGCACGTGCGGCGCTGGCGCATCCTCATCGGCGCCAATGCCGGGCCGCGCCTGTTGCGCAAGCTCAAGGCGCGCGCGCCGAGCTGGGTCATCGTCGAACCCGCGCGGCGCGATTTCCGTGGCCTGCTCGCGCGCTGCGCGGTCTCGGTCTCGCAAGCCGGCTACAACACGGTGGTGGACATACTCACGGCCGGCGCGCGGCCCCTGCTCGTGCCCTTCGCGAGCGCACGCGAGACCGAGCAGACGCTGCGCGCCGAGCGGCTGGCCCAGCGCGGCCTTGCGCGCGTGCTGCCGGAGACGGCGCTGACGCCGGACCGCCTCGCGGCCTTCGTCGCCGAGGCGCTCGCGATGCCGCGTCCGCTCGGCAAGGTGAAGGTCGACGGCGAGGCCGAGACCGTGCGCATCCTCGCCCGGGCGCTGGCGTTTCGCCGCGGAGCGCCGGCATGAGCGAAGCCCAGGCCTGGGCGCGCCTCGATGCCGAGCTCGCCGCGTGGCAAGCGACCGGCCGCACGCCTGTCTTCTGGTGGCGCGATGACGATGCCGGCGACGCGACGCCGGCGCTGCTTCGCTTGTTGGCGCTCGCCCGTACCCACGGCGCGCCGCTCGCGCTGGCCACGGTGCCGGCCTGGGCCACGCCCGATCTCGCCGCGGCGGTCGCCGATAGTGGCGGGCGCGTAGCCGTGCTGCAGCACGGCTACGCGCACGAAAACCACGCGCCTCTCGGCGCGAAGAAGTCGGAGCTCGGCCCGGAACGGCCGGCGCCCATCGTCGTGGCCGAGATCGCCGAGGGTTGGCAGCGTCTCGAGGCGCGCTTCGGCGGGCACTTCTGGCCCGTGCTCGTCCCGCCCTGGAACCGCATGGCACCCTATCTTCCGCCGTTCCTCGCCGAGCTGCGCTATCGCGGCCTCTCGCAATTCGGTCCGCGTGCGCGGCCTGAGCCGGTCAAGGGGCTCGCGCAGGTCAACACCCACGTCGACATCGTCTATTGGAAGGGCCCGGCGCCACGCTTTGCGGGTGCGGAAAAGTCGCTCGGCGAATTCGCGCGCCATCTCGGGCTGCGCCGGAGCGGCGAAATGGATGCGGCGGAACCGATCGGCCTCTTGACGCATCACGCGGCGCACGACGAGGCCTGCTGGGCGTTCCTGGAAGCGCTGCTCGGGCATCTCGCCCCGCACAAGGCGGTGCGCTGGCTACCCGCGGCGCGCGTTTTCGCCGATGGTGCGCCGCCATGAGCTACCACCGCTATCAGCCCCGCGCGCTCTACGGCGATTTCGCGCGCGCCGGAATCGGTTTTGCGATATGCGCCGGCGCCGTCGCGGTGGCCGGCTTCGGCGGGTTCACGGCATGGTTGTTCGGCGTTTGTGCCGCGATCTTTTTGTTGTTCGGCTTAAGGACCCTCTTACGGTCGCTCACCAATTATGAATTGACCGACATGGGTTTGACGCGGTTCTATGTTACCGGGTTCGGGCGAGCCGAACGCGCCCTGGCGTGGCAGGGGCTTAAACAGCTCAAGCTGCGCTTCTTTCCCGCCAAGCGAGACCGGTCACAAGGCTGGATGGAGATGACGCTGGCGGGCGAGGGGGCGCGGATGCGGCTCGACTCGACGCTCGGGGATTTCGACGCGATCGTGCGGGCAGCGGTGGGGGCCGCGGCGCGCCGGCGGCTCGCCTTGAGCGAGTCGACGCTGAGCAATTTGGCTGCGCTCGGCATCGTGGTCGCCAAGGTGGATGGCGGAAGCGGCACCGATGGGGGCCCGCCGGCGTAGCGTCGGCGGCGGAGAGAGGGTTACGACCGCGGGCATGATGGATCTCCTGACAATTCGCGACCTGCGCGTCGATTTCCGCGTTCATGGCGGCGTCGTGCGGGCCGTGCGGGGCGTCAGCTTCAGCGTGCCCCGCGGCGGCTCGGTGGCCCTGGTCGGCGAATCGGGCTCGGGCAAGACCGTCGTTTCGCAAGCCATCATGGGCATCCTGCCCGAGATCGCCGACATCAAGGGCGAGATCCTGTTCGCCGACCCGATGAAGGGCGGCTCCAACGGCAACGGCGGGATCACCGACATCGCCAAGCTCGGGCGTGACAGCCGCGCGATGCGCTCCATCCGCGGCGGCCGCATCTCGATCATCTTCCAGGAGCCGATGACGTCGCTGTCGCCGCTCCACACCGTCGGCAACCAGGTGACGGAGGCGCTGCGCCTCCACCGCGACGTGCCGCAGAAGGAGGCCGAGGCCCTCGTCGAGGAGATGCTGCGGCTCGTGGGCTTCCCCGATCCGAAGCGCGGCCTCGCCACCTATCCGTTCGAGCTTTCGGGCGGCCTGCGCCAGCGCGCGATGATCGCGATGGCGCTCGTCTGCAACCCGGCCCTCCTCATCGCCGACGAGCCCACGACCGCGCTCGACGTCACGATCCAGGCCCAGATCCTGAAGCTCATCAAGGATCTGCAGCAGGAGCTCGGCATGGCGCTGCTGCTCATCACCCACGATCTCGGCGTCGTCGCCAACATGGCCGACGAGGTCGTGGTCATGTACCACGGCGAGGTGATGGAGGGCGGCGCCGCCGCCGACATCTACAAGCGGCCCGAGCACCCCTACCTGAAGGCGCTGATGCGCGCGGTGCCGCGCTTCGACATGAAGCCGGGCGAGCGGCTCGTGCCCTTGCGCGAGATCGCGGCCGAAACCGGGCATCTTCTCGCCGCCAAGGAGCCCTGGCCCGAGGGCGGCGACAAGGCCGGCCCGATGCTGAAGGTCGAGCACGTCTCCAAGACCTTCCGCATCAAGAAATCCGGCTGGTTCGGCGGCATCGATGCGCGCATCCAGGCGGTCGCCGATGTGAGCTTCGACATCAAGCGCGGCGAGTGCGTCGGCCTCGTCGGCGAATCGGGCTGCGGCAAGACCACGCTCTCGAAGATCCTGATGCGCGCGCTCTCGCCCGATCAGGGCAAGATCACGTTCAACGACCGCGGCAAGCCCACCGACATCCTGGCCTTGAAGGGCGCCGATCTCATCGCGTTCCGCCGGCGCATGCAGTTCATGTTCCAGGACCCGTTCGGCTCGCTCAACCCGCGCATGACGGTCTACGACATCATCAGCGAGCCCTTGCGCATCCACAACATCGGCGACGAAAAGCACCGCGCCGAGATGGTGCAGGAGCTGCTGCGCCTCGTCGGGCTCGATCCGCGCTTCTTGAGCCGCTATCCCCACTCCTTCTCGGGCGGGCAGCGCCAGCGCATCGGCATCGCGCGGGCGCTCGCGCTCAAGCCCGATCTTCTCATCTGCGACGAGCCGGTTTCGGCGCTCGACGTCTCGGTGCAGGCGCAGGTGCTGAACCTCTTGAAGGACCTGCAGTCGAAGCTCGGCCTCACGTATCTCTTCATCTCCCACAACCTCGCGGTGGTCGACTACATGGCCGACCGCATCGCGGTGATGTGCGCGGGGCGCCTCGTCGAGCTGTCGCCGGGCGCGCTTCTGTTCAAGGATCCGCGCCATCCCTACACCAGGGCGCTGCTCGCGGCGGTGCCCGAGCCCGATCCCGGCCACCGCCTCGATCTTTCCGCCCTGATGGAGGGCAAGGCCTCGATTCCGGCCGCCTGGCCCGAGCCCTTCACCGTGGATGATTTGGGCGACGATACGTTGCATGATCTGGGCGGGGGCCATTACGTGCGCGCGCGCCGAGGCGCTGCGCTGGGAGCGGTGGTGGCATGATCTCGCGGCGCAAAGCCTTGATCACTGCGGCGGCGATCGCAAGCGGGCCCAGCGCGTTGGCCGAAGCCGGCACCAAGGCGCGGCAACGTCAGGCGCGCCCCGGCCGCGAGCCGTGGCCGCCGCTGATGGCGGAGTTGAACAGGTGGCGCGCATCGCGCCGCCAGGCCACGCTGTGGTGGCGCAACGACGACGTCGGCGACGCAACGCCGCCGCTGATGCGGCTCTTCGATCTGGTGCAGCGCCGGCGCCTGCCGGTGGCGCTCAGCGCCACGCCCGTCTACGCGAACAAGGCGCTCGCGCAGGCGGTGGAGCGTGTCGAAGGCGCGAGCGTGATCCAGCACGGCTACGCCCACGTCAATCATGCGCCGGCGGGCAAGCTCGAATGCGAGCTCGACGCGGCACGGCCGCCCGCGATCGTCGCGGGCGAAATGACGGAGGGGATGAAGCGTTTGCGCGATCTCCTGGGAGCGCGCTTCGTGCCGGCCCTGGTGCCGCCCTGGTACTGCATCGCACCGCGCCTCAAGGCTCGTCTCGCCGAGTTCGGCTACACGGGACTATCGCTCTACGGGCCGCGTCCGCGACGCCCTGCGGTCAAGGGAGTGACCGAGGTGAACGGCCACGTCGAAGTCGTCAATTGGAGGACGAACCCGCCCAGCTGCAACAGCGCGTCGCTGATCGTGAGTTTCATCGCCCGCCATCTCGCCCATCGGCGCCTGCGCATCGCCGATCCCGGCGAGGCAACCGGCATCGTCACCCACCATCACGCCCACGATGCGGCGTGCTGGACGTTTCTCGAAGGGCTGTTCGAGCGGCTGGCCGCACACCCCGCCGTTGTCTGGCAGGATGCCCACACCTTGTTCGCGGCAGGTGCTCGATGATCCGCAATCGCGACAAGCGGTGCGCGCCCAGCGCCGGCCACGGCGCCCTCACGCGGCGCCAGGCCCTCGTCTCGCTTGCGGCGCTGGCCGCCGCCATCGGACCGATCCGCGCCTGGGCCGAGACGGCGGGCGAGCCGGCGACGCCGCCGAAGCTCATCGAAACGCCGATGCTCGAGCCGCTGGTGAAGGAGGGCAAGCTGCCGCCCGTCGCCAAGCGGGTGCCGGCCGCGCCGCTTGTCGTGAAGCTCGAGGGCGAGAAGAGTCCGGGCGCGCATGGCGGCGATCTCCGCCTCCTCATGAGCAAGGATCGCGACGCACGCTTCGTCGGCTCCTACGGCTACGCGCGGCTCGTCTGCTGGACGCCGGAGGGGCAGCTCGTGCCCGACATCGCCGAGGCGGTCGATGTCGACGAGGCCGAGAAGACCTTCACCTTCCGGCTCCGCAAAGGGCATCGCTGGAGCGACGGCAAGCCGTTCACGTCGGACGACTTCAGGTTCTTTTGGGAGGACATGGCGGGCAACAAGACGCTCGGGCGCTTCTTCGGCTCGGCGAGCCTCCTCGTCGAGGGCGAGAAGCCCAAGGTCGAGTTCCCCGACGCGCAGACCGTGCGCTACGCCTGGTCCAAGCCCAATCCCGGCTTCCTGCCCTGGCTCGCGAGCCCGGCCAATCTCACGATCTTCCGCCCCACGCACTATTACAAGAAGTTCCACGAGAAATACGCGGACAAGAAGCGGCTCGAAAAGCTCAACGAGAAGCGGAAGGACGGCTGGGCGCGCAAGATCGCGAGCGAGGACCGCAACGGGCGCAACAATCTCAATCCGAATCTGCCGACGCTCGATCCCTGGGTTCCCAAGACCGAGGGCGTCGCCGAGCGCTACGAATTCGTGCGCAATCCCTTCTATCACCGCATCGACGCGAACGGCCGCCAGCTCCCCTATGCCGACCGCGTGGTGATGGTGCTGGCCGAGAGCAAGATCATCCCGGTCAAGACCGGCGCGGGCGAGGTCGATCTCCAGGCACGCAGCATCCGCTTCGACGATTTTCCGTTCCTGCGCCGCGCCGCCGACGAGCGCGGCTTCGAAGTGCGCCTCTGGAAGACGGCGAACGGCGCGCAATTGGCGCTGTTTCCCAATCTCAATTGCGACGATCCGGTGTGGAAGAAGCTGCTGCGCGACGTCCGCTTCCGCCGCGCGCTCTCGCTCGCGATCAACCGCGACGAGGTCAACAAGATCATGTATGTCGGCCTCGCCGAGCCGGGGCAGAACACCGTCCTCTCCGGCAGCCCGCTCTACCAGCCCGCGCTGCGCCAGGCCCATGCCGGATACGATCTCGTGCTCGCCAACCGCCTGCTCGATCAGGTCGGGCTGACCAATCGCGGCAGCGACGGCCAGCGCCTTCTCCCCGACGGGCGCGAGCTCGAGCTTATCGTCGAATATCCGGCCGAAGGCACCGAATACGTCGATCTGACGCGCCTCGTCGCCGACACTTGGGCCAAGGCCGGCATCAAAATGTATTCCAAGGCGTTCCAGCGCGTGGTGCTGCGCCGGCGCATCGTCTCCGGCCAGACCATGATGTCGGTCTGGGGCGGCATCGACTACGCGCTGGTGCGCCCCGGCCTCTCGCCGCACGAATTCGCACCCACCGAGGAGGTGCAGGCGCAATGGCCGCGCTGGGGCCAATTCGTCGAGACGCGCGGCAAGCAAGGCGAGAAGCTCGACGACCGCGCCGCCGAAGAGCTCCTGGCGCTCTACCGCTCCTGGGGCAAAGCCGATTCGCGCGAGGCGCGGCGCGACATCTGGACTAAGATGCTCGAAATCTGGGCCGACCAGGTCTTCACCATCGGCGTCGTCGGCGGCGTACTGCAGCCGGTCGTGGTCGACAAGCAGCTCAAGAACGTGCCCAAGGAAGGCGTCTACGCCTACGACCCCGGCGCCTATTTCGGCCTCTATAAGCCGGACACGTTCTGGTTCAACCGCGCCGCCAAAGTCCAGCGCAAGCGCGGCTGACCGGATGCTCCGTTACATCGCCCATCGCCTCCTGGTGATGATCCCGACGTTGCTGGCGATCAGCTTCGTCATCTTCGTCGTCGTCAAGCTCCCGCCCGGGGATTTCCTCTCGACCCGCCTCGAGGAGCTGCGCGCCGCCGGCGAGCCCAGCGATCTCGAAGAGATCGCGCGTCTGCGCAGGGAATTCCGCCTCGATCTGCCGTTCGTCGAGCAGTATGTCTGGTTCCTCTGGGACCTGGTGCGCGACGAGCTCCTCTCGATGGAATACGGCCGCCCGGTCAGCGAGATCGTCGGCGACCGGCTCTGGCTCTCGGTCATCGTCTCGTTTGCCACGGTCATCTTCACCTATCTCGTCGCGTTCCCGATCGGCGTCTATTCCGCCACCAACCAATACAGCTGGGGCGACCACGGACTGACGTTCCTGGGCTTCCTGGGGCTCGCCACGCCCAATTTCCTGTTGGCGCTGGTGCTGGTCTATTTCGCCAACGCCTGGTTCGGCACCGAGATCGGCGGATTGATGGACGAGCAATACATCGGCCGACCATGGACATGGGGGAAATTCGCCTCGGTCCTCGAGCATCTCTGGATCCCGGTGATCGTGATCGGAACCTCGGGCACCGCCGGCATGATCCGGCGCCTGCGCGCCAATCTCCTCGATGAGCTGCAGAAGCAATACGTCGTCACCGGCCGGGCCAAGGGCCTGCCGCCCTTCCGCCTGCTGATGAAGTATCCGCTGCGCATGTCGCTCAATCCCTTCATCGCCGACATCGGCGAGCTTCTGCCGCACATCATCTCGGGCGCCGTCATCGTCTCGGTCGTGCTCAACCTGCCGACCACGGGCAAGATGCTCTACGAGGCCCTCCTCTCGCTCGACATGAACCTCGCCGGCTCGTTCCTGATGGGCCTTTCGGTCCTGACCGTGATCGGCATGCTGATCTCGGATCTGGCGCTGGCCTGGCTCGATCCGCGCATCCGGCTCGAAGGCAAGGCGACCAAGTGACGGCGCCCGACGACAAATCGGCCGCGATTCCACCCGGCGCGCCCGGCGCGCCGAAGCACTTCGTCTCGCCGGCGCCGTTCGATCCCTATTCGGTCGAGAAGCTCTCGCCCGAGCAGGAGCGCTACTACCTCGCCGGCCAGTGGAAATTGATGTGGTGGAAGCTGAAGCGCCACCGCATCGCCGTCGTCTCGGGCGTGGTGCTGGTCATCCTCTACCTCATGGCATTCCTGGCCG
>DATBLL010000226.1:0-2102 GCA_036555425.1 Alphaproteobacteria bacterium | reverse complement strand
TGGGCCGCGCGGCCCGCGCCGCGATGGAGCGGCGCTTCGGCGATTGGCGCAGCGTCGTCGCCGAGCATCTGCTGCCGGTGTGGGCGGAAGCCGCGAGGGCGGCATCCGGCGCGGCGGCAAGTGCGGCCGCTTCTGCAGCTGTAGGCGCAGCTGCCGCGGCGGAGCGGCGCTAGCGTGTACGGACGGCGCATCCTCGTCCTCGTGCCGCACCCCGACGACGAGGTGGTAGGCGCGGCACTGGCGATCCGCCGCGCGGTCGCGCAAGGCGCCGCGGTCGTGGCGCTCGACCTGACGCATGGCTGCCCGCCGCGGGAGGCGCTGTGGCCCTGGGCGCGCATGACCCACGCAGCGCGGATCGCGCTGCGCCGGCGCGAGGCCGCGGCGGCGGCGCGCGAACTCGGCATCGCGCGCATCGCCGACGACGGGCTCGCCGCGCGCCGCCTGCGCCACGCGCTGCCGGACGCTTACCGGCGCCTCGGCGACGCCGCCGACGCGCACGCGATCGACACGCTCTGGGTGCCCGCCTACGAGGGCGCGCATCCCGATCACGATTGCGCCAACGCGCTCGCCGCGGCGCTCATGCGCCAGCGGCCGCACATCGCCGCCTGGGAATTCGCCGAATACAGCAATGCCGGCGGGCGCAAGCGCGCCAACGAATTCGCGGAGCAGCGCGGCGGCGACGTGATCGTGACGCTCGAGGACGACATGGAGGGGCGTTGGAAGACGCACCTTCTCCGCCTCTACCGCTCCGAGGCGTTCAACCTCCGCAATATCAGCGCCGGCCCCAAGCCGTTCCAGGAGAGCTTCCGCCCGCTGCCCCGCCACGACTATGCGCGGCCGCCGCATCCGGGGCGGCTCTTCTACGAGCGCTTCCACTGGGTGCCGGTGAAGGTGCCGGCGATCGACTTCACGACCAACGCCGAGGTCTCGGCCGCGATCATGGCGTTTCTCGCCGGCGCCGGCGCGGCGGACCGCGCCGCGAAAGCCGACAAAAGCCGATAGAAGCCTACATTTTCGATTAAGTAGGCTTTTGTAGGCTTTTGTAGGCTTTCATAGGCTTTTGGGCCGGCTGCGGCCGGCTTTTGTAGGCTTGTGGCGGCCTGTTCCGAAAGGCCCTACTGCCGAAACGCACGGTACCGCGGGCGCGCGACGCGGCCGCGCAGCGCCGACGCTTCGGCCGCGATCGCGGCGTTTCTCGCCGGCGGCCCCCTCCCCCGCAACGGTGGACATTCGTGGACATTCGTGGACATCGGGTGGACATCGGTGGACATCGGTGGACATCGCCGGCGCATCGGCCGGCCGCGCGGCCGCTACGGCCGGCGTGCTGGGTGCGAGATCGACGATGTCAAAGAGCGCCGGCCCGGTGCCGCGCGCGATCCGGCGCAACGCCGGGCCGCCAGCGACCCGATCGGGCCCATGCCGCTCGCCTAGAACATTTCAAGAACAATGTCAAGCGCGCTCTGCGCGCGCTTGAACCCGGGCGCCGATGCGCCTTATCTATCGCGCCCGTCCGCGCGCCCGCGCCCGGCGCCGCAGTAGCTCAGCCGGTAGAGCACCTGATTTGTAATCAGAAGGTCGGCGGTTCGATCCCGTCCTGCGGCACCAGAGCGTGAAACTCGCGCCGAGTCCTCCACAGCCAGAGAATGATCTTGGAGAAGGACAAGGCTGTCGACCTGGAAATTGAGCATCTAAAGCACGCCCGGGCTTTAGAGCTCGAAATGATCAAAGCGACTGCAGCGTTTGGTGCTGTCCGAATTTGGAGGCGGGTGTCCCAAGTTGACGCAGCGGGTGTCCTAATATGCGGACACGTGCTATAACGCAATCCGACGGAAGTTCGGGGCCTTGGACGATGCGAGACCGCGACGTTAGAGCCGCGCTCTTGCGGCGCCTATCGAGCGACTACGCCGACGATGCTGATACGCGCATCGTCGAAGAGATGGGAGTGTGGTCGGGGTCGGTTCGAATCGACGTTGCGGTGATCAACGGCGAGCTTTCCGGCTACGAACTGAAGAGTGACCGCGACACACTAGTGTCCTGATTCGGAAGTTCGCAGCATCGTCGGAGCGAGGGCTTCGAGAGTGCGAAGGCAGAATCGGTTGATG
>DATBLL010000212.1:0-30488 GCA_036555425.1 Alphaproteobacteria bacterium | reverse complement strand
TCGTAGGTGGCGCGGACCGTGCCGTCCGGCCCGATCACGTGCACGCTGTTGAACCATTGCTGGCGCTCGTCGCGGATGGCGCCGAGGATGAGCGCGCCGTTCGGCGGAATGGCGGCGACGAGGCGCTGCAGGCGCTCGCCGGCGATGCGCGCGGCCGGGTAATCGCTGACGAAGCGATAGTCGATCGCCGTTTCCGGCCAGACCACATGGGTGATGCGGTCGAGGCCCGGCTGGCGCGTGAGCGCGACGTAGTGGGCGAATGTCTGCTCGCGCCGGCTGGCATCCCACTTGAGGGATTGCTCGATGTTGCCCTGCACGAGGCGAAGCCGCACGCCCTCGACCGGGCGTGCGTCGGCCCCGGCGATGCGCTCCGCGCCCCATAGCCAGAGCCCGGCCAGAAGCGCCAGCGCCGCGCCGAAGCCGGCGAAGCGATTGCGCCGCTCGAGGCCGGGTTCGCAGAGGAGGGCCGGCGCCGCGGCCAGGAAGACGGTGACCAAGCCCAATCCGTAGGCGCCGACCAGCGAGGCGCTTTGCATCATCGGCTCGAGCGCCGCCCACGCGGTGGCGACGAGGTTCCAGGGGAAGCCGGTGAAGAGATGCCCGCGCAGCCACTCGCCGGCGATCCACGCGACCGCGAACAGCAGCACGCGCGCGATTCCGCGCATGCGGGTCGCGTGCGTGAGCGCCGCGGCCGCCGCCGGAAAGATCGCGAGCACGCCGCTGATCCCGAACACCGCGAACGGGATCATCCAGCCGAAGCGCACGATATCGAGCGAGAGCGGCCAGGCCAGCCAGTAGAGCCCGGCCACGAAGAAGCCGAAGCCGAACCACCAGCCGATCCAGAGCGCCTGGCGCCAATTCTGGGCGCCGCCCATCAACAGCAGCAGGCCGGGAAACGCGACCCAGAGCAGCGGAATCGCATGCACCGGCGGCAGCGCCGCCGCCGCCAAGGCGCCGAGCAGAATGGCGGCGCCGCGGCGGCGCCAGCCGCGCTGGCGCGCGAGCACGGCGGGCCAGCGCGCCGGCTCGCCCGCCGCGGCGGGCAGGGCGGCAGGCATCCGCGATTCAATCCTCGCCGACACGGGGCGGACTCTGGACCGGAAGGTGGCGGACGCGCAGCAGGCGGACGCGGCGCGGATCGGCGTCGACGACCTCGAATTCGATGCCGGACGAATGCTTGATGAGCTCGCCGCGCGAGGGCACGCGGTTGGCGAGATAGAAGACGAGGCCGCCCAGCGTATCGACCTCCTCGCGCTCCTCGGCCGTGACGAAGGCTCCGAAGCGCTGCTCGAAATCGTCGAGCTTCACGCGCGCATCGGCAAGGGCGATGCCGGGCGCCTCCTCGACGAGGCTGGGCGGCGGCTCTTCGTCGTGCTCGTCCTCGATCTCGCCGACGATCTCCTCGACGAGATCCTCGATCGTGACGAGCCCGTCGACGCCGCCATATTCGTCGACGACGAGCGCCAGATGCAGGCGCGTGATGCGCATTTCCTTCAAGAGATCGAGCACGCGCATCGAGGGCGCCGCGAACAGCACCTTCCGGAGCACCATCTCGATCGAGAAGCCGCGCCGCTGCGACCAGTGGGCGATGAGGTCCTTGACGTGGACGATGCCGACGATTTCGTCGAGCGCGCCGCGATAGACCGGCAGGCGCGAATGGCCCGAGCGCTTCACCGTTTCGATCAGGCGCGGCAGCGCGGTGGAAATCTCGACCGCGACGATATCGGCGCGCGGCACCATCACGTCGGCGGCGGTGACGGCGTGGAGGCGCAGGATGTTGCGCAGCAGGCGGCGCTCGTCGGGCGCCAGCTCCTCGCCCTTGAAATCGGCGGCTTCGATGATCTCCTCGAGCGTGTCGCGCAGCTCCTCGCTGCGCTTGCCGCGCCGCAATGTGCGCAGGAGACGCGACAACGCGCCGGCGCCCCCGCGCTTCTTCTTGGCGCCCGGCTCTCCGGTTTCGTCCGGCGCCTCCGCGGCCGGCAGCGCGCGGCTCGAGGGCTGCTCGTTCATGGCGCTTGCCCGTTCTTGGACGGCGCGCGACAGGGATCGGGGACCCGATAAGGATCGGGGACGCCGAGGCGCTTCAGGATGCGTACCTCGTGCCCTTCCATGATGCGGGCCGCCCGCGCGCGCTCGTGATCGAAGCCGAGGAGATGCAGCGTGCCGTGCACCAGCAGATGCGCGGCGTGGCGGCCGATGCTTTTGCCCTCCGCCTTGGCCTCGCGCCGGATCGTGCGATAGGCGAGCACGACGTCGCCGAGCAGAATCCGCCGCCCCTTGGCGGCGGCGTCACCCAGCGGGAACGAGAGCACGTTGGTGGGCTTGTCCTTGCCGCGGTGATCGCGGTTGAGGCGGCGCACGAAGCCGTCGTCGGCGAGCACCACGCCGACCTCGGCCGGACGCCGGATGCCGACGCGCCGGTCGTCGAGCACGGCGGCGACCACGCGCTGGGCGAAGCGCTCGGCGCGCGGCAATGCCTCGGCCCAGGCGGCACAACGCAGTGCCACGCTGACGCGCCGCCGCCGCATCAAACCCGCCCACGTTTCTTCTGCGCCGCGGGGAGAAGGTTGAACTCGGCCTGGCGGCCGTCGCGCTCGTCGTAGGCGCGGGCGATGCGGGCCACCAGCTCGTGGCGCACGACATCGGCATGGCCGAAATGGATGAACGTGACGCCCGGCATGCCTTCGAGGATCTCGGCCGCGTCGCGCAGGCCCGAGGTGACGCCGGCGGGAAGGTCGATCTGCGTGAGATCGCCGGTGACGACCATGCGCGAATTCTCGCCCATGCGCGTCAGCAGCATCTTCATCTGCATCGGCGTGGTGTTCTGCGCCTCGTCGACGATGATGTAGGCGTTGGCGAGGGTGCGCCCGCGCATGAAGGCGAGCGGCGCCACCTCGATCTCGCCGGTTTCGAGGCGCTTGGTCACCTGGTCGCCGGGCAGGAGATCGTAGAGCGCGTCGTAGAGCGGGCGGAGATAGGGATCGACCTTCTCCTTGATGTCTCCGGGCAGGAAGCCCAGGCGCTCGCCGGCCTCGACCGCGGGGCGCGAGAGGATGATGCGCTCGACCTGCCCCGCCTGCAGCATCGTGACCGCCATCGCCACGGCGAGATAGCTCTTGCCGGTGCCGGCCGGCCCCAACGCCACCACGAGTTCGGTGCTCCGGAGCGCGCGGATGTAATTCGCCTGATTGGGCGTGCGCGGCACGATCTGGCGCTTGCGCGTACCGATCACGAGGTCGCCGAACGAGCGCCGCTCCGCCGTCATCGCCTGATCGGGGCTCGCGATGTGCTGGCGCGCGAAGCGGATCTCGGCGTCGACGTCGGCGGGCTCGACCTCGCGCCCGCGCTTCAGGCGCGTGTAGAGCTGCGCCAGCGCCACGCGCGCGGCCTCGCGCTTGTCATCGGGGCCGGCGATGGTGAGGCGGTTGCCCTTGGCGACGATGGTGACGTCGAGCGCCTTCTCGATCCGCGCCAGATGCTCGTCATGCGCGCCGCAGAGCAGGCGCACGAGCGCATTGTCCTCGAACTCCAGCGAAAGGGCATTGGCGCCGGCAGCGGTGGGCAGCGCACTCACGCGGCGGCGTCCTCCATGACGGGGGCGGCGAGGCGGCCGGCGAGCGACGTGGCCGTGGCCGCGCGCACCGCGACCTCGACGATGCGGCCCATGGCGGCGGGCGGCGCTTCGAGGTGCACCGGCTGCAGCCAGGGGCTGCGCCCCAGGAGCTGGCCCGGATCGCGGCCCGGCCTCTCCAGCAGCACCGGAACGGTGCGGCCGACCGTGGCGCGGTTGAAGCGGAGCTGCTGCGCGCGCAGCACGGCCTGCAGCGCCTGCAGCCGCTCGTCCTTCGCCTGCTCGGGCACCTGATCCTCCGCCAGCGCCGCCGGGGTTCCCGGCCGCGGGCTGTATTTGAACGAGAAGGCCTGGGCGTAGTTCACGCTCTGCACGAGCGCGAGCGTGGCCGCGAAGTCGGCCTCGGTCTCGCCGGGGAAGCCCACGATGAAATCGGAGGAGAGTGCGAGATCGGGCCGCGCGCGGCGCAGGCGCTCGACCAGCGCGAGGTAGTCGCGGGCGCTGTGGCCGCGATTCATCGCGGCGAGGATGCGATCCGATCCCGATTGCACGGGAAGGTGCAGGAACGGCATCAGCGCCGCGATGTCGCGATGCGCCGCGATGAGCGCCGCGTCCATGTCGCGCGGATGCGAGGTGGTGTAGCGGATGCGCGCGAGACCGGGAATTTCCGCGAGCGCGCGGATGAGCTCGGCCAGGCCCCACGTGCCGCCGTCCGGACTGGCGCCGCGATAGGCGTTGACGTTCTGGCCGAGCAGCGTGATCTCGACCGAGCCCTGCGCCACGAGCCTCTTCGCTTCGGCCACGATCTGGCGCAGGGGGCGCGAGAATTCGGCGCCGCGCGTGTAGGGCACGACACAGAAGGTGCAGAACTTGTCGCAGCCTTCCTGCACGGTGAGGAAGGCGCTCGGCCCTCGCGGCGCCGCGGCCTCGGGCAATTCGTCGAACTTCGCCTCGACCGGGAAATCCGTCGCCACCACGCCGGCCGCGCGCGCGGCGCGCGCGACCATCTCGGGCAGGCGGTGATAGGTCTGGGGACCCAGCACGATGTCGACGAAGGGCGCGCGGGCGCGCATCTCCTCGCCCTCGGCCTGGGCGAGGCAGCCGGCGACCGCGATCACCGTTTCGCGGCCGAGCGCGGCGCGGCGCTCGCGGATCTGGCGGATGCGCCCCAGCTCCGAATAGACCTTCTCCGCCGCTTTCTCGCGGATGTGGCAGGTGTTGAGGATGACCATGTCGGCGTCGTCCGGCGCATCGACCGGGGCGTAGCCCAGCGGCGCCAGGACGTCCGCCATCCGGGCGGAGTCGTAGACGTTCATCTGGCAACCATAGGTTTTGATAAAAAGCTTCTTTTTCAATGCGTTACATATGCCTCGGGCGCGCCCGAGGCACCGGCCTCGCCATCGTAGCTCATGCAAGCATGGATATAGGGAGGGTTTGCGTCAACTTCGCGACCGCTCACGCCGGCTGGGAAGCGGGGCCGGCCTCGGGCTCGGCCGCGGCCGGCGCCGAGGGCGCTCCGTTGGGCAGCAGGATCGGCTGCGGCCGCCCCGACAGCGCGCTCGAAACGCCGGCGGCCACGACCGCCTGGCAGTAGGCGGCGAGCGCTTTCCTGTCCGGGAAGTCGCGGATCGTCACCGGCTTGTGGAACTCGAGCACCACGGTCGAGCGCCCGAGGCCGACGATGCCCCAGAGATGCGAGAACATGTCCATGTCGCCGTACCAGGCGAAGAAGGGGCGGAAGTGGCGCCCCATTGGGATGCCGTCGAGCCGCGTATAGGCGATGGAGACCGGCTGCACCTTCACCGGGGCGCCGTTCACCTCGATCTCGGCCGTGGCGAACAGCGACGAGCGGAACGGCAGCACGCGGTTGCCGTCGCTGGTGGTGCCCTCGGCGAAGAAGATCAGGCGGTCGCCCTTCTGGAAGCGCCGTTTCATCTCCTCGGCCTGCTGGCGCGCGTAGCGCGCGCGGCGGTCGACGAAGACGGTGCGCGAGAGCTTGGCGCAGATGCCGAACAGCGGCCATTTCGCCACCTCGGCCTTGGCGACGAAGCTGCCGCGGATATGCGCGCCGAGGATCGAGATGTCGGCATAGGAGGCGTGGTTGCTGACAAACAGCACGGCGCCTTCCTTCGACTGCTGGCCCTTCACCGTCACCTTGGCGTCGAGCAGCCGGATCACCACGCGGTGCACGAACATCGGTAGCCGCTCGGCCAGCTTCAAGTGCAGCAGCAGCGCCATCGCCTGCACCGGGATCATCAGCAGGATCCAGGCGACGTAGAGCGAAAGTCGCACGAAGGAGCGCACCGGCGCGTTGTAGATCACGACGCCTCCGCCTGAAAACCGCGCATGTAGTGGCGATAGTATTTCTCGCTCACCTTGCGCATGTCGACATAGACCAGCACGTCGACGGTGTTGAAATCGTAGTCGATCACCGCGCCGTCGCCGACCACGCCGCCCAAGCGCAGATAGCCCTTGATCATCGGCGGCAGGTCGCGCATCGCGGCCTTGGCGTCGATCGCCTCCTTGGCCATGAGATTCATGCTGA
The DNA here is from genome assembly GCA_036555425.1 of Alphaproteobacteria bacterium. GTDB lineage: Bacteria > Pseudomonadota > Alphaproteobacteria > Bin65 > Bin65 > SBBV01. The sequence goes on along the minus strand of DATBLL010000212.1, from coordinate 24,372 downwards.
CATAGCGCGCCGGTAACGCCACGGGCCGGAGCTCGGGCGGTGCCAGATGATTGTGATAGAGATAGGAGAGCGGCACCGCCATCGCCGCCGGATCGGTGCCGTGCAGGCTCGCGCAACCGAACAGGATATCGATACGGTGCGCGAGGATGTAGGCGGTGACGCCTTTCCACAACAGCTGTATCGCCGCGCGCGTGCGATGGGCCGAATCGATGCAGGAGCGGCCCATTTCGAGGATTTCGCCCGGAAAATCGATGATCGGGCGCACGTCGTATTCCGAGGACGAGTAGAAGCGCCCGACCTTGGCAGCGCCCCGGCGGCGCAGCATGCGGTAGGTGCCGACGACGGCCTCGGGCCCGGTGCCGAGCGCGTTGTCGATGACGAGCAGATGATCGCAATAGGGATCGAATTCGTCGACGTCGCGCTGCTTGGCCACGATGCCGGGCGTGGGCCGCGCCTTCATCTCGTCGAAGAAGACGCGATAGCGCAGCGCCAGCGCCGCATCGACCTCTTCCCAGGTTTCGGCGAGCCGCACCTGGAGCTGGCCGGCGCGCTCGTCGATGAGGCGGTTCTCGGGCGCCGGCGTCTGCGCCAGGTGCCCGCGGCGCCGCCGGCGCGGCCGCAACTTTGCCTGCTTGCCCTTGCCCTTTCGGATCTGGCGGATGGGTGCCACCGAAAGGCGCCGCGCCTGCCGGAGCAGGCGCAGCATGCCCGCGCGCCATCCGCGCCGGCGCCGCTTACGCCTTCGAGCGGGTGCGCCGGCCATAAAGCTCGAGTCTGTGGCCCACCAGCTCGAAGCCGAGCTCCGCGGCGATGCGCCGCTGGATGCGCTCGATCTCTTCGTTGCGGAATTCCACCACCTCGCCGCTCTGGACATCGATCAGGTGGTCGTGGTGCTCGGAGGGGGCCTCTTCGTAGCGCGCGCGCCCGTCGCCGAAATCGTGGCGCTCGAGGATGCTGGCCTCCTCGAACAGGCGCACGGTGCGGTAGACCGTGGCGATGCTGATGCGCGGATCGATGGCCGAGGCGCGGCGATAGACCTGGTCCACGTCGGGATGGTCTTCCGCCCCCGACAGGACGCGCGCGATCACGCGCCGCTGATCGGTCATGCGCAGGCCCTTCTCGAGGCACACCTTTTCGAGCCGGTCGAGCGCGAGGGGCGCTGCGGTCTTGCGCGGCGCGTGCGGTTCGGCCTTGGCGGTGCGGCGCGTTGGCATGGCGCAACAATAGTCTCCCGCGCGCCGCGTAGCCAGCGGGATTGCCGCGTGCCGCCCGCGGCAGCGCCTAACGCTTGCGGCGGCGCCCGCCCTTGGCGCCGAGCCCGATCTTGCGCGCGAGCTCGCTGCGCTTGGCGGCGTAGTTGGGCGCCACCATCGGGTATTCGGGCGGCAGATCCCATTTCTCGCGATACTGCTCCGGCGTCATGCTGTAGGCGGTCATGAGATGCCGCTTCAGCATCTTGAGCTTCTTTCCGTCTTCGAGGCAGATGACGTAGTCCGGCGTCACCGATTTCTTGATCGGCACCGCGGGCCGCGGCTTCTCGGGCTCGGCGTGGCCGGGATGCGACTGCGCGCGCAGCGCCGCGTGGGTCTGCTCGATGAGCCGCGGCAGGTCGCCCACCGCCACGGTGTTGTGCGAGACGAAGGACGCGACGATCTGAACGGTCTGGGCCAGGAGATCGGGCTTGGTTTCACTGTCCGCCATGGTTTGGTTCCGGTTGTCCTTGTTGTTCCTGTCGGTTCGCTGGTTCGATACGATACCGATCCCCTAGTATTCGCGGCAATTGCGCTCATTACGGCATCGGGCGGAGTACATAATTGCCCGGGTCGGCGAACGCAAGCACGGAAATCAGTAGCGGGAATTATTTACCCAAACGCGTTTTGGACTGAATTTTAGCTTCGCGTTGCAGCGTTTTGCTCAAGACCAATGCGTCGCGCGCCGCCCCGCCCGGCCGCGCGCGGTAATAGGCCTTGCGGCGCCCCACGGCGGCGAAGCCGGCGCGCGCATAGAACGCGCGCGCCGCTTGGTTGTCGTCGGCGACTTCGAGCATCAGCCGCGCCGCGCCCGCAGCGCGCGCATGGTCTTCGCAGCGCGCCAGCAGCTGGCGCGCGATGCCGCCGCGCCGCTGCGGCGCCAGCACGCCGATGGCGACGAGATCGAACGCCGCGCCCGCGGGCAGGCACAGCGCGAACCCGACCGGGCCGACAGGGCCGGCCGGAGCGGCCGGATCGGGCGCCAGCGCCAGGAACGCGGAGGCGCCGGGCAGGGCGAGAATGCGCGCGACCCAGGCGGCATCCCAGGCGCCGCCGCTCGCGGGCGCATCCTCGGCGCTGATCGTCGCCGCATGCAGCGCCGCCACGATCTCGGCATGCGCCGGGCCGGCGGCGATGACGACAATGCTCATCGCGCCTTGCCGCGCCGCTTGCCCTGCAAGGCGAGCGGCGTGGCCTCGGGCGCGCGCAGATAGAGGGGCTCCGGCGGCGGCAGCGGCGCGCCCGCGCGCCGCGCCGCCTCCAGCAGCTGCGCCCCGAGCGCCGCCACCGTCGCGGCATCGGGTGGCGCCCGCTCGGCGGCGAAGACGGCGTCGCGGCGGCGCTCGCCGGCGGCGCCCGCCAGCGCCGCCTCGATCAGCCCCGTCCCGTCTCCGGCGACATAGAGCGGGCCCGGCGGCAACGCCGCCGCGATCTCGGCCGCGGCGACGACGCGGCCCGGGCCGAGCGGCGCCAGCGTTGCATCGAATCCCTGGAGGTAGACGTCGCCGCGCTTGGTATCGATGGCGACCGCGACCGCGCGGCCGCGCCGCGCCGCCGCGGGAATGCCGGCGGCAATGGCGGCGAAAACCGAGACGCCGATCGCCGGGATCCCCGCCGCCAGCGCGATGCCGCGCGCCGTCGCGAGACCGATGCGGAGGCCCGTGAAGGCGCCGGGGCCCGCGGTCACCGCCACGGCATCGAGCTCGCCGTAGGCCGCCCCCTGCATCACGCGCTCGATCATCGGCATCAGCGCCTCGGCATGGCCGCGCGCCATCAGGGTGCGCTCGGTGGCGACGGCGGCGCCGCCGCGCCAGAGCGCCGCCGAACAGGCGGCGGCGGAGGTGTCGATGCCGAGGACCGTCATCATGGGCGCGTTAACGCGCGCATGCTAAGAGAGGCGCCGCTTCGTCCGCCGAGACGCCATGAGCCTGGTCGAAATCCGCCCGCCCGCCTACGACGTCGCGATCGGCCTCGCCTACGCGACGGCGCGCAATTTCACCGGCAAGCCGGTCTACGCGCGCGCCGCCTGCTACCTCCGCCGCGCAGCGGCGGAAAAGCTCGCGCTCGCCATCGCCATCGCGCGCCCGTTCGGCTTGAGGCTCAAGATCTTCGACGGGTTCCGGCCGAGCGAGGCGCAATGGGTGCTGTGGAACGCGCGGCCGGATCCCGATTTCCTCGCCGATCCGCGCCGCGGCTCGCCGCATTCGCGCGGCGTCGCGGTCGACTTGACGCTCGTCGACCGCTCGGGCCGCGAGCTCGACATGGGCACCGGCTTCGACGCGTTCACGCCGCTTTCGCATCACGGCACGACCGGCGGCATCGGCGTCGAGGCGCAGCGCAACCGCCTCGTGCTGCTCGGGATCATGACCTCGGCGGGCTGGGACTTCTATCGGAACGAGTGGTGGCACTATCAGCTCTTCAACACGCGCGACTATCCGCTGCTCTCCGACCGCGACCTGCCGCAGCCGATGATGCGCCGGTGAGCGGGGAGCGCGCGCGCCGGCGCTAGAGAATCTTGCACGCCGCATCGAAATCGTGGCGCGGCAGGCGCGGATAGTCGGGCTCGGCGGCGTGATAGCCGAGCGCGCAGAGGAAATTCGCGCGGAAGCGCCCGTCGGGGAAGAATTCGCGGTTGACCTTCTCCTCGTTGAAGCCCGACATCGGCCCGCAATCGAGGCCGAGCGCGCGCGCCGCCAGGATGAAATAGGCGCCCTGCAGCGAGCTGTTGCGGAGACAGGTGCGCTCCAGGTCGGGCTTGCCCTCGTACCATGAGCGCGCCTGCGGCCGGTGCGGATAGAAGACGTTCAAGTATTCGAAGAAGCGCATGTCGTAGGCGATGATCGCCACCACCGGTGCGGTCAGCGTCTTCTTGATGTTGACGGCGTCGATCGCCGGCTCGAGCCGCTTCTTGGCCGCGGCCGACTGCACGAAGAAGAAGCGCGAGGGCTGCGAATTGGCGGTGGTCGGCCCGAACTTCACGATGTCGTAGAGCCGCCGCAGCAGCGCCTCGGGCACCGGGCGGTCCTGCCAGGCGCTGTAGGAGCGCGGCTTGAAGAAGAGCTGCTGCAGCGCCGTCTCGATCGCATCGCTCATAACCGTGCCTCCCCGCGCTTTGCGCGGAGAGTGGACCGGAGCGCCGTCCGCCGACAAGGCCTCTCGGGCACGGGAGTGCCCTCGCCTCCCATTCGCGGCCCACGCCGCGAATGGGAGGGCCGCGAATGGCCCCTCCTCTCCCAAGAGGGAGAGGACAAGATGGGGGCGCGTCTTTCTCTTGCTTCTCTCTCCCGCGCGAGCGGGAGGGAAGGGGCTCAGGCAATGCGAAACATTGCTAAGGAAGTGAGGGGAGGGTCAGCCCTCGGTGCCGCGATCGAGGCTGAGCTGTGCGTCGTCGAAAGGCGCCAGGCTTTCCTTTTCGATCACCGCCTGGATGTGGCGCGTGTATTCGATGCCGAGCTCGGAATAGCGCAGCAGCGTCATCGCCAGCGCGAGCCCGTCGGCCGGTTTCCCTTCGACGCGAAGCGCCGCGCGCTGGCGGCGGAAATCGCCATAGGCCGCGAAGGTGTTGAGATTGTGGACGTAGGCCGCGACCGACGCATAGAGCGTCTCGAAGCCGGCGAGCTTGGCGGTGTCGGTGCCGTCGCCGCCGATCATGCCGAAGAGCGCGTTCGAGCGCCGCGCCGGCGCGGAGCTGCCCCAGCCGGTCTCGACGATCGATTGCGCCAGCGCCAAGGAGGGCGGAACGACGTCGACGCGCTCGAGCAGCGCCACCCAATCGACCCGCTTGCCGCGGCCCAGTGCCTTGTAGCGCTCGGCGATGGCCTTGAGCCACGCCTCGTCGGGCGGCGGCAGCGTCTCGCCCGAATCGACGCGGCGGCGCAGCTCGACGAGATAGCGCCGGTCGGCGGCGATGCGCTCGTTGACCGCGAGGATCATCGGCAGCAGCGCGCGGATGAAGGTGTTGCGCTTGTCGGCGACCGTGCGCAGCTGGTCGATGTCCTGCGGCAGCGCGGCCACGAACACGCGCGGCACGCGCGCGCCGCGGCGCACCGCGGCGAGGTTGAACTCCTGCGTGTCGAACGCGGCCGAGACGCGCTTCACCGAATTGTCGATGAACAGCAGCGCCACCGGCGGCAGCGCCTTGGGATCGGGCCGCTCGAAGGTGTTCTCGTCGGTCATGCGCACGAAGATCGAAAGACCGTAGCGGTCTTCGAGCGCGTTGCGGAACGGCTCGTAGCCGGCGCCGAAGGCGCCCGCCGCGGCGAGGACGGTCAGCGAAAATGCCGCCCACGCCGTGTTGCGCTGCGCGCCGCCCGAATCGGCCACGGGACGCGCGGCGACCCGCAGCCACGCCCGGCCGAGCGCGACGTTCGAAAGATTTTTCATCCTTGAGGTAACCCCCTTGGAGATTGCAACCCCCTCAAATTCGCAGACTCAATAACGGCGGAACCGGCCTCCGGTTCCGGCCACCAATACGGGCTTATACGTTGCGATTGCGTTGCGCATCGCCCCTAAAGGCGGGTCGCGCGGCGAGGCGAAATCCGCGCCGTCAATAGACGGCCCGGACTTCCGTGACCTCGGGAATGTAGTGGCGCAGCATGTTCTCGATGCCGGCCTTGAGCGTCGCGGACGAGCTGGGGCAGCCGGAGCACGAGCCCTTCATCGTCAGATAGACGACGCCCTTCTCGAATCCGTGGAATTGGATGTCGCCGCCGTCCATCGCGACCGCGGGGCGCACGCGCGTGTCGAGCAGCTCCTTGATCTGGCTCACCACCGGATCGTCTTCCTCGCTCGCCTGATTGGAATTGTCGGCATGCTGGTTCACCACCGGGCGATTGGCCGTGAAATGCTCCATGATCGCGCCCAAAATGGCGGGCTTCATGACCGGCCAGTCCGCATTGGCGCGCTTCGTGACCGTGATGAAATCGGGGCCGAGGAACACGCCCCCCACGCCGTCGATGCCGAACAGCGTTTCGGCCAGCGGCGATTTTCCTTCCGCCGCGTCCGTGCTCGGAAAATCGGCCGTGCCCGTGCCGAGCACCGCGCGGCCGGGAAGGAACTTGAGCGTCAGCGGGTTCGGCGTCTCTTCGGTCTGGATGAACATGAGGCGCTCCTGCCAAGTCGCCAAATACACCAGGCCCGGCGGCTTGCACCGCGGGCCAACGAAGCATAAGTGGCGATGGATTGAGCCCGGGTCAAGCGCGGTGTGGCAAAAGGTGTCTTAACGTCGTGGTGCGAATTTCGAAAAAACAACAACATAGCATCGCCGACTGGATTCAGTCGGAGGGCCGGCGCCTGGCCGATGCGAAGGCGTTTTTCGACGGGCTCAATGCCGCATTCCGGCGCGCCGGCATCCCCGTCGAGCGCGCGCTGTTCAGCCTGCTCGTGATCCATCCGCAGGCGGCCGCGACGGGTTTCGAGTGGCGCGTCGACCGCCCGACGGTCGAGATCATGCGCGAGCGCTCGATCCGCACCGCCAATGCGTATCTGCGTTCGCCGATCAAGCGCATCCACGACGGCGCCGATCTGCTCCGTGCGCGCCTTCTCGGCGCGCGCGCCTCGCGCGAGTTCCCGTTCTTCGACGAGCTGCGCGCCGACGGCTTCACCGATTACGCCGCCTTCGCGGTGGCGTTCGGCAACGGCGAGCGCAACGTGCTCACACTGACCACGCGCCGCCCGCGCGGATTCACCGCCGCGCATATCGAGCTCGTGCAGGCCGTGCTGCCGCTGGTCGCCATGGTGTTCGAGATCCATTGGGGCCGGCGCATCGCCGAGGCGGTGCTCGACACCTATGTCGGCCAGCATGCGAGCCGGCGCATCCTCTCCGGCGCGATCAGCCGCGGCGAAGGCGAACGCATCGACGCCGTGATCTGGTTCGCCGACATGCGGAGCTTCACGGCGCTTTCCGATTTGCGCCCGACCGACGAGGTCATCGCAACGCTCAACCAGTTCTTCGACGCGCTGGCGGGCGCCATCGAGAGCCACGGCGGCCAAATCCTGAAATTCATGGGCGACGGCGTGCTCGCGATCTTCCCCGTGGAGGATGTGGCCTTTCGCGCCTACGCGTGCCGCCAGGCGCTCGAAGCCGCGATCGCCGCCCATGCCGCCGTGCACAAGCTCAACGGCGAGCGCGCGGCGGCGGGCGCGCCGATCCTGCGCTTCAACGTGGCGCTGCATGTGGGCGTCGTCGTCTACGGCAATATCGGCTCCGCCGCCCGCCTCGATTTCACCTGCATCGGCCCGGCGGTGAACCTGACCGTGCGGATCGAGGCGCTGGCCGCCAAGCTCGGCGCGCCGGTGGTGATGTCGGCCGCCTTCGCGGCGATGGTGCGCGAGGGCCGCGCCGTGGTCTCGCTCGGCAAGCATCCGATCAAGGGCCTGATGTCGGCGCCCGAGGTGTTCACGCTGTCCGAATTCGCCCCCGCACCCGCCCTGGTCGCGAGCGCGCCCAAGACCGCGGCCGCGTAGGGGCGCGCTGCGCAGGCTGTGTGAAAAGTCTTCGAGAGGTCGAAAAATCGCAACTTTCGAATCGAAGCATGCATCTCGAGATTCGTATCGTTCCGAATCTTCTGGGTGTTTTGAATCAAAGTTGCGTCGAAGAAGGTTTCTACACAGCCTGCTGCGCGCGCCCTCTCTCCGCCACGAAAGCGCTGGCAGGAGGGGCAAATTGCCGACGCTTGGTTCTTGCGGCCGCGCGATTCTTGTGGAGACAGGGCGCGCGCAGCGCGCCCTACGCGGCAAGCTGTGAACCCCGCTCAACTGCGCTTGAAAGCGCTTGGCTGGCGCAGGGCTGCCGCGCATCCTATAGAGTGCGCGCGGTGGGGCATTTTGGCGGGCGCGATGGACCGGGCGAACGCGACTTCGGCGGGCGAAACGGCCCAGCGCGTGACGTTCCGCGACGCCTTTCGCGTCTGGCTCAAGATCGGCGTGCTGAGCTTCGGCGGCCCCGCCGGCCAGATCGCGCTGATGCACCGCATCCTCGTCGACGAGAAGAAGTGGATCGGCGAGGCGCGGTTCCTGCACGCGCTCAACTACTGCATGGTGCTGCCCGGGCCCGAGGCGACCCAGCTCGCGACCTATATCGGCTGGATGCTGCACCGGACCGCGGGCGGGCTCGCGGCCGGGCTTCTCTTCGTCCTACCCGGCACGCTGGTGATCCTGGCGCTCAGCACGATCTATGCGGGCTTCCAGAAAGTGCCGCTGGTCGAGGCGCTGTTCTTCGGCATCAAGGCGGCCGTGCTCGCGGTGGTGGTCGAGGCGCTGTTCCGCATCGCCAAGCGCGCGCTCAAGAATTCCTGGATGTACGCGCTTGCGGCCGCGGCCTTCGTCGGCATCTTTTTCCTCGATATCCCGTTCCCCCTCATCGTCATCGGCGCCGGCCTCGTCGGCTATGTCGGCGGGCGCTGGCGGCCCCAGCGCTTCATCGTCGTGAAGCCGCACGGCGCCGCGGCCGCCGAAACGCCGCGCGCCGCCGAAGTCGCGCACGACGCGCGGCCGCCGGTCCGCCCCTCATCGACGGTCGCGACCGCGCTGCTGTGGCTCGCGATCTGGCTCGCGCCGGTGGCGCTCCTCTGGGCGGCGCTCGGCTGGAGCAATCCCTTCACCGAGATCGGCAAGTTCTTCAGCGCCATGGCCGTCGTCACCTTCGGCGGCGCCTACGCCGTGCTGGCCTATGTGGCGCAGGAAGCGGTCTCGACCTATCACTGGCTCAGCGCCGGCGAGATGCTCGACGGGCTCGGCCTCGCCGAGACCACGCCGGGGCCGCTGATCCTCGTGCTCCAATATGTCGGCTACCTCGCCGGCTTCCGCCAATCGCTCGGCCTCAATCCTTATCTTGCCGGCACGCTCGGCGCGGCGCTCACCGTCTGGGTCACGTTCGTGCCCTCGTTCCTGATGATTTTCGTCGGCGCCCCCTATGTCGAGCGCACGCGCGGCATGCAGGGCTTCTCGGCGGCGCTCTCGGGCATCACCGCGGCCGTGGTGGGCGTCGTCCTCAACCTCACGGTCTGGTTCGCGCTGCACGTCTTGTTCGCGAAGATCGACACCCTGCGCTGGCACGGCCTCCGCCTCTACGTGCCCGAGCTCGCCAGCATCGACTGGGTCTCGCTCGCCCTGGCGGCGGCCTCGATCGTCGCCATGCTGCGCTTCAAGATCGGCATGCTGACGACGCTGGCCGCGGCGGCGGCGCTCGGCGCCGCCTACCACCTCGCCCTGCGCTGATGCGCCGCTTGACAGTGCCGGCTTTTCTGACGAAGATTTCAGAAATTACTGAAATCCGCTAATCGGCGGAGCGAGGGATCGCGCGATGCGGCTGACGCCGGCCATGGAGCGCTATGTCCTCCACTGGGGCGAGATGGGCGCGCGCTGGGGCGTCAACCGCTCGGTGGCGCAGATCCACGCCCTCCTCTATTTGGCGCCGCACCCCCTCACCGCCGAGGAGATCGCCGACACGCTGGCGATCGCGCGCTCCAACGTCAGCATGAGCTTGAAGGAGCTGCTCGGCTGGGGCCTCGTGCGGCGCACGCCGGTGAAGGGCGACCGGCGCGACCATTTCGAGGCGCTGCGCGACAATTGGGAGATCCTGACCCGCATCGTCGAGGAGCGGAAGAAGCGCGAGATCGATCCGACGCTCAGCATCCTGCGCGCCTGCGCGATGGAGGCCGCCTCCGACGGCCAGACCGCGCGCGAGACGAAGGAGCGCATCGGGGGCCTCTTGGAATTCCTCGAGACGCTCTCGGGCTGGTACGACCAGGTGAAGGGCCTGCCGAAGCCGGTGCTGGTGGGCCTCATGAAGATGGGCGGGCGCATCGCGCGCTTCGTTCCGCGCGGCGCCGGCAAGCGCCGCGGCGCCGGAGGCGAACGGTGAGCCGCCGGCCGCGTGGCCACGATGCTTCGCGCCGGCCCGCGGCGCCGGCCCGGCGCCCGCGGCCGGGGAAAATTTTTTTCCCGGCCGTTTCACCGATTTCTGAAATCACTGAGACCCTCGTGTTCTCCTACGCAAGGAGGCGATCCATGACCCGGTTCGTCACCGACCTCGTGCGCGGTTATCCGCCGACGACGCTGACCGTCTTCTTCGACGGCGCGGCGCCGCTCGAGGCCGCGCGCGCTTCCCGCTATCGCGGCGCGCTGCCGCCGCAGCGGCGCGATGTGCTCTGGCGCGACCTCGCGCGCTATCCCGACGCGCTCTCGCTGTTCGGCCTCGGCCGCGCGGCGGCGAAGCGCGGCCTCGCGGTCGTCGACCGGCAGGGGCGCCTGCGCATCGGCCTCGCCGCGCGCGTGGCGCTCTGGCGCGAGCTGCCGCGCTACCGCTGGCGCGCCTGGCTGTTCGATCTCTGCGGCGTCGCCGCGCTCATCGAGCGCCCGGTGACGCCGCACCGCGCCGCGAGCCGGTGCGCGCGGGTCCGGCCCGCCCCGATCGCGCCGCTGCCGCGGCAGACTCCGTCCTTTCCCCAATAGATGGAGACGACCATGGTTCGAAAATCGGAAGCCGCTCCGCTGCTCACGGTGTTCTACGACGGCGACGGGCCGCTGTGGCGCACGCGCATCGGCATCTACAAGCTGGAAGCGCGGCGCGCCGCGCTCGACATTGCGTGGCGCGATATCGCGCGCGAGCCGGACGCGCTCGATGCGCTCGGCATCGGGGCCGGAGATCGTCGCCATACGCTCTACGCCGTCGATCGAGACGGAACCGTCTACGCGGGCGCCGATGCGCTGGCGCTGCTCTGGACCGCGCTGCCGAGTCACGAGCGCCTCGGCCATCTGCTGGCGACGCCGATCGCGAACGGTCTGGCGCGGATCTGCGGGCGCGCCGCGCAGGGCTTCGCGTCGCGGCGGACGCCGCGGGCGGAGCCGGCGGCGCGCTAGGCCCATAGCCGCCACGGCGCGATGCGGATCCTCGTCCTCGGCGGCTACGGCACGTTCGGCGGCCGGCTTGTCCGCCTTCTCGCCGGCGAGGCTCGGCTTACGATCCTCGTCGCCGGCCGCTCGCAGGCGAAGGCGGCGGCGTTCGCCACGGCGCTGCCTGCCGCGGCGCGCATCGTGCCGCTCGCTTTCGACCGCGACGGCGATCTTGCCGCCAAACTCGGCGCGGCGGCGCCGCACGTCGTCGTCGACGCGAGCGGCCCGTTCCAGACCTATGGCGCGCGGCCCTATCGCGTGGTCGAGGCGTGCCTCGCGCTCGGCATCGATTATCTCGATCTCGCCGACGGCGCCGATTTCGTCGAAGGCATCGCGCGGTTCGACGCGGCGGCGCGCGGGCGCGGCGTGTTCGTGCTGGCCGGCGTCAGCACCTGCCCGGTTCTGACCGCGGCGGCGGCGCGCCGGCTGCTGCGGCCCGGCGACGCGCTGGAGACGATCGCCGCCGGCATTGCGCCCTCGCCCTTTGCCGGCCTCGGCCGCAATGTGGTCCGCGCCATCGCCTCCTACGCCGGGAAGCGCGTCGCGCTGCGGCGCGAGGGCCGCCGGGTATCCGGGCATGCGCTCATCGACAGCATGCGCTTCACCATTGCGCCGCCGGGTGCGCTGCCGCTCCGGCGCATCCGATTCGCGCTGGTCGATGTACCGGACCTCCGCGTGCTGCCGGGGCTGTGGCCAGAGCTGAAAAGCGTATGGTTCGGCGCCGGGCCGACGCCGGCGCTGCTGCATCGCGGGCTCTGGGCGCTGGCCTGGCTCGTGCGGCTGCGGTTGCCGCGCTCGCTCGCGCCTTTCGCCGGGATATTTCATTTCGCGATGAACAGGCTGCGCTGCGGCGAGCGTCGCGGCGGGATGTTCGTCGCCGTCACCGGCCGCGACGCCGGCGGCGCGCGCTTTTCGCGCGCGTGGCACATGGCGGCGGAAGGCGATGACGGGCCGTTCATTCCATCCATGGCGGCGGCGGCCGTCCTGCGCCGACTGCTTGAGGGCAAGCGACCCGCGCCCGGCGCGCGGGCGGCGGTGAACGAGCTGGAGCTCGCCGACTACGAAGCGCAATTCGCGGCGCGCCGGATCGTGGCCGGCTGCCGCAACGACGCGACGGAGCGCGATTCGACGCCGTTATTCCCGCGCATCCTCGGGAGCGCCTGCGATCTTCTGCACGAGCCGATCCGCGCCTTGCACGCGCGCGGCACGCAGCGCTGGCAAGGCATGGCTGCGGTCGAGCGTGGCCGGGGTATCCTCGCGCGGCTCGTTGCGGGGATATTCGGCTTTCCGCGCGCGGCCGCGGCGGCGCCGATCACGGTCGATATTGCCGTGAGCCAGGGCGCCGAGCGCTGGCGCCGCAGTTTCGGCGGGCGAGGTTTTTCGAGCCGGCTTACCGCCGGACGCGGGCGATGGGAGCGGCTTCTCGTCGAGCGCTTCGGCCCGTTCGCGTTCGGCATCGCGCTGGTGCGCGAGGGCGCGTCGCTGCGCTACGTCGTGCGGCGCTGGAGCTTGTTCGGCCTTCCGCTGCCGAGCGCCTGGGCACCGGGCGGCGCCACGCGCGAGTTCGACGATGCGGGCCGCTTCGGCTTCGATGTCGAGATAAGGCATGCGCTCATCGGCCTCGTCGTGCGCTATAAAGGGTGGCTCGAACCGGCCGGCGTCGCGATGCCATGACGGACCAGCCCGCGCCCGAAATCACCATCTGCTACAACGGCGCCTGCCCGGTCTGCCGCGCCGGCATGACGCGCTACGCCACCATCGCCGGCCGGCACGCGCTGCCGATGGGCTGGGACGACGTCAACACCGCGCCCGAGCTGTTTCGCCGCCACGGCATCAGTTTCGAGGCGGCGCTGCGCCGCCTGTATGCCGTCGACGATCGCGGGCGCCTGTTGCGCGGCATCGACGTGTTCATCGCGATCTGGCGGCGCCTCCCAGGCTATCGCTGGCTCGGCGCGCTGGCGGGATCAGCCCTCATCCGGCCGCTTGCCTGGTTCATCTACGAGTATCTGGTCTCGTATCCGGTTTCGCGCTGGAGCCGGCGCCGGCTGCGCATCCAGGCGGAGCGCGCCCCCGGATGACGATCGATTTCGGCAAGACCGCGGACGACTACGCACGCTTCCGCGCCGGATTTCCGCCGGCCTTCTTCGCGCGCCTCGCGGCGCTGGGCTTCGCGCGGGCGGGATTGCGCGTGCTCGATCTCGGCAGCGGCACCGGCACGGTGGCGCTCGGCCTCGCCGCGCGCGGCTGCGTGGTGACGGCGCTCGATCCCTCGGCCGCGATGCTGGCGCAGGCGGCGGCGCGCGCCAAGGAGGCGGGCCTCGCGCTCGCGACGCGCGAGGCCAAGGCGGAGAGCACCGGCTTCCCCGACGCAGCGCTCGACCTCGTCATCGCCGGCCAGTGCTGGCACTGGTTCGACCGGCCGCGCGCGGCGGCCGAGGCGCGGCGCGTCTTGAAGCCCGTCGGCGCGCTGATGATGGCGCATTTCGATTGGCTGCGCGTGCCGGGCAACGTCGTCGAGGCCACCGAGACGCTGATCCTCCGCCACAGCCCCACCTGGACCGGCGCGGGCAAATCGTCGCCCTATCCGGCGTGGTATCTCGATCTGCGCAACGCCGGCTTCGCCGGCGTCGAATCCTTCAGCTTCGAGCTCGACGTGCCCTACTCGCGCGAAGCCTGGCGCGGGCGCATCCGCGCCAGCGCCGGCATCGGCGCGCTCTTGTCACCCGAGCGGGTCGCGGCGTTCGACGCCGAGCACACCGCGCTGCTGAAGCGCGATTTTCCCGCCGACCCGCTCGCCGTGCGGCACCGCTGCTGGGCGGTGTGGGGAAGGCGGGGCTAACGGCGCGCATCTAATCCAGGATCACGTGCGGGATGAAGCGCGCGTCGTCGGTGGTGACGATGTTGCGGTCCTCGCGGATGCACATGCCGGCGGGCTCGCTCGCCACCAGCCACACGCCGCACATCGGGAACACGCCGCCGAAGTCGGGCAGCGGATGATAGGCCTGGAGGATGTGGCCCTCGGCGCCGTATTTGCCGTCCTTGGCGGCGTGCTTGACGCCCTTGACCGTCACCTCGACGTTCCAGCCCTCGCGCGAATAGAGCGGTTTCCTGACGAACGAGTCGCCGAGCGAGCGCGCCTCGGCATCGCCCTCGAAATAGGCCGGCAGCAGATTCGGGTGGTTGCGGTGCTTCTGCCAGAGCAGCGGCAGGAAGCCCTTGTTGGAGAGGACCGCCTTCCACGCCGGCTCGATGAAATGCGTGCCGCTGCCGGGAATGTTCTTCGCGAACTCCTCGCGCAACAGCCATTCCCAGGGATAGAGCTTGAACATCCACGGGATCGTCATGTCGTCGAGATCGGTGAAGTGGCCCTCGGGATCGAGGCCGATCTCGTCCATGAAGAGCCGCCCGGTCTCGAGCCCGGCCTGCTGCGCGCAATCGGCGAGGTAGTCGATGGTGCCGCTGTCCTCGAGGCTGTCGCGCGCGCAGGCGAAGGTGAGCTTCGAATCGATGCCGAGCTTGGCGAAGGCGGCGACGAGCTTTTCGTGCAGCGAATTGAACTGGTCGCAGCCCTGGGGGATGAGCCCCCGCTCCATCGCCTGCTCGAGCCACACCCATTGGAAGATGGAGGTCTCGTAGAGCGAGGTGGGCGTGTCGGCGTTGTATTCGTAGAGCTTGGGCGGGCTCTGGCCGTCGTAGCAGAAATCCATGCGGCCGTAGAGGTTGCGCTCCTGGTGCTTCCAGCTGTCGGCGATGTAGCCGCGATAGGGCTCAGGGATCGCGAGCTTCGCCATCATCTCGTCCGAGGCGCAGACGCGGTCGACGACGTCGAAGCACATCTCCTCGAGCGTCTCGGCCGCGCTTTCGAGCTCCTCCTCGATCTGTTCCAGCGTGAACTTGTAGTAGGCGCTCTCGTCCCAATAGGGGTCGCCCTCGAGCGAGTGGAAATCGAAGCCGTGCTCCTCGGCGGTCTTCTTCCAGTCGGCGCGCGGCGTTACGGCGATGCGTTCCATGTCCCAGATCCGTGTGCGGCAACGAAGAAGGATTGAACCACGGAGGACACGGCGAACACAAAGTGTTCGCGGACACGAGAGAAGAAATGATTGCGCGCCGCGGGCGCCGGATTCTATCTCCGTGTCCTCCGTGTCCAGGTTCCCTTTGGACGCGCGACGGCGATCGCGCCCGGCGCGGCGCCGGACGCGCGCGAATTCGCGCCGATGCAGTGGAGGCTCAGCTGCCGGAGCTGGAGGTGCGCGGCGAGGACGAGGTCGAGCCGTAGACGGCGCCGCTGCGGCCGAAGCCGCCGCGCGTCGTCGTTGTGCTCTTGAAGGCCGAGGTCGTCGTCGAGCGCGGCACGTTCTGGACGCCGGTCTTCGCCGTCACCGGGCGGTTGTCGCCGGTGCGGTATTGCGTGCCGTTCTGCGTGCGGTAGAGCGGCTGCGGCGTGAAGGCGGGCTGGCCGGAGAGGCTGCGCCCGAGCATGTAGCCGACGAAGTAGGGCATGAAGGTGTAGCCGCCCGTGCTCGTGCGATAGGGCGACTCCTCGCACTTGCCGACGCCGAAATCCGTTTCGCAATCCGCCTTGGACGCGTATTTGGGCGCCACCTTCTTGTGCTCTTCCTTGGCCACGGCAAAGGCCTTCTTGCACTCGGCCTCGGTGAACTGCTTGTCGGCGATGCACTGATCGACTGAGGTGTAGACGCCGGCCGGCGTTTCCGATTCGCCGCAGGCCGAGAGCGCCAGCGCGCTGGCGCCCATCGCCAGCAGTGCCACGTAGCGGGAGCGTTTCATCGTTGCCCTCATCTTCGAAATGCCGTGCGGCGGAATCTAGCCGGGCACCGGCCAGTCTGCGAGCGGCGTCGGGGCGTTGCAGTGATCCCCTTCACACCAATATTCGGCGACTGTGGTTAAATATAGGTAGAAATATTGTGTGTGCGGCGCGCGGCGTTTCTACGCATTTTTGCGTAGGTGCGCGGCCCCGCCCGCGGCCGCCGGATGCGCGGCCCGGCCTTCGAACACCGTCTCGCCGAGGCGCAGCAACTCCTTTTGCGCCCAAGGATCCGGCGCGAGCCGTGCCCTGGCCTCGGCCTCGTCCGCGGCCCGTGCGATCAGCAGGACGTCGGACGTGCCTTCGAGGGGGCCGCCGACGAGAATGAAACCTTCGGCCTCGAGCGCATTCATGAAATCGGCGTGCCCGCGCAATCCTCCTGCCGCTCCAACGGCCGGGACGAATCAAAGCGCGGGCCGCGCATCTGGATCACCGCGAAGAGACGTCTCATGGACCGGCACCCGGACGCGATGGCGGCCATCGCGAGGACAAACAAGGAACATTGTCAAGTGCGAAATTTCACGCGCGGGAGCGCGCGGCCCGCACGCGTTGCCGGCGCCGGAGGCCGCGCCTATTCTCGCGGCGGCACGGCGCGGGCGGGGTCATGACCAATGCGCTTCTCGTCGACCGCAAGCAGCGGATTCTGGTGGCACGGCTCGGCAGCGTGCTCACCGAGGCGGCGCTGACCGCGATGCGCGCGGCGGTCCGGCGCTTCGTCGCCAAGGAAGGACCGTGCCCCGCGATCCTCGACCTTTCCGCCGTCGACCGGGCCGAGGTGTCGAGCCGGTTCATCGCCGATCTCGCCGAATCCGGACCGACCATCCCCGGCGAGACGCGCGTGCTCGTGGCGCCCAAGCCCGAAATCTTCGGCCTCTCCCGCATGTACGAGCTGCAGCAGAACCGCACGGCCGGACCCACGCTGGTGGTCCACACGCTCGCCGAAGCCTATGAGGCACTCGGCGTGCGCGACCTCGATCTCGAGCCGGTAGAAGGCGAGCCCGGCTGATGCACATGCGGAGCCGCGGAGAGCCCGGAGGAAGATATTGAAATACGGAGGACACGGAGAGCACGGAGCAGAATGAATGCGCGCCTCTAGCGCGCATAAAATCTCTCTGTGTCCTCCGTGTGCTCCGTGTTTGGCCCTCTCTCCTCTCCGCGCTAGCCCAATTACTCGGCCTTGCGCGCCGGGGCGGTGCCGGTGAAGACGCTTTCGGGGATGCCGAAGAGCTTGGCGCCATTGCGCCACGCCAGCTTCTCGGCGACCTGGGGCGGGAGCTTCGCCAACCAAGCGCGCGTCTCGGCGTGGATCTCGGGCATGCGGTGCCAGCGCGAGGTGATGTAAGTGTCAGTGCCGACGAGCCAGCGGTCCTGATACTCGACGAAAACCTTGCGCCACGCCGGATCGAGGTTGCCGCCGGGGCCGATGTCGTGGCGGATCGCGGTCTCGACCCAGAGATTGGGATAGCGCGCCATCATGGCACCCACCTCGGCCGGATTGGTGAAGCCGGCATGGGCCCAGAGGATGCGCGCCTTGGGATCGTGGCGGAACAGGATCTCGACCGCGCGCGCATCGGAATGCGCATGCAGGACGAGATTGCGCGCGACCGCCATCGCCACGATTTCCTTCATCACCGGCGAGGCCGCATCCTCGCCGTAGAGATGGAATTCGCCGATGCCCTTGTGCACGCCGAGCTTCAGGCGCTCGGCGAGATAGGGCGGGATGCTGGCATCCTTCGCCCAGCCGCCCATGTCGGCGCGCGTGCGATAGGGGCGCAGCATCGGCACCACGCGCCTGGGATCGGCGCGATAGAGCGTGACCGTCGCCGCGTCCGACGTGCTCGAGACGAGCGCCATGCGCACGCCGGACTTGTCGAGTATTTGCAGCGCCCGCTCGAGCGGAATCTCGTCATGCGCGTTCTCGGACCAGTGCACGTGCGCATCGAACAGCGGGAGATCGGCGCCGACGGCGAGCGATCGCGGCGCGGGTGCGGCGAGCAGCGCGGCAGCCGCCGCCGAAGCGGCAAGAGCGAGAAGCGAGCGGCGGGGGAACATTGGATGTCTCCCGAATTGAGAAGCCGCGCAGGATAGGCGCGGCCGTGGCGCTCCGGAAGCACGCCGACCCCCATTCCACAACCGAAAATCACGGAGCGCGCAGGGGCGCAGCCAGCGATATTCTCTCTTTGTTCTTTACTTTCGCAGATATAATGTTTAATTTCCTTTATCCCGAATTGTGTTTCCGCGCCGCACAAAGCGGCTGCAACGGGCTAAATTGAAGGAAGCCGCCAATGAACGATGATCTGGACCTCCTTTCCCTTCAGGGCCCGGTTGGAAAGGGCCAGGAAAACAACCCTGACGACATTGAGGCGCTCGACGGCGCACTGCGCATCATTCGCGCCTACGAGCCGCCGCCGGAATATGCCGACTATCCGCAGCGCTACGCGACCGAGCCGATGATCGGCGCGCTCGAGCGCTTGCAAGAACAAAACAGGCTCAAAGTCGACGGCGTCGCAAATCCAGGCGGCCCGACCGAACGCGCGATCAACAATCGCCTGCTGCGCAAGCCCTCCGGCGCGGGCCTGCTCTACGACCCGCCGGCGTTGATCAATGGAACGGTCGGCAACGGCTTCGAAAATCGTCCCGCGGACGTCGCCAGCGTCAAGCGCCGACTCGCCGCGCTCGATTATCTGCCCGAAGATCCGTTCGACCGGCCGTCCGGCTTCATCGATGAAGGCAGCACCAACGGCATCAAGGAGTTTCAGCGTGCGAAGGGGCTTGCCGACGACGGCTGGCTTGCGCCGCGCGGCGAGACCGAGCGCGCGCTCGTAGATGCCGTCGCGGATTTGGCGCGGGTGAAGGGTCGCGAGTGGTTCGCTTTCATCGAGCGCGCGGGGCGCGCGCAGCGGAGCCCGGAATCCAAATTCTCCAAATCCCCGGACCGCGTCTCTTCGCCCGATTCCGGCGAGGACGAAGAAGGCATTGTGCCCGCAAGAGTCGCGTCCTCGATCATTCCGCGACCTGCGCCTACGATCCCCGGCAGGCCCGGACAGCCGCTTCAGCCGCCGATCCCTCTCGACCGGCCAGGCCTCGTCGGAGTCGATCCTCGGCATCTGCCGCCGCCGCGCCCGCCATTGCGTTGGTCGGATCCGTTACCTCGCGACCTGAGATTCATGAATCCGGGCGAGCGGCCATATGACCCCCAGTTTCGTTCACCGCGCACGACGACTCCGCGGGGCGTGGGGATGCCCGACGATGAAGCACCGAGCATCGACGATATACCTCGCGCGTTGGGACGGCGGCCCGAGCCGTCATTGGACGACGAAGTCAAACGCGTGCTTCCAATCGTGCCACGCCGGATCGAGCCCGAAGTCTATGTCCCAGAACCCGGGTCCCCGCTGCGCATTCCGATTCTCGACGTGCATCGTGATGGCCGCCCGGGAAAGCCCGAAACCGTGCAAACGACCGAGGACGCAGTTGATGCGATCGAGAAGGAATGCAAGAAGGTTCTCGAAAAAACCGGCGCGACATTCGAACGGAATATGGAGGAGTATTACCGCCCAATCGATGGCGCGCCCGGTCAGCGGCGAGGCGCTTCCTACGCCGACGGTTTGGTGCGCATAAAGATTGGCGACATTACTATCGACTTCGTGGCCGACACGTATACGCCGAAGGTAGATGCAATGCCCAATGCGGCGGAAGACGCTCGTTTCATGAAGCTCGAGCGCAATGTTCGACGCAATCACAGCATCGTGATTCGCGTGCCGAAAGCCTGGGCATTGGATCAGGAAATAAACAAGGAAAAGTTGTCTGAGGCCACGCGGAAGATTTGCGAACAAATCAAGAATTTGCTAGACGAAGGTGAATTGGAACAAGGCAAAGAAAGGATCTTCATCAAGCGATTACTCGACGAGCTGGTCAAGCCAAAGCCGAAGAGTGGACTTCGCCCGAGTGACGATCCTGAGCAAAGCCCGTGAAACCGCATTCATACACAGAGTACCTCGCCGACAAGAAGGATCGCTCCGCGTTTCGACGGGCCCGAGCGCTTTGCATGCTGCCGGCGGACGTGGCGGCGTTTTCCGATGGCCTGAAAGCGGCCTTCCCCGCGATTCGTTTCGTGTCGTTGGATTACTGGCAGCACTTCGTGGATCAGCCGCGGTGGGAGGCAGATTGCATCGAATCGCGGCGTCGCGAAAAGCTCGGTCTGCCGGAGATTGAACTGCGCCGGCACATGCGCGATCCCACCGGTGAATCGCTGCACTATTGGGATTCGCTCGCCGATCCGGCTGAAACGCGTTTCTACGTGTGGATCGAGCCGCCAGGCTGGCGGCCGGTCTGGGGGCCCGAAGACGACTATGGGTTGCGCTACATCGAAACCATACCTCGGCTTAGGTTCGAATTCCGACGCTGCCATTTCCAGCTGGGGTGGCCGAGGGGTAGCTGGGACGATGTGGAGCCCATGCCAACGAGCGGGCGCCATACGCTCGTCCTCCAAGGCTACCAATTCTTGGTCCGGTGGAATCCTCGTGAACCCGAAGCCGAGGCCTTCGGCAAGAAGGTCTACAATATCCTGCGCAAGCTCACCGCCTGCGAGTTCAAGGTGTTCGAGCCTGATAGCCGCCGGGCCTACGACGACAAAACCTGGAGAATGCAGAAGCAGTGCTTGGCCGGACGGCACGCGCTCGCCTGGTCGTTGATGCGCAGGCACAATTATCTCAAATGCGACAACTGGGCGAATCTGCTGAAGTCGGCAGACTATCGCTTTCGGACTGGTGACGTCTTTACGAAGGCCGAATCTCGGAAATTCTTCGCCGACGCGGAAAAGCGCTTTCAAGAGGACTTGCGGCTGCACATGGAAGCATACGAGCGGTTTCGCGGTCAGCCCAGGGGGGATATTGAATTCGAGTCTCGAGGCGACAGGCTCGTTGCCGCCAGGCTCTACAAGCCAAGTGCTGCGACATCGACGACCGAGTCCGGCGCGGCGTCGCGCGTGGCGCTTGAGCTAAGAGTGCGACGCCGCAACGGTCGGGCGCAATGGAGCTGACCTTCCTGAGGTCTGCACCTCATCCAGAAGTTTTCGCCCCCTTTCGACGCCCCCGTCAGCAGCTCCGCCTCTTCGCCGCTTGCACGAAGGCGCGCGCTTTCTCGAGGTCTCTTGCGTGGCCGCTGTCACGATCGGTCTTGGTCTTTGAATCGACGCCGGCGGGGCCGACGGCGGCCGCGAGCGATAGCGCCACGCGCTTGGCGCGCGGCGGCAGCGCCGCGAAGATCGCGCGCGCCTCGGCGGCCGCGCGCTCGCGGGAAAACGCGCCCCCGCCGACCAGAACGCCGACGTGATCGATGCCGAGCGCCGCCACCGCCCGGCCCTCTTCGGGGCTGCCGATTTCGTAGAGCTGGACCAGCATTGGGGGAAGCCTAACGCCAACGGCGTGCTGAGGCGCAACCCCTTCGGGGTTGGGTGGTCGGATCGCTGATTCCCAGGGTAGCAGCTGCGCGGCAACCTTGGGCTTTGTGACGGAACCGCTTCGCGGTTCTAATACCCGTTAGCGCACCGAGATTACGATCACGGATCGGCCAAGACTGCGCTTAACTGCGAAGTTGATTCGCTTCGTGCCGTCGATGGCAAAATTACGCCCACAAAGGGTCAGTACCGTCGGCGGATCGGCATGATCGCGCTCTTCCTCATGCTTGCGTTCGACCGCACGGAGGTGTTCGGCGTCGAAGTCGATGAATTCGATCGGGTGGCTTCCAGGATCGAGACGGGGCGCTGACCTGATCCCTGCTTCGGCAAGCACCTCGCTAGAAACGCGGTTCAACGCATCGACGGGATTCCGCCACGATGTTGCTTGATGTGGCGCCTCACCTGCGTCGGCACGATTGCCCATAGCTCATCGGCACTTGCGGAATTGCCGACCACGGACGGCTCGCCTACCCCTTCAGTTCGTCCCAGAGCTCCTTCACCTTGGCGAAGAAGGTCTTGGCCTTGGGGCTCGCGTCTTCGCCGCCGGCTTTCTTGAACTCTTCGAGGATCTGCTTCTGGCGCGCGGTCATGTTGGCGGGGGTTTCGACCGCGACTTCGATGATCATGTCGCCGCGGAGCTGGCTCTTCAACTGCGTCATGCCCTTGCCGCGCAGGCGGAACTGCTCGCCGGTCTGCGTGCCGGCGGGGATCGTGACGCGCGCGCGCGTGCCTTCGACGGTCGGCACTTCGACGGCACCGCCGAGCGCCGCCGTCACCATCGAGATGGGCACGTGGCAGTAGATGTGGGCGCCGTCGCGCTGGAAGATTTCGTGGGGTGCGATCGAGACGAAGATGTAGAGATCGCCGGCCGGCCCGCCGCGCAATCCCGCCTCGCCTTCGCCGGCCAGGCGAATTCGCGTGCCTTCGTCGACGCCGGGCGGCACGTTCACGGCCAGGGTCTTGTCGTGCACGATGCGGCCTTCGCCGCGGCAGGTCTTGCACGGCTTGTCGACCACCTCGCCGGTGCCGTGGCAGGCGGCGCAGGTGCGCTCGATGGTGAAGAAGCCCTGGGAGGCGCGCACGCGGCCGCGCCCGCCGCAGGTGGCGCAGGTCTTGGGCTTGGCGCCGCCCTCGCCGCCGGTGCCGTGGCAGGATTCGCAGCGCACGGCGGTGGGGACGCGGACCGTCGCCCGCTTGCCCTTGAACGCGTCTTCGAGCGTCACCTCGAGATCGAAGCGGAGGTCCTGGCCGCGCTCGGGACCGCGCTGGGCGGTGCGCCGGCCGCGGCCGGTGATGTCGCCGAAGATGTCCTCGAAGATGTCGGCGAAGCCGCCGCTGCCGAAGTTGAATTCGAAGCCCTGGCCGCCCTGGCCGGGACGGAAGCCGCCCGGCGGCGCGCCGCCGGTGCCGTCGAACGCGGCGTGGCCGAACTGGTCGTAGGCCGCGCGCTTCTGCGGGTCCTTCAAGACCTCGTAGGCCTCGTTGACCTCCTTGAATTTCTGCTCGGCGCCCTTGTCGCCCGGGTTGCGGTCCGGGTGGAACTGCTGGGCCTTCGAGCGATAGGCCTTCTTGACCGCCGCCTCGTCGGCTTTGCGGTCGACGCCGAGGATTTCGTAGAAGTCGCGTTTGGGCATGGGGTCAGAGGACAGAGAACAGAGGACAGAGGTCAGAGCTCATATCTGGCATCTGACCTCTGAAATCTGACATCCGGTTTAGGCCGATTTCTTCTTGTTCTTCTCGTCGACTTCCTCGAATTCGGCGTCGACGACCTTCTCGTCCTTGCGGCCGCTGCCGTCGCCCGTGGAGGCGCCGCCATCGCTGCCCGGCTTGCCGTCGCCGGGATTGGAAGCGGCCGCTTCCTTCTCCTGCTGGGCCTTGTACATGGCCTCGCCGAGCTTCATCGAGGCCTGGAGCAGCGCCTGCGTCTTCTGCTGGAGGACGGCGACGTCTTCGCCCTCCTTGGCGGTGCGCAGCTCCGCGAGCGCCGCCTCGATGGCGCTCTTCTCCTCGGCGCTCACCTTGTCGCCGTGCTCCTTGAGCGACTTCTCGGTGGTGTGGATGGCGTGATCGGCGCCGTTCCTGGCCTCGACCAGCTCGCGCTTCTTCTTGTCTTCGCCGGCATGCGCCTCGGCGTCCTTGACCATGCGGTCGATCTCGTCCTTGGAGAGACCGGACTTGGCCTCGATGCGCACCTGCTGCGACTTCGCGGTGGCGCGGTCCTTGGCCGTCACGTGCACGATGCCGTTGGCGTCGATGTCGAACGTCACCTCGATCTGCGGCACGCCGCGCGGCGCCGGCGGGATGCCGACGAGATCGAACTGGCCCAACAGCTTGTTGTCGGCCGCCATCTCGCGCTCGCCCTGGAAGACGCGGATCGTCACCGCCTGCTGGCCGTCCTCGGCGGTCGAGAACACCTGGCTCTTCTTGGTGGGGATGGTGGTGTTGCGGTCGATCAAGCGCGTGAACACGCCGCCCAGCGTTTCGATGCCGAGCGAGAGCGGGGTCACGTCGACCAGCAGCACGTCCTTGACTTCGCCCTGCAGCACGCCGGCCTGGATCGCGGCGCCGACGGCGACCACCTCGTCGGGGTTGACGCCGGTGTGCGGCTCCTTGCCGAAGAACTGCTTCACGGTCTCGACGACCTTGGGCATGCGCGTCATGCCGCCGACCAGGATCACCTCGTCGATGTCCGCGGCCTTGAGCCCCGCGTCCTTCAGTGCGAGGCGCGAGGGCTCGATCGTCTTCTGGATGAGATCGTCGACCAGCGATTCGAGCTTGGCGCGGGTCAGCTTGATCATCAGGTGCTTCGGGCCCGAGGCGTCGGCGGTGATGAACGGCAGGTTCACCTCGGTCTGCATCGAATTGGAGAGCTCGATCTTGGCCGGATCGAGCCCGGCGTCGGCAAGCGCCTGCTTCGTCGGCCCCACCGTGCGCTCGAGCAGGGCGTG